>JAUHZI010000007.1 GCA_030426105.1 Bacteroidia bacterium | reverse complement strand
AGAAGATGATGTAGTTGTTGTTTTATTCCACGACCATGGAAGTAGATACGTTGGTAAGATGTTTAACGATGACTGGATGAGAGAAAGAGGTTTTCTAGAAGAGGAAAAGTCTTGTGCTGTAGACTTAATTAAAGACCACCAAGGTAAACACCTAGTAACAGTTACACCAGACACTCCTGTTTCTCAAGCTATGATTTTAATGAAACAATATGGAATTTCACAAATCCCTGTTATTAATGAGGATACATTTGTTGGCTCGTTGACTGACAATCACTTATTTGCACAACTATTAGACAATCCCGAGCAAAAAGAACTTCCTGTTAAAAACATCATGGAAGCTCCATTCCCTATTGTTGAAGAAAAGGCTTGTCTTGAAGACTTATCTCTTTTATTCAAACAAGATGCTACTGCCATTCTAGTCAAATATGACACAGATAAGCATCACATTATAACAAAGCAGGATTTAATCAATGCGATTGCTTAACCTATATAAAAACTGGAAGAAAGGGCTAGTCCCTTTCTTTTTTTTATTGATTACCTCTTCTCTATGGAGCCAAGAGCAAGACTCTATTGCTAGTAGCTTTGAGCTCAGTTTTGGCCAATCAACATTATTCATTTCAAATGATCAGGCAGCAGCTATTAAAACTGACTTTAATGTTGTTATCCCAACAAACTCAATGGTTTTTTTCTCTGAATTTAGACCATTTAAACGCATTAAAATCCCTGTTGTTTTTAACCTACCTACTGAAAGCAAACAATTTGTAATTGATGGAAAACTTGTAAGTGAGAAGGCTTCTCCAACTCTAGCCACTGGAGCAGAATTTAAACTTTTCAACTTTAAAATACCCTACGACGCTGAAGTTGAAATGGATATTGGAACACTGGGGAGTGTAATTTTCAGAAGTAATTATCAATTAGCCTTTGCCCCACTAATTACCAACAGAGTTCGCATTATCAAAGACAAAAACTTTGTAATGTATCTAGGAGGTAGTTACTCTGTAGGTGTAAACACTTGGGGAATGTTTTACGGTACAGGTTATATATTTTAATATGTATGTAAAAGAAAAAGATATGATGGGTAGAACTGTTAAACTACCTAAATCCCCACAACGAATTATTAGTCTTGTTCCTTCTTTAACAGAGTTATTGCATGACTTAGACTTAAATGAACGCGTTGTAGGCATTACAAAATTTTGTATTAAGCCAGAGTCTTGGTTTCGATCAAAAACAAGAGTGGGAGGCACTAAATCTGTAGATTTTGAAAAGATAAAAGCGCTTAACCCTGACTTAATAATCGCCAATAAAGAAGAAAACACAAAAGAAGAAATTGAAGCACTTTCTAGAGATTATAATGTATGGATAAGTGATATTAACAGCTACCATGAAGCTCTTATTGCAATTCAAAAGATTGCGGATCTATGCAACAAAACTAAAGCTGGGGAAAATTTAGTGCTACAAATAGAAAGAAATAGAAAAACTTACACTCTACCTGCTCCTCTCAACCCAAAAGTCATTTATTTAATTTGGAGGAAGCCATACATGGCTGTTGGAACTGCCACCTATATTCACAATATCCTTACTCTTTTAGGCTATCAAAACTGCTTTTTAAAAGAACGATACCAAACTATCACCATAGATCAAATTAAAGCCTTAAAACCTGATACTATTTTTTTATCTAGCGAACCATATCCTTTTAAAACAAAAGACATTGAGGAACTAAAAGAACTACTCCCTAATACTGAATGCAAACTTGTAGATGGTGAACTCTTTAGCTGGTATGGATCTAGACTATTGTATACATTTAATCAATCAGTTTTTATCAATGAAAAAGCCACTTAAATAAGTGGCTTTTTTTATTATCTATTAAACGATTGAGGACTATTATTTTTGACTTTTACATCTGTATCAATCTTTGTAATTCGAAACTCCGTTCTTCTGTTTGCCTGATGTTCTTCATCACTACATTTAGACCTCACTCTTCCCTCACAAGCACAATGGTTAATTAGTTGAGATTCTCCATAACCTTTTCCGTATATACGTTCTGGGTTAGTAATCTTAGACTTAATATACTTAGCTGAGGACTTAGCTCTTCTATCAGAAAGTTTCTCATTATAGGCCTCAGTTCCCCTACAATCTGTATGAGACCCTAATTCAATATACATTCCTGGATTTTCATTCATTACTTTTACGATTTTATCCAATTCAACAGCTGCATCATCTCTTATGTAATATTTATTATAATCAAAATAAATTGGGTTAATTTCAATAAACTTACTTAAATCCATTCCTACATCCATTTTATCTAACTCTTCAATTATTTTGTATTGCCCTTCGCGGTCTAACAATTTATTGTAGGTTATTGTTTTTGACAAATATCCATCCTTTTCGATTACTAAATTATAACTTACTCTATCATTCAGCTTATTCTCCTTTAACGGCTTGACAAAGTTCCCTGAGTTTGGTGTCACAATATCTTCACTTATTCCTTTAATATTATTTGTAAATCTAATATTTACACCTTCTAATGGCTCTCCAGTACTTTTATCTTTAATTAAACAAAGTAGCGATAACCCAGGATCTTTTTCTAACACGACATCTGCATAGACAACATCTTTATCGGTTTTTGTATCAACACTATTAGCTCCATCAAAATATTTTTCTTTTGTTCCTCTTAATGAATACTTTTTATTTTCTTCAACACAAAACTCATAGGCACCATCTTCTCCAGTTAAAACAGAATCAACAATTTGTTTTTTACTATCATATAAATAAACAAAAGTACTTGCTAAGACATTCTCTTTTTTATCTTTTGCTTTTCCTTTGATTGCCTTACAAAACATAAATGGTTTAAGGAATTCAAAAGAATAAATATCATCATCTCCTTTTCCTGTCTCCCTATTTGAAGAGAAATACCCCTTCTTCATTTCCCCATCTACAATTAAGGCAAAATCATCAGCTTTTGAATTCAATGGAAACCCAGCATTAATTACCGATGAAAACCCTCCAACTTCTGGAGCAAGAAAAACATCCAAACCTCCTAATCCTAAATGTCCGTTACTTGCAAAAAATAAGATTTTTTGACCTTCGTGAAAAAATGGAAACATTTCATTACCTTCAGTATTAATATTCACCAAGTTTTCTGGCTCTCCCCATATATTATCATCCACCTTAGTGATTTTATATATATCTGTTCCACCAGCACCACCAGGCATATCACTGACAAAATACATTGTTTTACCATCTGAAGAAAGACAAGGGTGTCCCACAGAATACTCCTTATTATTTAACTTGAAAGCTTTAGGATCAGACCATTCTCCATCATCATATTTTACAGCAAAAAACAACTCTAAATTAATCGTCTCTTTTGAGCTTTTATCTTCATAATTGTTTCTTGTAAAAGCCATCAACTTACCATCTTTAGAAAACGAAGCTGGTCCCTCATGCATCTTATTGTTCAAAGCTTTTTTTAACTGTTTTACCTCACTTAATTGCTTACCATCTGTATTAGCAATATATAAATCCAAAAAAGGTAAATTATTCCAATTATAAGTTCTTTTAACACCTTTCACTCCTGTTCTTGTACTTGCAAATACGATTTGATCTTGATAATAAGCAGTTCCAAAATCTTGTTGTTCAGAGTTAATATCTAAATGCGTAATATTATACCTCCCTTCATCTTTTTGAATTTTAGCCAATTGAGATGCTTTACTAACATAATTTTTAGCTCTAATATCATTTGGCGCCTTTTCTTGGAATTTTTTCATCCAATTATCACTATCAGCATATTTTCCATTTCGACGTAAAACATAAGCATAACTAAAAACATCTTCCGCATTAGCAACTCCTGTTTGCATTAAGCTTGCATAAGTATTTTCTGCGTTTGCAAAATCATTTTGTTTAACATAAGCCTCAGCTAGGTTCCTTTTACCTTCAATACTTAATGATTTTACGGCACTATATTTTTTTATCGCCTTATCATAAGAATATGCCTTAAACAACTCCTCCGCTTTTAGCTCTTTTGTACTTTTCTGTCCAAACGCTACATTAATGATGCATCCCAACATTAATACTATTCCAATCTTTTTCATTTTAAGTTTTTTTCTTTACTACTACCGAATGAACCTCTTTAAAAATATCTAGGTGATTTAACTCTTTCTTTATCTCCATATATGAAGTCATATCTAAACATTACTTCATGTGAACCGTTATTGTACTTGGCTGTATTATTGACAAAAGACCAATCAAACGAGTATCCCAATCTTAGTTGTGGAGTAAAATTATATCCCAATAATAAACCTACAGCATCTCCAGTTCTGAACATTGCTCCTAACTCAACTTTATCCTGCAACACAAACATCCCTGTTAAATCCATTTCTATTGGGGCTGCTTCGGTAACCTTAATTAAAGTAGTTGGTCGAAATTTAAGCGACTCATCCTTATTCAAGTTGAATAACATACCTCCAATCAAATAAAGGTGTCGTTTTTCTGTTCCTAAAGTTACCACTGTTCCTGTAGTTGATAATTCGTTGTTTAATAGTTTAGGTGTTGAAATACCAGCATACCATTTGTCTGTATAATAGTACATCCCAAAGCCAAAATTAGGCAACAACTTACTCTGAATATTATTTGAAAAAGAATTATCATTTTCATCGTTTACTATTAGAGAAGTCATATTTCCTTGTAAAATATTCACACCTCCTTTTAATCCAAATGCTAATCTAGCCTTAGGGTTTATTCTCAATTTATAAGCAAAATCGACATTTAAATTGGTAGAGTTTAAAGGGCCTATTTTATCATTTAAAACACTCAACCCCACTCCTATTTGGTCATTAAACATTGGACTATGAACTGTTAATGTTTGTGTTGTTGGAGCACCATCAAAACCTACCCATTGACTACGATGTAACCCCGTAACCGTTATTGCATCTCTGCTTCCTGCATATGCAGGGTTCACTGCAAGTGTATTAAAAGCATAATGTGTAAACATTGCTTCTTGTTGTGCTTTACTTATCAATCCTAGACCGATAAATAATACTATCAATAATCCTTTCATTACTTTATTATTCTGATAAATAAACATATCCTTTATAAACTTTTACTTCTTCATTGATTTCCACTTCTAAAATATAGAAGTAAGTCCCAACTGGAAGATCCTCACCTCCTACAGTCACTCCAAATGTATTTTTCCCATTCCAAGGGTTAAGGTGATACTCATCCACCTCGTATACTTTATTCCCCCAACGATTTAAAATTGTCATTGTATTAGTTGGAAAGTTAACCAATTGTTTAATCTCAAAAACATCGTTCAAACCATCATTGTTTGGAGAAAATGCCTGAGGAATAACCAATTCTACATTACTGTTTTCTCTCCAGTCTAACTCAGCAGTTGCTGCTTCATCATTATTAGGAAAATCTGTTGGCTCAGTAAAACTATTGGTTGCATTAGCTCCTGTTCCACTTGACACAGAAGACAAGATTACATTATCATATCCATCATCTAAACCATCGTTATCTGAGTCAGAGTTTTGAGGTGTTGTATCAGCGACACCATCATTGTCTACATCCCAACCTTCTACACTATCTAAATCCCCATCATTATCTGAATCTAAATCGGTATAATCAGGATTATCTGTTCCATCGGTATTTACAGGAACTATCGCTCCATTTCCTTCATAAACATCATCCCATCCATTCTGATTGACATCATTTCCAGATGGAGCGACATAATTATCAGACGCTTGTGATTCAATATTATCGACAATTCCATCATCATCAGCATCAATATCATTCACATCAGCAAGACCATCATTATCTGAATCTGGATTCTCCAATGGCTGACCTCCAGTAGAAGGGTCAACAACATCAGCTAAACCATCATTATCTGAATCTGCTGGAACACCTGAACCGATAATTCCATCTCCATCTGGATCAGTACCTCCTGCTTCAATAACATCAGCAATTCCATCATTGTCTGAATCTAAATCAAAAATATTTGGAATTCCATCATTATCACTATCTGTTGGGTTCGTATGTGGATTATTATCTCCATCTAAGTTCGCATCTTCATCCACATCAAGAATTCCATCATTATCATCGTCTGGATCCAAAGAATCATCTATTGAATCTTGGTCATTATCTGGTAACTCATGTGGATCACGCCAATCTCTTTCAAGAGGATCATCTCCATCTATATTTGGAAAGCTATTCGGAGTTTGATTCCCATTGGTAATATTCGTCCCATTATTTGCTGTTGTAGCGTTCATTGGCACATTATCGTACACATCATACAATCCATCTCCATCACTATCTCCTCCAGAAAGAGGAACTCCTGGTCCTTCTTCCCAATCATCTTCATCAGCATTATCTGAATCTAAATCTAAATAATCTGGAGCATCAGTATTATCTGAATTTGCTAAATTAATGACATTTACCCCTTCATAACTATCATCCCAACCATTCTGATTAGCATCAACACCTGAAGGGCCATGATAATTTGCTGTTGTTTGACCTTCAATATTATCGACAATACCATCATTATCAGCGTCTATATCTAATGAATTAGGCAATGCATCTCCATCAGAATTTGTATTTGCCAATGGCGTACCATTAAATGAAGGATCAACAATATCGGATAACCCATCATTGTCTGCATCAACAAAGGTACCATTTCCTATTATTCCATTCCCATCTGGATCTGAACCTCCTGCTTCTACAACATCAGCAATTCCATCATTATCTGAATCTAAATCGAATATATTTGGAATCCCATCCATATCTGTATCTGTAGGATTTGTATTCGGGTTATTATCTCCATCTAAATTTAAGTCCTCATCTACATCAAGAATTCCATCATTGTCATCATCTGGATCGACAGAATTCACTATTCCATCGTTGTCATTATCTGCTAACAAGTTGGTTTCTCTCCAATCTCTTTCTGGAGAATTAGGTACATCCCAATCGTAAAATGTGTTAGGTGTTGAATTTCCATTCGTTGGGTTAGTAACCACTGCTGTTCCAGTTGTAAGAACGGTATTATCATAAGCGTTATCTAACCCATCATTATCTGAATCTGTCCCAGAATAAACGTTATTCGCACTTCCACTATTATTACTATCCCAACCCTCTATAGCATCCAACTCTCCATCGTTATCTGAATCTAAATCGGTATAATCAGGATTATCTGTGTTATCAGTATTAGCAATATTAATCACATTCACTCCTTCAAAACTATCGTCCCAACCATTTTGGTTATTATCTTGCCCTACTGGAGCATGATAACTAGCTGTAGACTGTCCTTCTATTATATCAACGATTCCATCATTATCAGCGTCTATATCTAAGAAATTTGAAAGTGCATCATTATCTGAATTAGGAGGGGTTAATGGCCCTCCATCAGGGATTCCATCATTATTATTATCTACTGGTGTTCCATTTCCATAGAGCCCATTTCCATCTGGATCAGAGCCTCCAGCTTCAACAACATCAGCAATTCCATCATTATCTGAATCTAAATCGAATATATTTGGAATCCCATCCATATCTGTATCTGTAGGATTCGTATTTGGATTATTATCTCCATCTAAGTTGGCATCTTCGTCCACATCAAGAATCCCATCATTATCATCGTCTGGATCTTGATCATCTGCAATTCCATCATTATCATTGTCTGGTGGTGAGTTCAATTCCCTCCAATCTAACTCAGCTGTAGTATTGTCATCTAAATTAGGGAATGAATTAGGCGTTGTACCTCCATTAGAGGCATTTGTTCCGTTGTTACCACTAGTGTTCGTTAATGGTGTATTATCGAATGCATTGTCTAACCCATCATTATCTGAGTCACTTCCTGATGGAGTTGTATTAGCCGATCCATTATTATTAGTATCCCAACCTTCTATTAAATCAACATCCCCATCATTATCCGAATCTAAATCAGTATAATCAGGATTATCTGTTCCATCAGTATTAACAGGATTAGTTCCTGCTCCTCCAAAACCATTTTGATTATCGTAAGCGTTATCTATACCATCATTATCTGAATCATTTCCAGAAGGAAGCACATGCCCTGTGGAAGATTGAGATTCTATATTATCAACAATTCCATCATTATCCGCATCAATATCTACATAATTTGGGTATGCGTCATTATCAGAATTAGGAGGATTTAATGGCACACCTCCATTGTCTAAATCAACGACATTCGAAAGCCCGTCATTATCTGAATCTGGGATAGACACCCCTGTCCCTGAACCAATCTGTCCATTATTATCAGGATCAGAACCTCCTGCCTCAATAACATCCGTTATTCCATCGTTATCTGAATCAAGGTCTTCAGTATTATTTAAACCATCATTGTCTGTATCAGGATTTGGCAAATTCGTTCCCCCATTGTCTGTATCAGTAACATCTGCAAACCCATCATTATCACCATCAAGCATGGTTAACGGGTTTCCTGGAGAATTATAATCAACTTGTCCATCATTATTAACATCTACGCCTCCTGCTTCTTCTATATCCGTTATTCCATCATTGTCTGAGTCTAAATCCAAATAATTTGAGACCCCATCATTATCTGTATCTAAATCAGGAAAAGGTGTTCCTCCTTGATTTGGATCAACAATGTCAGCTAACCCATCATCATCATTATCTGTTGGAGTTCCTGTACCTATAACACCATCTCCATCAGGATCAGAACCTCCCGCCTCAACAACATCAGCGATTCCATCATTATCTGAATCTAAATCTAAATAATTTGGAATTCCATCATTATCACTATCTGTAGGATTCGTTGAAGGGTCATTATCTCCATCTGCATTTAAATCTTCTGTAGTATCTAAAATCCCATCGTTATCATCATCTGGATCTAAATCATCCACAACTCCATCCAAATCAGAATCTAAAATACAATAAGGCACACTAGCAAAATCAGCTACTGTAGCTAAAGCAGGACTTAAACTTGAAACCAAAGTTGGGAAAAATGATCCACTTACAGTTGTCGGGTTAAATCTATAAAAATTGGTTCCAGCGTTCATATACAAATTATTAGAACCATTTGGATCGGCACATAAACTTGAACAAGATCCAGATATATTTGCCGTTCCTAATTCTGTAAATGTTAAATTATTTCCAGATACTGTAAATGAATACAAATGTTTAACACCTGTTGCAAACCCTGAAGTCAACAAATAACCAAAAGAAGCATTAACCATCACTAAATCTCCTCCAATATAATCATTGGGAGAAATTGGTGGTGGAGTCGTTGCTGTAAGCATTGTAAAGTTAGGGGTTGAAGGCGTAAAATCTAAACGTACAAACACATTGTTTTTTAAATTGAATAGATAAGATACCTCACTATTAGGAACAAAGGCCAACCGATTAAAAGCATCTATACCTGGATCAGGCAGACCTGTATAATTTATTACACTTCCATCCCCTGGGTTATAAACATGCATGTTTGGAGAAGCATTTGTTGTAATATCAACTGAAACGATTTCTCCTGTTACTCCATTTACCCCTAGAGCTGCAGATGTAAAAGGGATTGAGTAAACATTCCCTGTAACTGTCCCTGTTGTTGGGTTTATCGTAACTACTCTATTTGGCGAATCATTGGTAACAGCATATACACTACCACAACTATACTGAGCTTGTGCTTGATTTATAAAAATCAATGAAGCAACAATACTTACCTTTAAAACAAATTTATTCATAGTTTAAATTAATTTTGAGGTACAAACCTATTGAAAAAAATGTGCATAGCACATACCTAGTACTAATCACCTATTCCCAAATTAGTACAAACACCCACAACACAAATCAAACAGTTAATTTAATCAGATTAAAACAACTTTTTTATCGCTTATCGGAAATGTTTTTTTTTTGTTAATTTTTTTCTACGACATAAATACCCTAATTAACGATTCCTTTTTCAGCATTAATTTATTTTAGTAATTCCTTAAAAACATCTTCTCCTATAAATAAGATTCTTATTATTTTTCCGTTATTTTACTACCACACATTTTTTTTCACCACTGCTAGGTCAATACAACATACTAACTCTTCTTGGAGTTTTCTTTATTATGGGAACCTCTACTTTCTGTGCGCAAAGTAATTTCGTTCAGAAAAGAATTGTTACAACCGACAGTATTATTAGTATCGATACATTAAGCATTTCTCCTTTTAATTTTTCAATACAATCTAGCAACCCCAACTTTAAAAAGACCGATTTTGAGATAGATTACAGCAAGGCTCAACTCATATGGCTTACTAATAGGATAGATACATTACAGATCCAATATAGAACCTTAGCACTTAACCTATCTTCGAGTTATTACCACAAAGACACAAGCATACTTTACAGCTACAAAGAAGATAATTACACGCCTATAAAATATAGCATTACTCCTTCAAACACTGATTTATTTGGAAACAAGTCATTAAATAAATCTGGTAGTTTATCTCGTGGGGTTTTATTTGGTTCTGCACAAGATTTATCACTCAACTCTAACCTTAACCTTCAATTATCTGGTCATGTAAACAAAGACATTGAAATATTGGCTTCTATTACCGATGACAACCTACCTATTCAACCAGAGGGAAACACACAGCAACTCAATGATTTTGATCAAGTTTATATTCAACTATTCTCAAAAGATAACTGGAAGTTACAAGCAGGTGATTTTTGGTTAAAAAAGCCCAAGGGTTATTTTATCAATTACAACAAAAGAGCTCAAGGCGCCTCTTTTTATAAGAAGACCAATCTTTCCTACAAGCAAAAAGATTTTGAATTAAAAAATACAGCTTCCATGGCTATTTCTAAAGGAAAGTTCTCAAGAAATGTGCTACAGGGAGTTGAAGGCAATCAGGGACCTTATCGATTAACAGGGGCCGATAACGAACAATTTATAATTATCTTAAGTGGCAGTGAGAAAGTATATATTGACGGACAACTTTTAACTAGAGGAACGGAATATGATTATGTTATTGATTACAACACAGCAGAAGTAACTTTTACCACTAATCAAATTATCACTAAAGACAAAAGAATAATCGTTGAGTTTCAATATTCTGATAAAAACTATGCTCGTTCAATTCTAGAATCTAGCAACTATTTCAAAGGCAAAAATGCTGATTGGTACCTCAATGTATATTCAGAACAAGACGCTAAAAACCAACCTCTTCAACAAGACCTAGATGCTGAAGAACGAACCTATCTTAGCTCTATTGGAGATGATTTAAGTCAAGCCTATTTTCCAAGTTTTGATTCTGTTGAATTTAATGCCAACCAAGTTCTTTACAAAAGAGTTGACAGCTTAGGTTATACCATATACATTCAATCTGATAATGCTGATAGCGCTTTTTATCAACTTCTATTTTCGAAAGTAACTGGCGGAGGTGATTATATCTTAGATGGATTTAATGCTTTTGGAAAAATCTATAAATGGATCGCTCCAGACACCATTAACAATAGCATTATTCACAATGGAGAATATGCTCCTATACGCACATTGATTACTCCACAAAAAAAACAGATGATAACAATCGGAACGAAACAAAACATTAATAAAAACACCTCATTAAATTTTGAAGCTGCTTTGAGCAACCAAGACATTAATACTTTTTCAAACCTTGACAAAGCAGACAACGCTGGACTTGGTTTTAACCTTAGCCTACAAAACAAAAAAGATAGCCTCATCAAAAACTGGGCTCTAATTTCTAGTATTAAAGCCGAACTAATCACTGAACATTTTAAATCAATTGAACGATATAGAGCTATAGAATTTACCAGAGATTGGAACATCCAAAACACTACAATTTCAACAACTGCACTACAAACATTAGCCAAGGGAGAAGTTCGCTTACAAAAAGGAAAAGAGTTTTTATCCTTTAGAACCAATACATTTCAAATAGACAACAATTATGAAGGTTATAAAAACGACATTATAATAGATTTAAACAATGAATTAGATGTAAAGTTTAACGGCAGTATTCTACAATCAAAAAGTATTGAGAACACCTCTTTTTTAAGACATAACAGCTCCATTTCAAAAAATCTAAAACAAGTAAAGTTGAGCTTTACTGACATTCATGAATTAAACCGAAAAGTCATTGCTGATAGCCTATCTAATAGAAGCTACCAATTTTATGACTGGAAAACTTCTATTGCCACATTAGATAGTAGCAATGCTCAAATAGAGTTATTTTATGGCGAACGCTATGATAAAAATGTTTATGAAAACAACTTAAAGCCTACTACTTTTGCTAGAAACCCTGGTTTAAAAATTAATTATCGATTTTCACCTAACCACCAACTTCGATGGACTACCACCTATCGAATGCTTACAATAAAAGACACCAACTTAACGAACAACACTCCTGAGAACACATTATTAAATAGAATTAATCATAAAATAAAACTATTAAAAGGCGGTGTTACTTTTACTACATTTTATGAAATTGGTAGTGGATTAGAATTAAAAAAGGAGTTCAGCTATATTGAGGTAATCTCAGGGCAAGGTGTATACACTTGGATTGACTATAATAATGATGGAGTAAAAGACATCAACGAATTTGAAACAGCAGTTTTTTCTGACCAAGCTAACTACATACGTGTATTTACTCCATCTCAGGAATACATAAAAACTTTTAACAACAGCTTTAATGAAGTTGTCACCATAAACCCTAGATACTTTTTAAAAAAGAAAACGACTTTGAATCAATTCGTCAACCGATTCAGTACACAAACGGCTTTGAGAACAAATAGAAAAACCACACTCAATAATGTAGAAGAAATAGCTAATCCTTTTGCTGAAAACATTGCAGATTCAAGTTTACAAACCCTCAACAATTCTTTTAGGAATTCTATTTATTTTAACAGAAGCAACCCTATTTTTGGAATCGAACACGCTTACCTTGTCAGTCAAAATAAGACCTTATTAGCTAATGGTTTTGATGCTAGAAGTAGAGTAAGCAACACTGTTAATACGAGGTGGAATATTACCAAATCGTTTTTAATTCAAATCAAAGGTGAATTGGAAACGAAAGAGTCTTCTGTAGAATATGCTAACAACCGCAATTACCTCATAGCTATCCAACAAACTGAAGGTAAAATTTCTTACCAACCATCAACAAAATTTAGACTTTCTGTTATTGCAAAATATAAAGACAAACGTAACCAGTTAACTACAGCTGGGGAAAAGGCATTCATCAATGATTATGGAATCGAACTCAAATACAATCAACTACGTAAAGGGATTTTTACTGCTGCATTTAATTATGTTAATAATATTTATTTTGGTGAAGAAAACAGCACTATTGCCTTTGAAATGCTTGAAGCTCTCCAACCTGGAATAAATTACACTTGGAATTGCTCGCTTCAACGTACATTAGCAAACAACTTACAATTGACTTTAAACTATACTGGCCGTAACAGCGCAACTTCCAAAACAATTCACACTGGAGGAGTTCAAGTTAGAGCCTTTTTCTAGTTAATTAATGTTGGTGAAACAAAAGCCTTTATATCCATATTTTCAAAAACACGCTATAAAATATAACATCACTAGGCGTATAATAAATACTTATCAGACTTAACACGCTACTCCTACATCAGTTAATCAGCTCCCACTCTTTTTATCGTTTTTCTACTTCTACACCATAGAAAGAATAATTATATTCGCTAAAAAAAAAATGAAAAACCTTATCACCCTCATTCCTTTTCTTGTAGTATTTAACTACAGTTGTTCTGAAACCACATCAAAAGAAGAAACACCAAAACATCAAGAAGAGCATGAGCATTCAACTAAGCTCACTAACTCTGAAGAACACAATACTACTGATGAAGCATCTAAATACCTTTTAGACAACTTACTTTCTTATAATTCAGAAGCAGAACTGATTGAAAAATTTGGAAAAGATAATGTAACTAGAAATACACAATACTACCCCGAAGGTATGGGAGAGTATATTTCAACAGCTCTCTATGAAGGCACTCCTAATGAAGTAATATTTAGTTGGTCTGATGACACTTTAAACTTCGAAGGTTTACTTACTGTTATGGTAAGCAGGCAAAATTCTCTATGGACAACACAAAAGGGGCTACGCATAGGAACGAGCCTAAAAGAGTTAGAAAAAATCAATGGTAAAGCGTTTAACTTTTTTGGTTTTGAATGGGATTATGCTGGAACTGTAGACTGGAACGATGGAATACTTGATGATCGAAAAACATTCTGTACATTAACATATATATACGATTACGGAAATCCTGATATAGTGCTCCCAGAAGAATATAAAGCACTAGTTGGCGATCACGAAATCTCTAGTTCAGATGAAAATGCGCAAGCAGTAGACATTACTGTTAATCAGATTACTTTAGCTAAATAGGACTACTGATCTACTTGTTTTTCTTTTCTCCTTTTTTATACTTCAGTTGCATTCCCATAAGGAAATTTCTTAAGACCTGATCTTTACATAAACGATAATGCTGATGACTAGGCTTTCTAAAGAAGGCGCTTAATTCAGACTTTCCTAATCTAAAATCAGCCAAATCCAATAAATCTAAAATATCTGTATCTTTTAAATTGAGAGCTATTTTTAATTTTCTAAGAATAATATTATTATTCAAGTTTTTCTCTGGCTTAGGTTGTTCACCTTCTCTTTTTCCTCTTCTTAGGTTAATAAAACCATTTAAAAAAGTGGCTAACTGTTTATCGTTTAAATTCTCAAATTCTTCGTGGTCATCTTTTTTTAACCATCTAGTAACTTGAGTACGCTCTACCTCTACATCAGCTAATTTAAAAATAGACACGATTTTATCGTCATTAAAATCAAAGGTATACCTTACCTTACGCAAAATGGCATTATTATTCATTATACTCCTTGTTCTTTAAGCATTTTCTCTCTTTTGAAGACTTTTACATCCTCATCTACCATTTCGTGTACTAAATCTACCAATTCATAATTGTGTTTCCATCCCAATTCTTGTTGTGCCTTGGTTGGATCTCCGATTAGTAGATCTACTTCAGTTGGCCTAAAATATTTTGGGTCAACCTCAACTAATACACTCCCTGTTTCTATATCAATTCCTTTTTCATTAACTCCTTCTCCTTCCCATCTTAAAGTAATTCCTACTCTTTTAAATGCTAAATCTACAAAATGACGTACGGTATTCGTTACTCCAGTAGCTAATACATAATCATCTGGTTGCTCTTGCTGCAACATCAACCACATACCTTCGATATAATCTTTAGCATGTCCCCAATCTCTTTGAGCATCTAAGTTTCCTAAATATAATTTTGACTGCATCCCTAATGAGATTTGAGCCACAGCTCTAGTAATTTTTCTTGTAACAAAAGTCTCTCCTCTCAGTGGACTTTCATGGTTAAAGAGTATTCCGTTACAACCATAAATACCATATGCTTCTCTATAGTTCTTTACTATCCAAAACGCATATAACTTTGCTACTGCATAAGGGCTACGCGGATAAAAAGGGGTCTTCTCTGATTGAGGGACTTCTTGTACTTTCCCATACAATTCAGATGTTGAGGCTTGATAAAATTTTGTTTTTTGAGTTAAGCCTAATATTCTAATAGCTTCTAAAATTCTTAACGTTCCTAAGGCATCTGAATCAGCGGTGTATTCAGGAACTTCAAATGAAACTTGAACATGTGATTGTGCTGCCAAGTTATAAATCTCATCTGGCTGAACTTCTTGAACAATTCTGATCAAATTCGTAGAATCAGTTAAATCTCCATAATGCAGTACAAAATTAACATTTTCCTCATGTAAGTCTTTATACAAGTGATCAATACGGTCGGTATTAAACAAAGAAGCTCTTCGTTTTACACCATGAACTTCATATCCTTTATTTAATAAAAACTCTGCTAAATAAGCACCATCTTGACCAGTTACCCCTGTTATTAAAGCTTTTTTCATAGAAATTAAATTATTTAGAGCGATAGCAAAAGTAAGCTATAAATGGCTAATTCCAAATCTATTTCACGGTAAAACCGTTATTCTTAAGGTTCTTTCGATTATAGAGCATTTCCTTTCCCGTTGATAGGTCTATTAATTGTTTCCCTATTTCATTCATTAGTAATTGTCCAGCAGCTGTATCCCATTCCATTGTTGGATTGAAACGCGTGTATTCATCTGCATTTCCTTTCGCTATTTCACAAAACTTCACTGAACTTCCAACTACTTTAACCTCTAGGTTTGGATGCTTGGCTCTTAACTTTTTGATATAGAGATCCAATTCAATATCAGGATGTGATCGACTTTTCACAAAAACATAATGCGACCGCTCTGTTTTAAGTGGCAACCTAATTTTTTGATTGGATTTTAGTAAAAAAGCCCCTTCGCCTTTAATTGCATAGTATGTTTCTTTTTTTACAGGTATATATATCAACCCAAATATTGGAGTATTTTCAGCTATCAAAGCAATATTAATCGCAAAATCATCTTCTTTATTAATGAATTCTTTAGTCCCATCTAACGGATCTACTACCCACAATAACGGCAAAGCTTTTCTACTTTCATAACTCCCGAAATCTTCTTCTTCACTTAATATAGGCAGTCCTGTTTTTTCCAAGTGTGCTTGAATCGTTTGATTAGAAATCAAGTCCGCTGTTGTTACAGGTGATTCATCTTTTTTAGTGTAGACTTCATAATCTGAATGAAAAACTTTAAGAACTTCCTCACCTGCTTTAATTACTGCTTCTATAGCAATATCAACCCATACTTGTTTTATCATCTAAATGCTCTTTTATTTTATCTGCAACTCTAAACGAATTGGCATATATTGTAAAGGTAAATGTTGTACTCCCTCCTGTTGGCATAAAACTCCCATCTGTAACATATAAGTTCTCAACTTCATGTGCTTTACAATTCTTATCTAAGACTGAAGTTTTTGGATCATTACCAAATCGACAACCACCTGCCTGTAAGTTGGAAGGCGGGGTTCCAGAGACACTGCTACTAACAGCATAAGCTCCCATTTCTGTTAATATCTCTTTTGTTTTCTCAGCTATATATTCACCTACCTTTAAATCATATTTATTATACCCCAAACGCACCCTAGCTACTGGATCTCCCCATTTATCTTTTTCTTTTTCATCTAAAGTTACAAAGCAATTATCATTGGGTGTCCAGTCAATAAATATTTCAAAATTAATCTTCCTTCTTTTGGTAAAATGTGTTAACAATTTTTCTTTTAATTCTCTACCAAATACTAAATTGCGATTTTCATCATATTTTTGATTAAAAGCTTTGGTAATTCCGTTTGCATGTTCAAAAACAAAGTCAACTGTTCCTCCCTTTACTTTGTTTTCAAATTTTTCATCCTCTATTTCATACCAATGCTGTGTAGCTCGATTTACCCACAAACCTGTTTGTTTGAAAGCTTTTGCTTCTTCTTTAGAAAGGCTATCATAGTCTATTAACCCCGATCCAGTGCCTCCTGCAGAAAACACTAAATTTCTTCCTACTTGTCCATTATTATTTCCTAACCCATTAGGGAAATTTTCACTTTTACTCATCAACAATAAACGAGCACTTTCTATAGCTTGGGCTGCAACAACTGTTATCCTTGCCTCAACAGTTTCTTTTTTATTTTCTAAATTATAAAAATGAACTCTTTTTACAGTATTGTTTTCTTCTTCCAATCGAAATACTTTTGAATTCGGAATTATTGTACAGTTTCCCGTTTCAAGTGCTTGATTCAACAAAGCCACTCTAGAGCTACCTTTAGCATTTGAATTACAGCCATAACTTCCACAGTAATTTGAATAAAAACAACTGTTTCTCCCTTCTTTTGGTCTAGAAAGGATTCCCCTAGGTGTTGGAAAAACTTCTACATTTAGCTTTTCTGCTGCACTATCAATCCATGAAGCGACAATATTTTCTTGCAGTGGAGGAAAAGGAAAATCGGGAGTTGATCTCGGCTCTAAAAACCTATGATCCACAACCTTACCTGAAACTCCAATTATGTCTTCAACTTTAGTATAGTAGGGCTCTAAATCATCATATGTAATTGGCCAATCAACAACATTTCCTCCCTCAATCGATGCATAGTTTGATTTCAACTTAAAATCTTTGGGCTTCATTCTATGGAAATATGCGCTCATGAGATTTGAAGAACCTCCAACCATATTCCCATTCCAAAAACTTACCCCAGTAATTCGTGTTGATTTTGCCTTCCACCCTTTTTCAGCACTCCCACGTTCTAATACAGAGCACTCATCTATTGCTCTTGGTGTATAGACATCTCTACGAGTAGCCACAAGCTCATCTTTAGCTAAATCTTCTGTTTTAAACCAAGGTCCTTTTTCCAAAACCACAACCTTATAACCTGCTTTAGACAACTCATAAGCAACTGGTCCAGCTCCAGCACCACTTCCAACTATACAAACATCATACTTCATCCCTTACAGTTTTTATAATTTCTGGATAATGATATCCTTCTTTAGAACGAGGAGTCCCTGGATTATGGCTTAACCAGTCCCATCCAACCTTATCTAGATTCCCTCCATAACTTGGATCAGATAGCAAAGCTTCAAAGATTAAAGTAATTAACTTACTAACCCATAATTTTGTTTTCTTCTTTTTCGCTAATAATTCAACTGTCCTGTATTGAATATTGGGTGATAATTCCAGAAAAGGCTGGTTAAATAACTTCTGAGCTTCTTGGTTAGCCCAATCTGCCCCTAACACAAAAAACTTACGTTCAAAAGGTTCGATTAATTCATCTTGGAGATACCACAGCAAATAAGGGAATGCATTAATTTGCTCTACACTTGGGCCATTTCCATCATCTGGGAATAAAATACTTTGAACAGTCTGTATAATTTTAGCTTGTTGGTTAGACATTAGTGGCGTTATGACTTGCTTTCCGTCTATTTCTTTATCTTCAGATATCGAACAAGCTATTATTTGAGTAGAAAGGCCAAACAATGCTAATGTCTTGAGAAATTCACCTCTAGAGAATTGCCACTGCGACATTCTTTCCCTACTAATGTTTTCTATTTCATTTTGTCTTATCATTATCTCAATCCAGTTTATAAAGTTAATGAAAAACAAAAAGCCACTCCTAAGGAGTGGCTTTTTATATAAAATTTATTTGGAATAAATCTTAGTGTCCAGCGTGCTCTTCAACATGCTCTTCAACGTGAGCAGCAGCTTCACCAGCAGCTTCTTCAACGTGCTCTACAGCTTCAGCAGCAGCACCTTCAGCACATTTTCCTTCTTCACATTTGTGCTCTTCAGCGTGAGCTTCAGCTTCTTCAGCAGCAGCTTCAACTTCAGCTTCCATATCAGCAGCAGCTTCATCTAAAGCAGCATTAGCTTTTGCTTCCATTTCAGCAGCTAATTTTTCAGCTTCTTCAGCAGTCATTCCACCACCACAGTTAGTCATTGAGAATGATACAGTTCCTAAAGCTAAGATAAATCCGATTTTTCTTAAATTCTTTTTCATTTTAAAAATTGTTAATTGGTTAAGTAAGTGACAAAAATAATCTTTATTTCTGAAAATCAAATATTTTTTCAAAAAAATCACTGAAATAGACGATTAATAGCCACTTCCTGCTCCTGAAATATGTTCAATAGGGTGCCATGTTGTCTTAGTTTCTTGAAAATCTAAAATCGCATAAGGAGATTCATGCTCATCTTTATTCCAATCTTTGGTTGTTTTTTCGACTACTCGCTTGAGGTTTACAATAGCATCTTCTTGAATTGCTTTTAATTCCTTTTGATCATTTCCACAATACAATAATGCATTAACGTCTTTATGTGTTGAGAAATGTGTTAATAGTTCTTTTCTATTCCCTGTTAAAATATTTACCACTCCACCTGGCACATCAGATGTTGCCAAAACTTCAGAGAATGTTACCGCACACAATGGTTTACTTTCAGAAGCCAAAACTACACACGTATTACCTCCAGCTATGATTGGAGCAATCTGAGAAACTAAACCAATCAATCCATTCTCCTCTGGAGCAAAAACAGCTACAACTCCTGTTGGTTCAGGTACGGAAAAGTTGAAGTGACTTGAAGCCACAGGATTTACAGCACTATATACCTGCGTATATTTATCACACCATCCAGCATAATAAATCAAACGATCTATTGAAACCTCTACCTCTTTGGTAGCTTGGGCCTTTGTACTCCCCTGTGTTATTAATTCCTCCACAAACTGAGCCTTCCTTCCTTCCAAAACCTCTGCAATTCGATAAAGAATTTGACTTTTATTATAAGCCGAACGCGCTCCCCATGCTCCCTGAGCACCTCTAGCTGCTACTACAGCATTTCTAAAGTCTTTTCGTGAGGATTGACAAATATTACCAATAGCTTTCCCATTTGCCTTTGGTTGGTAATAACGTCCTGACTCTGTTCTAGGAAACTTACCTCCGATATATATTTTATATGTTTTCAAAACTTCTATTCTTGACATATTTTTCTTTGACTAAAAGATTACTATGTTAAAAGAGACAAGACTAATTATAACTCTTACTCAATTATAACTTCGTAATCAAATTTCATTATTTTAGTTAAACTTTACATAAGGCTCTAATCCTTGGACTCCTCCTTCACGACCGTGACCACTTTCTTTATATCCTCCAAAAGGTGATGTTGGATCGAACTTATTATATGTATTTGCCCATACCACACCTGCTTTTAGTTTTGAAGTTAGGTTAAATACTTTAGAACCCTTATCAGACCAAACTCCAGCGGATAATCCATAAGGTGTGTTATTAGCTTTTGCAATAACCTCATCTACAGTCCTAAAAGTTTGGATTGCTAAAACAGGTCCAAAAATCTCTTCCTGTGCTAAACGACTTGACTGTGCTACATTTGTAAACAATGTTGGTTTACACCAGTATCCTTTTTTAGGAGTTGAACAAGTAGGTTGATAAAATTCTGCTCCTTCATCTTTTCCTACTTTGATATAATTATTAATAATATCTAACTGCTTTTTAGAGTTAATTGCTCCAACATCAGTATTTTTATCTAGTGGATCTCCTACAACTAAATTCGACATTCTATCTTTCAATTTACGCATTACAACATCGTAAACAGATTCTTGGATAAACAAACGTGACCCAGCACAACAAACATGTCCTTGGTTAAAGAAAATTCCGTTAATTACTCCTTCCACAGCTTGATCAAGAGGTGCATCTTCAAAAATAATATTAGCTGCTTTTCCTCCAAGCTCCATTGTAGACTTTTTACTAGTACCAGCAATTGCTTTCATGATAATTTTACCGACACCAGTTGAACCAGTAAATGCTACTTTATCAATGTCTGGATGTTCTACCATCATAGCCCCTGTTTGTCCATATCCTGTAACAATATTAACCACACCATCTGGAAGACCAGCATCTTGAATTAACTCTGCTAATTTTAATGCTGTAAGCGGAGTTGTTTCAGCAGGTTTTAACACAACTGTATTTCCTGCGGCTAAAGCAGGTGCTATTTTCCACGCAACCATTAACATTGGAAAATTCCACGGTGTAATTTGAGCTGCTACTCCTAATGATTTAGGTTTTCTATTTGGAAATGCATACTCTAATTTATCTGCCCAACCAGCATAATAAAAGAAATGAGCAGCTGCTAATGGCACATCAACGTCTCTAGATTCTCTAATTGGTTTTCCTCCATCTAATGATTCAATCACTGCAAATTCTCTTGCTCTTTCTTGAATTAGACGTGCAATACGATAGATATACTTTCCTCTTTCCTTTCCTGATAGCTTTGACCAAACTTCATTGTAGGCTTTTCTAGCAGCTTTTACAGCCAAGTCTACATCTTTCTCATTCGCTTCAGCTACTTCAGCCAACACCTCCTCATTCGAAGGGTTTACTGTTTTAAAATATTTTCCTGACTTAGGTTTTACCCATTTACCTCCAATAAATAAGTCATATTTCTTCTTCAATTGAATATGAGCTGTACTTTCTGGTGCTGGAGCAAACTCCCAACCTGAATTTAAATCTAATTTATTTTCTTTCATTATTAATCTATTGAGATATAATCTTTTGATTCGTAAATACCTGATCGTTGTTTAGAAATCTGCATAATCACATCATTTGCTAAACTACTTGCTCCAAATCGGAACCACTCGTTGGTTAACCATTTATCTCCTAAGGTTTCTTTTACTAAAACTAAATATTGTAACGCCAACTTTGCATTAGAAATTCCACCAGCAGGTTTCATTCCAACCATTTTACCTGTGGCATAGTAATAATCTCTGATAGCTTCCAACATTACAGATGTAAAAGGTAACGTTGCTGCTGGCTTAATTTTACCCGTTGAAGTTTTTATAAAATCAGCTCCTGCATCTATTGCTATATCACTTGCTCTACGAATTTTATCTAGCGTTCCTAATTCTCCTGTTTCTAAAATCACCTTTAAGCGCGCATCACCACAAGCTTCTTTAATCATTGCAATTTCATCGAAAACAAAATTGTAATCTCCTGAATGAAAGCGTCCTCGGCTAATGACCATATCGACTTCATCAGCGCCATTATCTACAGCAATCTTGGTGTCGAGTAACTTTATTTCAGAACTTGACTGACCGCTAGGAAAAGCTGTTGCTACTGCAGCAACTTTAACACCAGAACCTTTTAGTTCATTCACTGCTGTTTTCACAAAGTTTGGATATACACATACTGCGGCTGTAGTTGGTAAATCAGGAAAATCTACGTGTAAATGTTGTGCTTTATAACACATTTGCTTCACTTTATTCTCGGTATCAGCACCTTCTAAAGTGGTTAGATCAATCATATTCAAAGCCATAAGAAGCCCCTTCATCTTGGTTTCTTTTTTTAGACTTCTTTTGGTAATTCTTTCTATTCTATCATTAACACCAACTTGATCAACTCTTGGTGATAACCTATAATCTTTATTCATGTATTATCTAAGATTAAAAAATGTCTTCTTTCAAAGATAGTATTTTTTTTGGATTGAGAAAATGCGCTTATAATGTTCTCATTTGCTCTATATAGTCCTCGATTGCTTCTTCAGCAACCTCTCGCCCATATTGTATAATTTTTTCTGCTTTATAAAAATCGAACAAGGTGCACATATCTTGCGAAACTTGAATAAATAAGTCTGGCGGAGTTGTTTTCAACTTTAGTTTAACAACCTCTTCTATCATAAGATTTATTGACTTATCTATTATTTCAAAATAACTTAACTGAGCAGAGATTTTACGCGCTTTAATCTCATCAAAATAGTTTCTAAACTTCTTTATTTTTTGGAGGTACTTTTCTTCATTTTTTTCTGTTTCATAATATGGTACATTTGCCACAACATCGACAGCAACAAGAAGATCTCCTTGATTTCTTTTCACTCTATCTAATGGTAAATTATTTACTGTACCTCCATCAATTAGCATTGTTGAAGGTGTTTTAACTGGCGTAAAAACAGAAGGTATTGATACAGAAGCTCTAACAGCTTCAAATATTGAACCTTGAGTAAACACTACTTCTCTCTTGTTCATGATATCTGTAGCAACTGCTGCATAATCAACCTCTAAGTCTTCTATATTCACATCTGGAATAAACTTTTTTAACTCAGAAAAAATACGATCACCTTTAATGAAGCCTTGTGAGCCGAATGTAAAATCAACTAGCTTGAATATTTCTAACTTATCAATATTTAAAAGCCATTGCTTAAACTCTGGTAATTTTCCAATTGCATATACTGCTCCGACCAAGGACCCCATAGAGGTTCCTGAAACTGAGGTAATATTAAATCCCTTTTCCTCGAGAACTTCTATTACGCCAATATGCGCAATTCCTCTGGCTCCACCACCTGACAACACTAAAGCAATATCCTTATTCATGATTTAATCAATTATATCTTTTAGACTCAAAGGTAATCAACCTCTAGAATTACACCTAAGACACGCTTTGATTTCAACTACAAAACAAGCTACACAAAACATAAAAACCTGATAAACAACTAGTTTAAATCAAAAAAACTCATTTTTAAAATAAGAACTTTGACAAAATACTATAAACTCATTTCTTTCCTTCCATTAGCTTAGCATAAAACAAGTTTTGGGTATTATGAATAAAGACAAAATCAATAAGCGAGTACTTATAATTATGCTAATTATATTTATACTCGCTCTTTTTTTTCAAAAAGGATGAATTTTATTTTTTTACTTCAACTCTTATCCCTTCACTATGTGATGTAAACTCAGGTGCGTACATACATTGTATCGTTGTTATTCCATTTGAAAAATCACCTTCTTGACTAGCAATTAAATCATATTCAAAAACATAGGTGCCTTTACTCACATAATCCATAAAGAAATTGGTAGAAGCGTCCTTTGTTGATTCATAGTACCCTAACCCATCTTGCCATTTGTAACGCGAAATCACATTGGTAGGCTCAAATGACGCTGCTCGCATATCTTTTAGGTGTACATACTCTAAATTTCGATCCGTACTCAATACTACTCTTACCTTTATTTTGTCTCCTATCTTAATTGGCTCATCATCGGTAATTGGCTCTAATACCTTCCCTGTGTTAGAATTACGCTCTATATACAACTTCTTAGTCAACTTTAATGGAGTTTCGTGCGGTGTGATTTTATCTAAGTCTTCAAAATATTGCCAGTACAATGCTCCCCAAGCAACACTATTTTGTTTTTTAGTCACACTCACGTTCCCCATTTTTGGTTGAATATCTGAACCACTCCATGCTGTTTTAAAATATCCTGTACCTGCTTCTGTTTTAGGCACATCAACTTTTTTACCTCCTAATTTAATTGTAGGAACGTCTGTTTCCGACAGAATATCAGTTCCCTTTAATAGTAGTGCATAACAAGCATCAGCAGTCGCTTTAGTTGTTTTCCAATCCGTTGTTTGCTTCTGCTTTAACAGCCAAACTTTCATTTCATTAACGCTATTTTGGTCATTTGTCACTTCATCAAAAGCCTCAATTAACAATGCCTGCGTTTCTATTGGCGCCTGATACCAGTAATACCCTACAGATAAATCTTTCCAATACATCCCCATTTCATCATTGTAGATTGCTCTTTCCTTTATTGATGCCATTACTTTCTTAGCAATCACTTCATCTCCTGAACGCTTCAATGCTAAAGCAATCATTCCTTCTGTATAGAGGTTAAACTTTAACCAATATGTCTTAGCTTGATTCATAAAGTAGTTATACGCTTCTTGATGTTGTTTTTTGACTGGCAAGTCTAAGTAAAAACTTCTCGCGTATAAATATTGAATGGTTGAATTGGATATCGTCTGTTCCTTCAAATAGTTTTTGTGATGCTTTTTGATATACAAATAATCTTTATGCATCTGATTATCCAAGTATGCAATTGCCTTTTTTGTCATCGACTTCTGGCTATTCTTTTCTACACCTAATTGATTTAAATGTCCTAGTCCTGTAACAATATGTTGTGTAATATATCTATTCTCACGCATTCCTTCAAACCAAGGCCAACCTCCATTATATAGTTGCATTTTTTCTAATTTACGGATTGTTCTATCCTTTTCATTTTGCATTCGATTTAAATCAAATAACAGTGCTACACGTTTTTTACGTTCTTGCTCATCTTGCGCATTCAATACCCAAGGCGTTTCTTCAAGCAACAAGGCTTTTAACTCTTGATTCTTTTCTAAGTTCGATAAAAATGCATCGGTATCATAATTTGACCACTGATCAAACACCCTTTTTATTTTAGGATTAGAGTTAGCAACATGACCAGCGATAGAATTGGCATAATAACGTGAAAATGTTTGTTCTGCACACTCATAAGGATATTCCATGAGGTACGGTAATGCCTGTATTGCATACCAGGCAGGATTTGATGTAAACTCTAATGTCAACTTATGATTTTTTAAAGTAGTTGAACCGTTACTCTGATTTACAAGCTTTTCGAAAGTAAACTTAGTCTCTCCTGCTCTTTTAACAGGCAATGGCAACGATTCTGTAACCAACATTCTATTCGTTAAAACAGGCACTGCCATTTCCTCTCCGTCTGCATGTTTCCCTGCTTCTGCTGTTACACGATAAGTTATAGCGCTATATCCTTCTGGTATTGAAATACTCCAGTTCACCACGGTGCTCTTTCCTTTCTCTATAGAAATGGTCTTTGTCTTAGATACATTTTTCAATGGGACATCTATGGCTTTCATAGATAACGCATCAAACAATTCTAGCTTTACACTCCCGTTAATTGCTTTTTCAGATAAGTTGACAACTTTGCTTGAAAAACTCATTTGATCTCCTTCTCTAAAGAAACGAGGCGCGTTTGGTACAACCATTAACTCTTTTTGAGTAACTAACTCTTTTTGAGTTGTTCCTATTTTTAAATCTTTAGTATGTGCCAATGCTTGGAATTTCCATTTCGTTAAACTTTCAGGAATAGTAAACTTTACAATGACATCTCCATTCTTATTCGTCTCTAATTGAGGGTAGAAAAATGCTGTTTCATTAAAGTTAGTTCTAGGCTTTGATGATGGTTTTGAAGCCTTCTCTTTATTTCCTCCCCCAACGTTCTTGTTGTCAGCTCTACTAAGCTCATTACTGACTTTCTTATCTTTAGCTTTAGCTGGCATAGCCATTGGTTCTTCTGAAACCATATTCATAGAAACCTCACTCATTTCATAATCATCAAAGTCAGCTACACTACCTTCTGCTTTTGACAACATATATTTTCGACCTCGATAACCAAACGCGTATTGAGAATAGCTATATCCAAACCAATTTAGTGAAGAAAAAGTTCTAAGATTAAAACTATAATACGGATTCCAATCATCAGAATCTAATCTAGAGTTTGCTCTTGAGAAACAACTGTTTGACCAGTTTATTGAAGAATAGAAACTATTATAAACTGACAATCCTATTGGATTACTAGCGAATTCATCTAATGAAGCATCGTACATTGTTGCTAACAATTCTGCTGCTACTTTATCTCCTTTTGCTCCTCTAATTTTAATCTTCCATTCTTCTTTTTGTCCTGGCAATAATTTATTTCTAAATGACTCAAATGTCAAATCCAACCTCTTGTTAGTATAAGGCACAGTAATCGTTTTATGATCTTGGAAGAAGCGATTGTGTTTCGTAGTGGTAAACGTAACATTAAAATTTCCTCGATGCTTTTCCTCTATAGGAATTTCAATCAAACGTTGTTCTTTATGTAATTCTAAAACTTCTGAATGCACAACTTCTCCCTGATGTTCTATCTCATAAGTCACTAAAAGTTCTTCTTCAGCTGTACCAATAACAAAAGTTGCTTTTTCTCCTGGCTCACCTTGTGTTTTAATATTAGATGTCCACCATGTTGATTGCACAGGTATTTTACTTCCTTTTTTATCAAAAACCGTAAAATACTTTAAATCAATCACTTTTGTTCCAAACTCATCTGTAGTTTCTGCTTCTAATACATATCTACCAGGGCTCAATTTGTTTTTCGTCAACAAAATTGTTCTAGTGTCTTTGGTATCAAAGTTTTGGCTCCACACTTCTTCTCCTTTTTTTAACTTCTCTATGCTATTTTCTCGATCATATTCATCAAATGGAAATAACTGATGAAATTCACTTTTTTCTATGGTTTTAAGGTCAGGATTAGACAACAATGCAGCTCTATAGATACGATTTGGTTCTATAAGCTGTGTTATTTTAATGGACCCTTTTGCATCTACTTCTAAACCATTTAAATTATTCGCATTTATTTTCAACTCCTGCTTTTCATTTTTATCAAAAGACTCCTTTATTTTCACAGAGAAATCCATTGCATTGTATCCAACATTTACGATTGTTGTATTACTCTGTGTTTCCCCATTTAAATCTGTTACATCAACTGTAATTTCATACGAAAAAGTTGGACTATATTTTGCGTCTACACTTTCATCAGCTAATGCTTTAAAATTGACTTTAAAAACTCCATTATCATCTGTTTTTAATGTTCCACTCTTTATTTCAATAGATGGACTTGAAGGGTTATACCCCCATCTATACCAACACCAATATGGAAAACGAGCTGTCCTTCTTATACGATATTTAACAGTTGCTCCATCTAAGAAGTAACCTGCAAAAGCCTTGGCATTTCCTTTTGCTTCGATTGTCTCGTTTAATTTGTAACTTCCTTCTATAGGCTCAAAATTCACCTCAAACTTTGGTCTTTTATACTCTTCCACTTGGAAATATTTCCTTTGATAAGAATCATCTGAAAGACTCATCGTTCCATTCATTACACCTGTTGGTAACTTGAAGGTTCCTGAAAATGTACCATATTCATTCGTCTCAACTTTAACATCTGCTATTTTTTGATGATTGACATCATACAAGGTTATTGTCTTTTTAGCTTTGGGGATAATGTAATGTTTTTCCTTTTGATGCCCAATCACAATCCCTTTGAAGTAGACTGTTTGACCTGGTCTATATATTGCTCTATCTGTAAAAAACGTAGTACTTATACGTTCTTTTTCTTCTTCATCATATCTTCCATATTGATATATTGAATTATCAGTAAAGTACTCGTCTTTCCCATCCCTAAAGTAATAGTAGTAGCTATTAGAATAACGGTTTGTTTTATGAGGAGCTACTTTTACTTTTCCACTAGCATTTGTTTTATACTGATTTCTTTTCTTTAAACTCCTTTTATTCCTTCCATAATCGTAAGTATATTGCTGAACAATAACATTTGGTAATGCTTTACCAGTTTCAGAATCTACAACAAACAACTCTGTTTCATCATGACCATTTCTTATTGACGAAAAACTAATTCCTGTTACCCAAAAAGAAGTATATGCTACAGCTTCTTCTTTATCAATAAAGTCTTTATGCGTTCCAGAAAGAATATAATATTTTCCATACGGCAATCCTTCAGTATTTAAATGGCTATAATGTTCTTGGTAATCTTGTTGGTTTTCTAGAGCTACTTCCCAAGTTCTTACAGGAGTTAATTTATTTAATCTTTCAAGTGTTTCATAACGATCTTTGAAGTTAAAATCCCAATCTACTTTTACTATTTTAAAATAAACTTTATTTAAGTTTTTATGTTTAAACACTAGTTTTATTGGTTGATTTGGACGTTGATTTTTTTCAATTTCAAACGTCATCGATTTTGCTTCGATTTGTAACTTCAATGCTCTACATTGTTTTGCGCCATAACTTTCTGGAAATTTAGAAATAGTTGCATTACAAATCTCCATCGCTTTCTTTTTCTCCAATTGATTCTCGCCTGTAGTTCGATTATAATGATCTCCCTTTCCAGAATGATACAACGCTATTTCATACCATACCCCAGCAGTCTCTTCATTTTCAGCATATGCTTCTGTCAGTTTTGTCAACGCATCAAAATATAGTTTATCTTTTTGTGGGTTATTCGTTTGATTATTCACAAACTGAAGTCGTTTCAAAGTTGTTTCTATAATCCCTGATTCGTTCCCTAATTGCTGTTGATGCCTTGTTAGATCCTGAAAAATTCTAATTGCATAAAAAAGATTAGACTCGCTATTTGGCTTAGCAATTTCTAGATTAGAAAACGCTTTATAGTCCCCATAAAACGCTTCATCATTTAATGTAAAAAAGTCTGCTGGCTTTGTCAAGTTAAATTGAGTATTTTGAAAAAACTCAAGAGAACGATATGCTAAAAAATCATACAATGTTTGTCTAAACTCTTCCGTTTCTTCATTGTAAATTAAGATTGCTTTGAAATCTGACAATGTTGTGTGTTGCAAACTATCCTTAGCACTTAAAGATGCTAGATAAGCTTCAAAGGTTTTCTTGGATAAGGTTTTCAAATCCCAAGTTCTAATGTCATCATCAGCAAAATCTTCAGAGTAACTACGGCCATTAATCTGCCATTGATTTTGTTGATAATACCTCCAATATGTTTCAGCAGAAATAGAATGAACTAATTGTTTCAAAGGAAACTTAGCAGTTTTAGCAATTGTTTCCAATTCATACAACGCCTTTACAAAGTCATCTTCCTCTATATATGAATTATATTTCATTTTATAGATTAAAGCCTTTATTACCTGTGGAGTATTTTCATCCTTTTTAGCTTCTTGATAAATTTCTTTTACGGTAGTTAATGCCGACTTATATAGACCATCCCCCTCATGTTTAGCTACAGTATCCCAAAGATTCTGATAATCTTCTTCAAAATTAAAATTCAGTGCAGTCATCTCTTGATTATTGTTATTTGTATTCGCAGTACTCTTCTTATTTTTACATGAAAAAGCAAAAAACAGCGTACTCAAAATTATAATTATTATCGAAAAAATATGTCTCTTAAAATTCATAATATCAATATTTAGCCAATCAAAAATAAGATTAGTTTAACTGATATACACTGAATAAAACAAAAAGTTCAAAAAAAAGATCTACTTTACTCTAAAAGTGATTTTTAACTCTTTAAATTCTTACAAGAAGTTGTAAAAAGCATAGCAACAAAATCAATTGGGAATCCTATCTTTGGGGCGATATAAAATCTAATCATCGTGAAATATTTTTTTTTACTTGTATCATTATTTATAACCCACCTATCCCTAAGTCAAAAAATCGACTCAGCATCCATAGGCAATGCCATCTTTAATTGTATAGGAAACTCTGAAAAACTTGACTCTATTGAACAAAAAATCTTACCTAAAACGAAAGAGAACTACTTGTTAAAAGAGACCTATTATTATAGTATTTCTAAAGCTCGTTTTCTTTCTGGTCAGTTAACTGAAGCTTTTTCAAAAGCAGAGCAAGGTATTTCACTTAACGAATCAGAAAACAAAACTTTTCGATCAGCAAAATTTTACAACATTCAGGCTTCTGTCTATGCTTATCAAAAAGATTACAAAAAAGCCATTCAAGTCTTTAAAACATCCCTAGAGATCCTAGAAAACAATCAGAATTATTATACAGCTGCTCAAGTTCAAAATAACATTGCTAATATTTTTTTCGGATTATCTGATTTTGAATCGGCATATAAATACAGCAAAGTATCTCATGATCGATTAACCGAATTTAATGACACAATTCATTTGCCTGGTGTTAAGGGAATTTTAGCTGTAACCCTTTTAAAACTCGATAGTATTACTGAAGGAAAAAAAAATGCTGAACAAGCTTTAAAGTTATCTAAAAATTATAAAAACCCTGTTGGTTTAATTGTAAGTAACTACAGTCTTGGAGAAGTTTTTATTGTAGAAGAACAATGTGATGACGCAATCGTTTACTTCAAAACCTCACTCCAGTTAAGTGAACAATTTCGACAAGCACATTTTGTGATGTTAAATAAAGTTGGACTCTTAAAAGCATATTTAATCAATAAAGACTATGAAAATGCTGTGGAAATAGGTGAACAAGCCCTATCTGAAACAATTGCTCTTAAAAACGAAAACACCCTATATGCTATCCATAAAAACCTAGGTTACGCCTATGATGGACTAGGAAAGAAAGAGGAAGCATACCAGCACATTGTTTCAGCCTTGGAGACATACATTGAGTCTTCCAGTACAGAAAATAAAAAAGCAATCAATGACATTCTAATCAAATATGATACTGAAAAAAAAGAAAAGAACCTTATTGAAGTTCGCTTAGAAAATGTAAAAAGTAAACATCAGTTATACAGACGAACACAATTAGCGATTATTCTTGGTATAGTTGTCGTGTTGCTTATCATTAGCTACTATTCCTATAACCGAATACAAAGGGAAAAGTTAAAACAAATTGAAAGGGAACAAGAATCTAAGCGGATGATGGCTGCTATATTAGCTGAAGAGAAAGAACGCGAACGTATTTCAAATGAACTTCATGATGGAATGGCTTCATCAATCACTGGTATTAAATTAAAATTGGAGGATTTAATGGCTGAAAGTAAGAACAATACTTTTGCCCCCCTTGTCAATCAATTACAAAACCTTCACAATGAAACACGTAGAATATCTCACAACCTTATGCCTCTAGATTTAACTAGTGAAAATTGGGCACAACGACTAGAGGAATACTGTCTCGAGAATTCAAGTCATCGTTTTAAAATTGAATTCATAAATAACCTGCCTCAAACAAGCCCTTTAGCTCCAAGTCAATCTATATTGCTTTATCGTAGCGTTCAAGAATTAATACACAATGCTCAAAAGCACTCAGGAACAAATAGTTGTGTTGTACAACTTTCTAAACTTAATGACGAGTTAATCATCTCTGTTGAAGATGAGGGAAATGGTTTTAACCCTAAAGACCAAAAGGGGCAAGGTCTAAACAGCATCAGACAGCGACTCTTTGAAATTAATGCCACACTAGACATAGAAAGTAGGATAGGGAATGGAAGCTTAATTTCAATATACTTACCTTTGAAATCATGAATATTATCATTGCAGATGACCACCAATTAATTCTAGACGGCTTACTTTCTGTCTTAACAAAACAATTTCCTGATGCTAAATGTCATGGTGTTTTGAATAAAATTGATTTATTTAAATCGCTAAGAGGTCAACATTTCGACATTTTAATTCAAGATATCAAGTTTGGTGCTGATAATGCCAAAGATTTTTTAAATGAATTGAAACAAGAATTTCCAAAAGTAAAAATTGTCTTGTTATCTACAATTTCGGATAGTGTCACCATCAAACAATTAAGTGGAAAAGTAGATGGGTATGTCCTCAAATCTGAATCTTTAGTAGAAATCAAAACTGCTATTCAAAAACTTTCTAAAGGAGAGCAATATTTCAGTACGTTAGCTCAAAAAAAAATGAATCAATTGATGCCAGATGATTCAATCATTCTTACGAAAAGAGAGCGCGAAGTTCTTGAGGTTATCATGCGTGAAAAATCAACTAAACAAATCGCTGAAGAGCTTTTTATATCGCAAAAGACAGTTGAACTCCATCGAAGCAATCTTTTTATTAAACTAAATGTAAAGAACATTACAGGACTAGTAAAGAAGGCTATAGCTTTAAACCTTTTGGACGATTGATTTTTCGAGCATTTATTCTAGACTAATATAAATAGCATCCATTACTAGGGTTTTCCCTATACGTTATATAATTGAATCTGATGACATTTGTTTTCAAATTACAAAAAATCAGAATTATGAAACAAAATGGATTATTGATATTGTTAGCTATGACAATGGTAACATTTTCCTGCAAGAAAAAAGGATGCACAGATACTACAGCGGTTAATTACAGCTCTGAAGCTCAGAAAGATGACGGAAGTTGTATATATTCTGAAGAGCCTACACCACCAGCGAACCCTACAGAATTAGACTGCTTTGACTTTACACAATCAGGAACAACATATGAACTAGAAGATTTAGGTTTGGAAGTTGACTATATTGCAACTTGTAAAATGCACATTTCTTGTGACCTTAAGATAAAGCCAGGGGTAACTATTGCTTTTGAAACTAATGCTGGATTATCTATTGGAGATGACGGATCTTTAAATGCCTTGGGAACCACTAATGATCCAATTATATTTACAGGTGTTGACAAAGCTCCTGGTGCTTGGGCAGGTATATTTTTCGATTCAGAAGATGTAAAAAATAAATTATCAGAATGTAAAATTGAATATGCTTCTGGAGATGCTTTCAACAGTAATGGAGATGAAGGTGGTATCATTTTATACGCTGGATCTAAAGCTGTAATTGAAAATACAACTATTCAAAATTGTGATGGATATGGAATTAATGCAAACTATTCAGATGGTGACTTCACCTTCCAGAACAATACTATTTCTGGCTGCACAATGCCGATGTTCATAGCAGCTGAATACGGAGGAGACATTAATGGAGGAACCTACACAGGAAACACTACTGATGTAATTTACATCAAGAGTTATGCTAGTGCTGGAACTATCTTAACTCCTCAAACATGGACAAACCTTAGTATCCCTTATAGAATCCAAGGCAGTGGAGACATTACAAGCAATACTGACTGGACTATTGCTCCAGGAACAACTATAGAATTTGAACCAGGCATAGAAATCAAAGTCAATGACGGAAAAAGTCTAAAAGCTGTTGGAACATCAACAGAACGCATCACATTTAAGGGCACCAATTCAGGTCAGGGAACTTGGAAAAGAATTAAGTTTGATGGAACTAATCCATTAAATGAAATTGGATATGCTGATATCATAGGAGGAGGAGAAGATCCTACCAACACTAAAGGGACAATATACCTTTGGTATGATGCAAAGCTTAACATTCACGATGTAAACTTTACTGACAATGCAGCTTGTGGCGTATATGGTAAAATATTTAGTGGAACTACCGCCAATCCTAACTACACCTCATCTAACTTAAACTTCACGAACACCCCTTGCACAGAAACATTTGAGATGTAATTCAACTGTTTCATAAATCGATAGTAATCCCTGTTAGATGTATTTTCTTTCAGGGATTACTTTTGTTATTAAAAGTTGAAAAAAAGATTTATATTCGATTTATTTATCTCTTTTTTCAATAAAGTTTTATGAGGCGTTGTTTACTTTTATTTTTTTATCTTCTGCTTTTTTCGCCTTTTGCTTATACACAAAACTCTACTATAGATTCTTTAAAGGCTTCTATTCATCCTAATTTAATAGATTCTTCACAGGCAGAACTTCATAATGACATAGCCTACGAATACGTTAACCTCTCTCTATACGAAAAAGCTAAGGAGCACTACCAACAAATGCTCTCCATTTCCAAAGCAATTCATTATAAAAAGGGAATATGGGCTTATTGGTCAGGCATGGGGACTATTTTACTTAACGAAAATAAACTTGATGAGGCGCTTAAGAGCTATCTTGAGCTAGAGCAACAAATGCTAGAAGACCATGCAGACAGCTCTAGTTTGGGTGTATTATACGCTAGCATTGCAAACGTTTATGATGCACAATCCAGTTATAATAATGCTGTAGAGTACAACACTAAAGCGCTATCCATTTTTAAAACATCTAACAAGCCCTATGAAGCCATTATATTAGGTAATTTAGGAAGTATCTATTTTAAAAACGGAGATTACGACAACGCAATAAAAAGCCATAAACAATCATTGGCAATTAAAAAGAAACACTCATCTAATTATAGCATAGGAACAGGGTTATTTAATTACGCTCAGGTATATGACCGTATAAAAGACTATCAAAAAACAATAGACATACTACAAGAAAGTATTTCCTACTTAGAACAGTGCAATGACCAAGCTGGCTTAGCTCTATGTTATACTTCTTTGGGTTTATGTTATGTAAGTTTATCGGACAGTTCTTCTAAAGACAGCATTCTAATGAGTGACTCTGAAAATGAGCAGCTACTTTCTGAAAAAGAATTATTAGACAAAGCATACGAATATGAGTTGAAAGCTATTTCTATTTTTGAAGCGATGGGTGAAAACTTTCAAATAGGTCATGCTTACAATGGAATTGGAACAGTACTTATTAACCAGAAAAAGCCCAAACAAGCCATCACATATTACACCCTTTCTTACGATAAATTTAAGGACACAAAATTAGAGACTGCTATATCTGCTGCTGAAGGGCTTGCTGAAGGCTACAAAGATTTAAAACAATATACCTTAGCTTATAAGTGGCTAGCAGAAATGACTCGTCTTCAATCAATAATCGACCAACAAACCAACGACATTGAGTTAGGACGACAACAAGCCAATATCATTTACAGACAAGAGAAAGAAATTGCGGATTTAAAACACCAGCAAGAATTATCCAAGACTCAACTTTCTTTCATTCAGCAAAAGAGTGAACTGCAAACTCAACGTGACAATAGAAATAAATGGTTATTTATATTGGGAGTATTATTCTTTTTTTCATTCGCTATCTTTTATTTTATTCGTAAAAACCTTAAAACAAAAAACACATTACTAGAAGTTGAAAAACAACAAACTGCTCTTCTTTCAGCTATTGAAGGTGAAGAAAAAGAACGAGAAAGAATAGCTTTAGAGCTTCACGACGGAGTTGCTAGTGCATTAACAGGTTTACGTCTGAAAATTGCAACAAACGAAATGGAGACTTCCGAACTTGAACAGCATCTCACAGTCATTAATTCTGAAATCAGAACAATTTCTCATCAATTAGCCCCTCCTCAAACTAAGGAACTTTATAAAGTTGAGTCTTTTTTCGAACGACTAATTAGTGCTGCCCTCACCAATCAAAAAGTCACTTTAACATGCTATCCTGAAGACGACATTCTTCCTTTTGAATCGCAAGAATTAACAAATCTATATCGTGTTATTCAAGAGATCTTCCAAAATATTACCAAACATTCCCAAGCAAATGAAGTTAACATTTCCTATAGTCGAGAACTAAATGAAATTACTATCATCATTGAAGATAATGGAATAGGGTTTGACAACTCTAGTGTAAAAAAAGGAATTGGGTTTGAAAATATTAAAAAAAGGTTACTACCTTTAAATGGACTATTAAACATAGACGCTGCCCTTGGTCGTGGAACTTGTATAATCATTCAAATCAATAAAATATGAGTAAGCTGTTTATCGTTGATGATCATCAAATGATGATTGATGGCATTGTGTCTTTTTTAAAACATGAGCCCCACATAGAAATTGTTGGTGTAGCCAATAGCTATGACGACGCCATCCGTAAAATCGTTAACAGCAACTTATCTGTAGACATAGTTCTCACTGATTTAAATCTTCAAGGTAAAACAGGAGTTGATTTAATAAGAACCTTAAAAACACACTTTCCTGGCATTAAATACATCGTATTTACCATGTATTTTGAACGCTCACTTATTAAGGAGTTAATGGATTTAAAAGTTGAGGGATTCGTTGAAAAAAATGCACCCCAAGAAGAGCTAAAACAAGCCATTATTAACGTCGTAAACAACCATTCACATTACCCTGACGACTTGATGGAACGCATAAAGAGTTATGCAACAACACATAATGAAGGATCTATAAAAGATGCTTTCGCTAGTCGATATAAACTTTCTAAACGAGAGCTTGAGATTGCACTACTGGTAATTGATGGCATGAATACCGAACAAATTGCACAACAACTACAATTAAGTCCAGCAACCGTATCTACACACAGAAAAAACTTAAACAATAAAACAAACACCTCCACTCCATTAGAACTCTATAAATTACTACAATAAGGAGTTCTACCTCTATCCCATGTTTGCAAAATATTGTTAAAACACACACCTTTTTATCAAAAGATAACATTTTATTGAACGTTTTTAAAAGTCTTGAGTAATACTTTTAAACCATCGAACATCAAGCGCTTCTGTTCATAAAAATTCAATAAAATGAAAAAGATAATTTATAGTTTAATTATAGGGTTAGCACTAACAAATATTAATGCACAAGAGTTAAAGCGAGTTTATAGCATTGTAAAAGAGCTACAAAACGAAGAGTGGTACCTTACTCAAAAAGAGTTATGGAAAAAAGAAGTCGATAAAAACAAAAAAAATGCTGTAGCCTGGGAAAATTACTACAATGCTGCTAGAGCTTTAAAAAACTTAAACTGGAAAAACGAAGAACAGCTCACCAAATATAGTAAAGAGTGTGCCATGATTGCTGAACAAGCTTACAAGGCAACTCCCAAAAGCTATCAAGCTAACCTAATTATGTGGAGGAACTCTGGCAACAACCAAAAATACTTAAAACATTTAGAAAAAGCCTATGAAGTCAATCCTAATAACGAGGAGGTTTTAGTCAACATGTTAACCCAAGCCAAAATAATGGGAAATGATCTAGCTTATTCAAAGTACTGTAAAGAATATTACAAGACAAATGATGTTCCAGCAGGCTTGCTAAATTGGGGCTATAACCTTCTTTCTGGGCTAGACAATAACGCGATTATATTTACAAGTGGAGACAACGATACCTACCCTTGTTTACTGGTTCAAGAAGCTAAGGATTTTAGAAAAGACATTACCATACTTAATACCTACCTACTATTTAAAGACGACTACAGAAACAGGGTTATTAAGAAACTAGGGTTACCTCAACTTAACATTACATTCTCTGAGGCTAAAAGTCAAGAAGAATACGAAGCGAATAAACAGAAAATCATTGATCATTTTTTCAAACACTATCAACATTCAAAATATGTTGTAACAACATCAATTGAAGGGTTTAGAGCACAATATGGGGAGCAATTACACTTAACTGGATTAGCTTATAAATATTCTGAAATAGCTATTGACAACCTTTCTTTAATTATTAGAAATTATGAGAAGCGTTACCTTCTAGACTACTTAAAAATAAACTTTTCTTTTAATATTGGAGAGCAGGTGGCTGAAAATGCGCAAGTAATGTATTTACCAGCTTTAACAAAGCTTTACAAACACTATAAAAACACTGAACAAAACGAGAAGCTAGAAGAAGTAAAAACATTGCTTTTATTGATTGGTGAGCGAACTGACAGCTTAGAAGATATTAATGCGATTATTGAAGAACACTAGTTATTGTGCAATTCTTTTCGAAAGACATAACGCATTTATCTGATGAAGAGTTAATGGTTCTTTTTATTCAAAAGGGGCATAACAAATACATTGAACAGATTTACAAAAGGTATAGCCCTAAGTTATTGGGCTATTTCTTTCGTATGCTCAATGGAGACGATGAAAAAGCACAAGATTTATTACAGGATTTATTTTTAAAAGTCATTGAAAAAAAACAGCAATTTGACCCTTCAAAAAAATTCTACACATGGATTTTTACTATTGCTAGTAATTCCTTTAAATCTGATTACAGAAAACTTTCCAACCGTAATACAACACGGGATTACCCTATTGAAAAAACACCTTTACAATACGATGAAAACCTTTTTGACAGAAAGGAATTCAAAATAGCTTTGAGAAAAGGGATCAACCAATTAACAACAAAACATAAAATCGCTTTTATCCTGAGGTATAATGAAGGTTTTACGGTAAAAGAAATTGCTGAAATAACTGCAACTTCTGAAGGAACAGTAAAATCACGAATCTATTATGCTACACAACAGATTAGTGAGAACATTAAAGAGTTTTCGCCTATTAACGAACCACATATTTTTAAACACGATTAAAAGATGGAGCCAATAATTCAACCAAATGAATGGGAACTACAAAAGCTTATTGAGCAAAAGAGTTTTAGTGAACTATCAGCAACTGAGAAAGCTTTTGTTGAACAGTTCATTCACCAGCATGAATACCAACTGCGTCATGAATTGATTTCTAGCACTCAACAAGACGAAACCAAGTTCGAACCTAAACCTCTGATTCTTCCAAAAGAAAACAACAGAATTGTTGTTCCGTTATATCAAGCAATACTCGCTGTAGCAGCCACAATATTAGTCATGTTTTTTCTAAAGTTCCCTTATTCTAACATTTCCTCTTTAGTCAGCTCTGAACAAGTCAGATATATTTCAGTTACTGATACAATAAAAGAAATAGAATACGTCTATGACACCATTTATGAGGAAGTTGAAAAAACTAAAGTGGTAGAAAAAAAAGTTTATGTTCCTCAAACTGAAGTTCAGTATGTTAAGGTTTATGAAAATACCGACCTTCATCCTTCCGAAGTTTTAAATGCTCCAAACAATTACCAGAAACCAAACCTTAAATCAATATTGAACGAGGTCGATGGTTCTGAAAGTTTGGCTGAAGAAACAAATAGCAAACTATTTAAACTCACCATACATAGAGACTAATAGTAATTATGTATAATTGTAATCAGTTCAATTATACAACAGATAAAATGGAAGAGCTAAGAAACTTATTAAATGAATTAATTAACATAAACGATAAAGAGTGGTTTGCTTTCACAAAAGCAATAAAAGAAGAACAACATACTCCCAAAACTTTAGTCATAAAAGAAGGTTCTGTAGCAAATAAAATTTACTTTATTAAATCAGGATTACTGAGAACTTATTATTTGGAGGATGGAAAAGAAATAACCACTTACTTTTCATGCGAAGGGCAATTTATTGGGACATTCACCAGCTTTATATCACAAGAACCTTCTATGGAAATATTAGAAACTATAGAAGAAAGTGTTCTGTATTCATTATCTTATAATGCCTTACAATTACTATATAAAGAATATCCTAAGTTTGAGCGCTTAGGAAGAATATGGGCTGAGCAAAACTATTTATGTATAGTCGAAAGAGTCATCGTTATGCAAACAAAAACGGGGAAACAAAAGTACTTAAACTTCATAGAGAACTATCATAAGAGGATTGTTCAATGCGCTCCTCAGCATCAAATTGCTAGTTTTTTAGGCGTCGCTCCAGAATCATTAAGCAGAATTAGAAGAGAAATAGCAACTTCTTAACAAATATCAATGGAGCTCATTCTTTCTCATCATTACTTTGTTTTCGAATTAAAATTGAAACAAGATGAGAACAACAAACCTATTACAACTATTTTTGCTCCTTAGTACACTAACCATTCTTCAATCATGCGCATTAACCCCCAATGCTTGGACACCCCATCCCCCTTCTAAAACAATAGGTGATTTATCCAAAAATGATTTATTACAATCAGCTAAACAGCTTAGCATAGGCAATTGGTATGGTCCAGAAGATATTGCAATTGGATTAGATGGAAGTTTATACTGTGGAGTACATGCCACGAAAAAGAAATTTGAAGATGGTAGAATTCTAAAAATTGACCCTTCAGGCAATATTTCAACCTTTTACAACACTGAATCTTGGGTAACAGGCCTTCATTTCGACCGTAATCAGAACCTTATTGCTTGTGACCAAAAAAGAGGGCTTATTTCAATCGACACAATAGGTCAACTCACTATACTAGCTCAAGAAGATGAAAATGGTTCTCCTTTTTTGATTCCTAACGATGTTGATATTGCTTCAGATGGAATTATTTATTTTTCTAACACATCCTCAAAACTCACTTTTAGCAGAAAGCATGCTAGAAAAATATTGATGGAAGTTCGGTCTGACGGAGGACTGTACGCATATAATCCTACAACAAACACTATTAAAACATTAGTTGACAGTTCGTTTTTTGGCAACGGTGTAGCCGTATCTCAAAATGACGACTTTGTATTAATGGCTGACTTAACTAAATATAGAATCATTAGACATTGGTTAAAAGGAGAAAATAAAGGTACAACAGATATCTTCATAGATCATTTACCAGGTTTTCCTAACGGCATATCCAGAAGAAAGGACGGTAGCTTTTGGCTTGGCTTTACAACAGAGAGAGATCCATTATTAGATAAAATACATGCTAAGAAAAAAATCAAACAATTAATTTATGCTTTACCACTATGGTTGCAACCTAAGCAAAAAGAATTTGGAATGATTATGCATTTATCAGCAACAGGAGAGGTTTTAAAAACCTATTATGATGTTTCTGGAAAGATTATCTCCGAAGCTAGCTCAATTGAAGAACATGAAGGATTCCTTTACCTTGGCGGAGACCTTATCAATCACATTAACAAATACAAATTAGAAAAGGACACTTTATCCAAACAATGACCTTAGCACATCTTCTATTTTATTGACCATTACTAATTCAATTTTATAGTTTTGTTGTAGCAGTCCTTTATTGTGTTTAGAGATAAAAATACGTTCATACCCTAATTTCTCAGCTTCAGAAATACGCTGTTCGATACGAGGAACAGGTCTAATTTCTCCAGACAATCCAACTTCAGCAGCAAAACAGGTCTTGGAATCGATGCTTAAATCCACATTTGAAGATAATATTGCACAGACTACTGCCAAGTCGATAGAAGGGTCATCAACTTTTATTCCTCCAGTGATATTTAAGAACACATCTTTTTGCCCAATTCTAAACCCACATTTTTTTTCCAATACAGCCAACAACATATTCAATCTCCTTAAATCAAAACCTGTTGCTGAACGTTGTGGGGTTCCATAGGCTGCTGTACTTGCCAAAGCTTGTATCTCGACAAGCAAGGGACGTGTACCTTCCATCGTAACAGCTACGCTAACTCCACTTAACTCACCATTTTGATTACTGATTAATATTGCTGATGGGTTATCCACTTCTTTTAAGCCCTTACTAGTCATTTCATAAATCCCCAGTTCATTCGTACTTCCAAAGCGGTTTTTTATACTTCTTAATAAACGATATAAATGATTTCGATCTCCTTCAAATTGCAGTACAGTATCGACCATATGTTCTAAAACTTTTGGTCCAGCTATTGCTCCATCTTTAGTAATGTGACCTATTAAAATAATTGGAACTCCAGTCTCTTTAGCATAACGCATCATTTCCGCTGTGCACTCTCTTACTTGGGAAATACTCCCAGGACTAGACTCTATAGTTGGAGTCTGTAAGGTTTGAATAGAATCAATGATAATTAAATTAGGAGCTAGGTTACGCGCATGTTGAAAGATATTCTGCGTGTTGGTTTCTGTAAGCAAAAAACAATTTGCATCCTGATGATCTATTCGATCAGCACGCATTTTAATTTGCTCTTCACTTTCCTCACCAGACACATACAACACCTTTAATTGGCTATTCAAAGCTAAGTCCAGCAGCAGTGTAGATTTACCTATCCCAGGCTCTCCCCCTATTAAGGTTAAAGACCCCACAACGATTCCCCCTCCTAACACACGGTTAAATTCATCATTAGACAATTTATAACGTCTATTCTCCAGAGGAGTAATTTCACTAATGTGGTGAGGTTTTGTGTTCTTTTTAAAAGAATCTCCATGCAATATTTTATCCTTTTTATTTTCCTTTTGGACAACTTCTTCTACAAAAGTATTCCATTCATTACATCCAGGACATTTTCCTAACCACTTTGCCGATTCTGTTCCACAGTTTTGGCAAAAAAACGCTGATTTTACTTTAGCCATGTTACAAATGTAATGGCTTACTACGTACTTTTTTTACGTTTCAAGTTTTTTTTAATAAAAATCCCCACTTAACTATTGTCAAGTGAGGATTAAAACTGAGGGGGATAATAAGATCTAATTTGGCTTCTTTCCTAGCATTAATATATCAGACACAATAATCTCTGTGACATATCTTGTTACACCGCTATTATCTTCATAAGACCTACTATTGAGTTTTCCTGCAACACAAACCTCTTTGCCTTTCTCCAAATACTTTTCAGCAATGACAGTCTGATTATTCCAAGCTACGAGGTTGTGCCATTGCGTTTCTTTGATGACCTCTCCTTTTTTATTTTTATAAGACTCATTTGTAGCGATTGTCATTCTTGCTACTTTGCCTCCATTCTCTAACTCTTTCACTTCTGGATCTGCACCTAGATTTCCGATTAATTGTACACTATTTCTTAAATTAGCCATAATACTTTTTTACTTTGTTTTTTAATTCTACCAGACAACATTGCCTAGTACATCAACTCATTTTGATTTGACGATACAAAGTAAATAGGTCAGATAGGATATAGTCGGTAATTAAACAATTAAAATCCATGTAATAACGAACCTAAACGACTACAAACTTTTTCTCATATGATTTTCAGGTAGTTAACAAAAAAAATAAAACCATTAATACAATCCTTTAGCAGCATCAAGAGCACTTTTCTTTTTCTTCATCACAACATTTACCTTTTCTTTATTAAACGCTTTGATATAAAAATAAGACACGGTGTATTTTCCATTGGATTCATCTCTTTCCTTAATGGCTTCTGCTAATTTTTTCTGAACATAATTTGGCGGTGTACCTTTTACATATGAAGCTATTCCATTTTTAACCTTTACTTCTGCATCTCCTTCTACAACAACAGTCTCTATTTGCTCAAGATTTAATTCTGTATTCCACCAATATCCATCTTTAAAAACCCCAGGGATATCAAACGAAGCTTCTTTTACTATGGAAAGTGATTTATTTAGCCCTGAGACTAACCTGTATTCATTTTGCGCCTCAAAGCTTGATTGTGAGTTACCTGCTCCACCATTGTGCTTCATCATGTACTTTGCTGCATAAACGTTTTTATACTCAAAATAAGAAGCTCCATTTCTTTTGGTTTTGCAAAACTCTGTTAAAGCTTCCTGTTGAGCATTGAACTCACGCACAAAATTGTCTGCTAACTGCTCTATAAAACGATTATACTGCTCTGGCGATTCCTTATCTAAAGCAAGTACTTGTGAAAGGCGTTCTGTTCTTGCGGCCTTCTCCTTAGCTAACTGTTCTGCTTTCTCTTTTTCTTCCTGAGCTTTTTGTTTTTCATATTCTAAAACACCAGTATTTACCTTAGCTCTTGTGCTTGATGAAAGTTTCTTCATATCCGTCTTTTTGATTTTCACAACAGCATCTCCTAAAATATTTTCAGACAAAACACGATATGTTTTATAATTAGGAGCAAAGAAATAATTACTAATACTATTAAAATCACTCGTTTCTGCTAAATAATATGTCTTTAATTTAGATTTTGATATATCCACATATTCTATTTTTACCTCATTACAAACACCATTTTTTAATGAGAAAACTATTGATCTTGTTGCTACAAAATCAAAGTCCAAATCTGAAGTATTGGAAAACATTAAATAAACGCCATTAAGTTCACCATCTTCATACATCTTATGAAACAAACCAATCCCTTTTTCTTGTTCCCAATATTTACAATAATCAATTACTTTATCTGCTGATTTTCCAATATAAGCATCCTGAGACCAACTGCTTTTTATTGAAAAGAAAGCTAACACTAATATTACAATTACATTCTTCATTTTCCCTTCTTATTTTATACTCCTAATTTTCTAACAATTCTATAGTCTTAATATCTGTTAACCTTTGATAAGTGTCTTCAAATTCGCCCCATTTTGTAGGACCTTTTAATGAGAACTTAATAGAATTAATTGTGACATCTTGCCAATCATCAGGATTAGAGAAGCTCAATTCATTTTGATCATTAAGCTCATCGATCTTAAATACCCCCACTTTTGTATTCCCAAAGAAATTATCTGTTAAACGAACGATTTTGTTGTGCATTTGTCCTAAGCTGTATATTGCTACGACCTCTATACCTTCAAGCTTAAACACAACTTCTGGTGATTCCGCATGAATCAATTCTAACTGCTTTTCTGTAAAACTCATATTCTTTTTGTTTTGATTAAATTCGAAACAAAAATATAAGCCAGAAAAACGCTTCCTTTTCAAGGATGATTTATCGTAAAGTATGTTTTATTTAACGTAAAAAAGCTATAAGCTTTCAATCAATATTAAAAGCTTTTCTTTTTTTCTGACAGAAACAGGGACAATACTTTTATCTGCCATTTCTAAGTATCCACCTTCACGCTTTTTATAGCTTTCAAAATACTCTATATTAATAAGGTGCGATTTATGCGCTCTAAAAAAACCTAAATCAGAAAGTATATTATCATACTCTTTTAAAGGTTTCGAAACCATAACCTTTTCACCAGAAAGTAAATAAAATCTTGTATAGTTAACATCTGCTTCACAACGCACAATATCTTTGATTTTCACCACCTTTATCTCCTCTAGAGTTTTTAGAACCAATTTTGTTTTTTTAGGTTTGGCTTCACTTAAATTATCATGAAGCGTTCTCAATTGAAGCATTATTGATGACTGGTGGAGTTCTTTTTTACTCACCTTTTGAAAAACGGCTCCTAAATCTTCTATAGCTACAGGTTTTAACAGAAAATCAATCGCGCTATATTTAATTGCATTCAAAGCATAATGTGCATGAGAGGTTACTACAACTAAATGAAAGTTTTCTTTGTTAGCAGCTTCTAATAATTGAAACCCTGTTTTATCAGCATCCAACTCAATATCTAAAAAGAGAATATCAAATGTTTTGGTCAACATCAAGTCTAGGGCTTCTTGATAACTATTAGCGACATGAATCGATGAAATTTCTTCTGTATAATATGTTTCTAAGAGATCAACCAATGAATCACTTAACGCTTCTACATCATCTACAACTAATATATTATACATACTCCTTAATTTATTGACAAAGCAACTCTTGTTCCTTTAACTGTATTGTTAACCTCTATGTTATTGATCGCTAAATCAATGCTGTATTTATTTTTCATGTTTTCTATCCGCTCTTTTGTAATTTGAATCGCATAGGATTTATGATTTTTCTTTTCTGTACTACCTTTTTCTGTTTGCTTAAACCCCATTCCCTCATCTTCCACTTCTAATATGAGCTCTTCTCCTTTTACTTTTACATTTACAATCAATTGACTAGGCCTATTTAACTTTTCCACTCCATGCTCTATAGCATTTTCTATAAAAGGCTGAAGTAACATTGGAGGGACATCATATTCATCAATTTCAATCGTTTCATCCACATTAATTTTATAGTCTAATTTCTCCCCTAAGCGCAATTTATGTAAAAAAAGAAAATTTTCAATAATCTCAATTTCTTTTTCTAAACTTATTGACTCTTCTCTTGAACTTTCTAAAATTGCTCGCATTAATTTACCAAATCTAGTAATATACCTATAGCTTTCTTCTTTTTTATTTCCTCTGATAAAACTACCAATTGTCGCTAAAGAGTTAAAGATAAAATGTG
>JAUHZI010000117.1 GCA_030426105.1 Bacteroidia bacterium | reverse complement strand
AAAAAGAGGCTTTGGTTTAATATATTACAATGCCCCTTAATCATCTATAATTAAGGGGCATTTATACTTGAATTCTATTCATGCGCTACTTTGTTCAAATTGCATATAACGGAAAAGACTTTCACGGTTGGCAAGTTCAACCCAATGCGAATACAGTTCAAGCTGAAATGAACAAAGCGCTGACCACTTATTTTAACAGTGGCCCAATACATTGTGTTGGATGTGGTAGAACTGACACAGGGGTTCATGCTTCAGATTTTTACCTCCATTTTGATCTTAACAAAGAGATTGACCCTGAAGAAACTACTTATCGCATTAACCGCATTTTACCCTTTACCATTGTAGTCAAACGTTTTATAAAAGTAGAAGACCACCAACATACTCGTTTTGATGCTCTTTCTAGGACTTATGAATACCATATTCATACAGAAAAAAATCCTTTTATTTTAGAAGGTTCTCTCTTCTATCCATACCCTTTGGATATTGAAAAGATGAATGAAGCTTGTCAATTATTATTTAACTACAGTGATTTTACTTCTTTTAGTAAAGTACATTCGGACGCGAAAACTAATATCTGCAAACTAATGTATGCCAAATGGGTTGTAAATAATGATCAATTAATTTTTACTATCCAGGCTGATCGCTTTTTAAGAAATATGGTAAGAGCCATAGTAGGTACACTACTTAAAGTTGGTCAACATAAGGTATCCCTCCATGATTTTGCTAAAATTATTGAAGCTAAAGACCGCTGTAAGGCGGGAAAATCTGTTGATGGGAAAGGTTTATACTTATCTAAAGTTGAATACGATTTTATCGACTAAACAAATTTTTTCTTCAATCCTAAAACTGGTTTCTCATAGAACTCATATGAAAGTACTGCTATGATAAGCACCAAAAAGATATTTAAAGGATACTGCTGAACAACCAAATCTCCACCAGGTCCAGTCCGCAAGAAAAAACCTTGATAAACATATATTCCATAAGATATTTTCCCTATATATCGAAACAAGAAGTTATCTACGATTGTTGTTATCTTTGATGACTGATTATATAACAACCATATTAATCCTAAACTTACACCAACAGCCTGAAAAATTGGTGCAGTAACTAATAATGCTTCTGGTGAATAAAGGGGATAAAGAAACAAGCCTACTCCTACAATTAAACACCAATAATTACTTCGGAAACGAGTCTTCCACTTTTCAGAATATCGATTATTAAATATAGCAAAAAGGCTACCAACTATTATCGGAGCTACAGCAGGAAAAAACCATCGATCTGTATGATAGTGTTGGGATAATTGTAACATTGGGAAAATATAATATCCAATTAAACACATTATCAATATTCCTCCTACAATAAAGTATAATCGATTTACTCTTCTAAAAAAATTAAGGATAAATGGCCAAGTTAAATAAAACTGTTCTTCAACAGCCAATGACCAAGTATGTCCCAACTCAACTGTATAATAATCATGATGCACAAAATTATAGGCATAAAACACCGAAAATAAGTACCCTATCAACGTTGAGGAAATATCACCTCTAAGCATGAAAACTGCAATGACAATATAAAATAAGATCAATGGAGGAAGCAAACGTATAAAACGTCTTGCAAAAAAGTTTTTAAAATTAATTTTTCCTTTTTGCTTAAGCTCTTTTAGTAAGATTGTGGTGATTAAAAAACCACTTAGTGTAAAAAAAATCTGAACGCCAGTCGTCCCTGAGACAACAATCCACATTCGAGTTTTATAAAACGCATACCCTGAAGGTAATAGATGGGATACAACAACTAAAATAATCGAAAAAGCTCGTAGTGTATCGTACCCCTTAATATAGTTCATTTGCTAATTTTATACCTCAGTTTCTTTTTTCTAACACTCATAGAAGTTGAGTATTACAAAATCAACTATGGGCCTTACCATTTGAAAAATAAGAAGCTAAATTAAAGATTTACAGAGACTTCTAAAAACTTATCTCTAAAAACGTTTCCCTATTTCTACTCTTAATTTTCGAGTATAATCATCTTCTAGCCATTGAACATAGCTTGGTGTACTCTTACAAATACAATAGGTATAACGTCTAACACGATCTTTTATATCATCTTCCAATAATTCAGCTAACTTTCTAGCATCATATGCATCTTCTGCATTTTCACAACAAATTGTAGCGTGTTGATTAATAGACTCTTCTATTACCAATTTAGGACGTTGATGTTGAGACAACACTTGCTTATACCTTGCCTTTACGTCAAAATCCAGTTCCTTAGAATTTGGAAATTGAGCCCTAACTTCAGGTGGCATTTTATAGACAAAGTTTTTCTCTATTTCCTCATCTGTTTGAATAGTTTCTAAGTATAAATCAGGAACTCTAAAAATATATTGCCAATCGACTTTCTCATACCATAAACCAAAACGAGCAGCATTGTTACCTAAATCAATAACTGAAAACTCTTTTTTATCAGGTAATACACGTGATCCCCTCCCAATCATTTGGAAATATAAAGCTAACGATTTTGTAGCTCTATTTAAAACAATTGTTTCTACTGTTGGTTCATCAAATCCAGTCGTTAAAATACTAACTGATGTAAGAATAGCATCTGGTGTAGTTTTAAACCAATACAATATTTCTTCTCGTTCAGCCTTGCTGTTTTTATTATCTAAATGACGAATGTTATACCCTGCTTCTTTAAAGGTTTCATAAACCTGTTTAGAAGTATTTATTCCATTATTAAAAATCAAAGTTTTTGTTCCTTTAGCCTTTTCCTCATAAGCAAACAACAACTTTTCTTGCATTGGGTAATCGGTGTATAATAATTCTGAAGATTTTACAGTATAATCTCCATTAATACCTATTTTAAGAGATGTTAACCCAACATCATAACTATAAGTTACTGCTTTTGCTAGATAACCTTCTTTAATCAGAGCAGCTATATCAAACCCTGTAATTAGTTCATCGTAATTATTCTTCATAGGAAGCTTTACATTTGAACTCAAAGGTGTAGCAGTAACTCCTAAAATAAAACGATCTTCAAAGTATTTGAATAACTTATTAAATGAGTTGTAATGTGCCTCATCAATAATTACAAGTCCAATGTCTTCCAACTCAAACTTCTCATCTAGCAAACGATTATTTAATGTTTCAACCATTGCTACAAAGCACTTATAATTAGCTTGGTCTGGAAGTTCTTTTACTTTACTGTCTATAACTTTGTTTTTGATTCCAAATCCATGCAGCATCCTATCGGTTTGCTTACAGAGCTCCACTCGATGTGTTAGAATCAATACTTTCTTTCCCGTCTTCTCAATATATTGCCTAGAAATTTCAGAAAAAATAACAGTTTTCCCTCCACCAGTTGGTAACTGATATAATAAGTTATAGTTATCTGGATGCTCATCAATTCTAGTAAAGATTTCTTTCAAATCTTTTAATTGATAATCATATAATTTTTTCCCGTCTTGTTTCGCTTCAATATCGAAGGTTTCCATCTCCATTCTTTCTAAAATTCGTGCAAAACTACGTATAATAAAACGCTTTACGAAACGTTTTTTTGAGTTTTTAGTCTGAATTCTTGAATAGGTCTTTTGAGATTGCATTGAATTTACAATAAATATCCATCGCTGTATGAATTCGATTTAGTATTTTCGTGAGCAACAATACAGATTATTATGAATACTATACACGCTACAGAATTAGGAAATGTCGAAATACAAACTAATGATAAAGGAATTGCTACGATTGAGTTTTCTCATCCTCTAAGTAATTCTTTACCAGGAAAAATCCTTCAAAAATTAGCCAATACGATTACTGAAGCTGGACAAAATGATGCCATAAAAGTCATTATTTTAAAATCTGCAGGAGAAAGAGCTTTTTGCGCAGGAGCTAGCTTTGACGAGTTAATCGCTATTGATGACTTGGAAACAGGAAAAACATTTTTCTCTGGTTTCGCTAATGTAATTAATGCTGCTCGTAAATGTCCAAAATTAATCATTGGAAGAGTTCAAGGAAAAGCTGTAGGAGGAGGTGTTGGAATGGCTAGTGCTGTTGATTATTGTTTTGCTACGAAATTTGCTGCTGTAAAACTGAGTGAATTAGCTGTTGGAATTGGGCCTTTTGTTGTAGGACCTGCAGTTGAACGAAAAATAGGAACCTCTGCAATGAGTCAGTTGGCCATAAATGCTACTGAATGGTACCCTGCTAATTGGGCGAGAGAGAAAGGACTATATACTGATGTCTATGAAACTGCAGAAGAAATGGATGAGGCTATAGAAGTATTAGCAAATAAACTAGCAAATTCTAATCCTGAAGCAATGCAGTTATTAAAACAAATTTTCTGGGAAGGCACTGAAAATTGGGATGACTTATTAAGTGAACGTGCTGCTATGAGTGGTAAATTAGTACTTTCTGATTTTACTAAGAACGCTATAAATGCTTTTAAGAAAAAGTAAGAGAACTTGGATAATTAGATGATTAGATGATTCTTAAATGAATATTAGACAAATAATAATAACTTACTACAGGAAAAATCATGAGTATTGCACAACTACATAAGTTATTTAATAAATCTACAGGTGTTTGCACTGACACTAGAAATATTGTAAAAGACAGCATATTTTTCGCGCTTAAGGGAGCAAATTTTAATGGAAATAAATTTGCTGTAAAGGCTCTTGAAGAGGGATGTGCTTTTGCAGTTATTGATGAGGCTGAATTTAATACGCACGAGAACTGTATCTTAGTTGATGATGTACTCAAGACATTACAAGATTTAGCAAACTTTCACCGAAAACAGTTTCAAATCCCTGTTTTGGGAATTACTGGTAGTAACGGAAAAACAACTAGCAAAGAGTTAATTGGAGCTGTATTGAAGCAAAAGTTTAATTTATTGATGACAGCGGGAAATCTCAACAACCATATTGGTGTTCCTTTGACGTTATTGCAGTTGAATGAAAAACATCGGTTTGCTATTATTGAAATGGGAGCAAACAAACCTAAAGACATTAAGGAGTTGGCTGAAATTGCAGCTCCTACACATGGTATAATTACCAACATTGGTGCTGCTCATTTAGAAGGGTTTGGTTCTTTGATGGGGGTTATTAATACCAAAAAAGAATTATACGATTATATCTCAGAGAATGAAGGGGTTTTGTTTTACAATAATGACGACGAAATTCTGAAAAATATTTTACCTAATAATACTGAGAACAATGAATATGGGACAACTGAAGGGACGGTTAGAGGTGAATTAAAAGAACTTACTCCTTATGTTCGATTTAGATGGAACTTTAAATCTACTTATTCTTCCCCTATTCTAACCTCAAAATTAGTAGGAAAATACAACTTCACCAACTTTATTGCTGCAGCATGTATTGGTAAATATTTTAAAGTTGATAACGATAAAATAGGGAAAGCATTAGAAAACTACACTCCAACCAATAATCGTTCACAAGTATCTGAAATTGGATCAAATACTTATATCGTTGACTGTTATAATGCAAACCCTACAAGCATGCTTTCTGCCCTAGAGAGCTTTGTCGAAATTTCACATGACAATAAAGTTGCTATACTTGGTGATATGCTTGAACTTGGAGACTATTCATCTAGTGAACATAAAAAAATAGTAGCTTATCTATTGGAACATAATATCAAAGCTTTTTTAGTTGGCGTTGAATTTGAAAAGACGAATAGCTCTTTTGAATCATATAAAACAGTTGAGGAATTGATTGCATCTGGCAAGAATAAATTGAAGGATGCTCTAATCCTTTTAAAAGGATCTAGGGGAATTAAATTGGAGAAGGTTTTGAAAAGTTAAAGAATTTAAAACCAACTTTACAACGCTTCGACGATACAAATAAATAAAACAATGAGAAAAATATATTACCTAAGCACTTGTGATACATGCAAGCGTATAATGAAAGAAATCGAGGTAGATGAAACTTGGATTAAACAAGACATTAAAACTGAAAAAATAACTGAAGTTCAATTGGAAGAAATGAAAGAGCTTGCTGGATCTTTTGAATCCCTATTTAGTAGAAGAGCTCAGAAATATAAAGCCTTAGGCTTAAAAGAACTTACACTATCTGAAGACGATTATAAAAAATACATTTTAGAGGAGTATACTTTTTTAAAGCGACCTGTTACAATTATAGAGAATCAAATCTTTATTGGAAATTCAAAAAAAGTCACAGAAGCGGTTATTCAAGCATTAAAATAGATGAAAGCACATATCGCTTTATTTTCAGTTAATTTAATCTATGCACTAAGCTATGGAATTTCTAAAGAAATCATGGGAGAATATATCCCTTCTTCTTTATTTATCTTATTTAGAGTTTTAGGAGCTGGACTTCTATTTTGGTTGTTTTTCTTTAGGACCGAAAAAATTCAAACTATTGATTATTTTAAGATAGCACTTGCAGCTGCATTTGGTATTGCTTTCAATAAACTATTATTGTACGAAGGGTTAGGACACACTTCAGCGATCAATACTTCTATCATTATGGTTAGTTCCCCTATACTGGTACTAATTATCGCTAGTTTTATGTTACGTGAACGTTTATCTTTTCTAAAAATAACTGGTGTAGCAGTAGGATTAACTGGTGCCATTTCACTCATCTTATTTGGAAATCAGACCGAAACGGGGCAAGTGAATTGGTATGGAGATGCTTTAATTTTACTGAATGCAACCTTATACTCTTTTTACCTAGTAATTATCAAACCCTTAATGAATAAATATAGTCCTTACACTTTTGTAAAATGGGCTTTTACATTTGGCTTAATCTACGTACTTCCTTTTGGGATTGCAGAAATACCAAACGCCAATTGGGATATGCCTCTTGATGTTATCTTAAAGATTATTGCCGTCGTATTCTTCGCTACATTTTGTACTTATTTATTTACAGTATACGCTATTACTAAAGTTAGTCCAACAGTAGTAAGTTCATATATCTATCTACAACCTATTTTTGCTACATTATTTGGGATTTACTTCGGAACGGAAAATATCTCTACTTTTAAAATCATATGCGGTTTAGCAATATTCATCGGTGTTTATTTAATTGGATTAAGCCCTAAAAAAGCATTAACAACACCCAAAAATGCCTAAAAATTTTAACGCACATATCGCACTCTTCTCGGTTAACTTAATTTATGCTTTAAGTTTCGGATTTTCTAAAGATGTAATGGATGGGTATATTCCAGCTTTTACTTTTATTCTATTTAGAGTTTTGGGCGCTACCTTTTTATTTTGGCTACTCTTTTTTAAAACTGAGAAAATAGAACGAAAAGATTACGGAAAATTTGCTATAGTTGGTATTTTTGGTGTTGCTGCCAATCAACTCATGTTTTTTGAAGGGCTAGACCATACCTCTACAATCAATGCCTCTATTATCATGGTTAGCACCCCCATATTAGTCCTGATTTTTTCTGCTTTTTTAATCAAAGAGCGGATCTCTAAACGGAAAATCTTCGGCGTATTTGTTGGACTAATTGGAGCTGTTTCTCTTATCTTATTTAAGAATAACTCTATTCAGAATGAAGCGACTTTTTATGGGGATTTATTTATCTTTTTAAACGCAAGTTCTTATGCTTTATACTTGGTTTTAGTAAAGCCTCTAATGGCTAAATATTCTCCCTACACAGTTATCAAATGGGTTTTTACTTTTGGGCTAATTTATGTTATCCCTTTTGGAATAGGACAGCTAAGTGATACCAACTTTGACATGACAACTCCTATTTTATTAAAAGTAATCTTTATTGTTGTCTTTACTACTTTTCTAACCTATTTATTGACCATGTATGGGTTAAACAAAGTGAGTCCAACAACTGTAAGTTCTTATGTTTATTTACAGCCTGTTTTAACAACTATTATCGCTTTAATTTTAGGGTTTGAACAACCTACATGGATTAATTTATTTTGCGGACTATTAATTTTTGTTGGAGTATACCTTGTTAGTTTTAAACCTAAAAGATTGCACAAAAAAAAGGCACATTAAAAAATGTACCTTTCAAATATTTAGAGTTTACTCTTTTTTATAAATCAGCAGCATTAGCTATCATCTCTGCAATGTCTAATACTTCTATTTCTTCTTCTTTATTGAAGTGTTTTATACCATCTGTCATCATTGTATTACAGAAAGGACATCCAGTTGCTACTACATTTGCTTTTGCTTCTAGAACATCTTCTGTACGCTCAACATTTACTTCTTTATCACCTTTCTCAGCTTCTTTAAACATTTGGGCACCTCCAGCTCCACAACATAAGCCTTTAGTTTTACAACGCTTCATTTCTACCAACTCACTATCCAATTTTGACAATAATTCTCTTGGAGCTTCGTAAACATCATTGGCTCTTCCCAAATAACAAGGATCATGGAAAGTAATTTTCTTCCCTTTAAAATCTCCTCCGTCTTTTATTGATATCTTACCTTCTTTTAATAAAGTATTAATTAACTGAGAATGGTGAACTACATCATAATTCCCTCCCAATTCAGGATATTCGTTTTTAATGGTATTAAAACAATGTGGACAAGCAGTAACAATCTTTTTGATTTCATAACCATTCAAAACCTGTATATTTTGTACAGCCTGCATCATAAAAGTGAATTCGTTCCCAGCTCTTTTAGCTGGATCACCTGTACAAGATTCTTCAGTTCCTAAAACAGCAAATTTAATCCCAGCATGATGTAAAATTTTCACCACAGCTTTTGTTATTTTTTTTGCTCTATCATCAAAACTACCTGAACATCCTACCCAAAATAAGATTTCCGGAACTTCTCCCGCAGCAACCATTTCTGCAACCGTTGGAACTTTTATTTTTTCACTCATTTTTTTCTTTTTAGATAAAAAGACTTAAGACAGAAAGACTCAAGACTTTTCAAAAATTTTATATAGTATCACTATTATATCATTAATCTTCATCAGCCCATTTCAAACGGTCAGTTGGAGAGAATTGCCATGGAGCACCGTTATTCTCTATATTGGTTAACATTCCTGCTAACTCACTTGGAACTTTAGATTCTTCCATTACTAAATATCTTCTTAAATCAACAATAACACTCAATGGATCAATATTAATTGGACACTCCATTACACAAGCATTACAACTAGTACATGCCCATACTTCTTCTTCTGTAATATAATCTCCAAGTAAAGATTTCCCATCATTAAATTCTTTACCTTCTTTTTTAGCTTTCTTAGCTGCCTCTCCAATTTCTTCTACTCTATCACGAACATCCATCATGATTTTTCGTGGAGATAGTTTTTTTCCTGTTTGATTAGCAGGGCATGAATCCGTACATCTACCACACTCTGTACAAGTATAAGAATCCAATAATTGCTTCCATGTTAGATCCAACACATCTTTTGCTCCAAAACGTTCTGGTTCAGTTACCTCACCTCCTTCTGGTGGTGCTGCATATGGATCAAAATTTGGATCAAACATTTTTTCAACTTCTTCTTTAACAGCTCCTAAATTAGTAAACTGCCCCTTTGCCTGTAAATTCGCATAATAGGTGTTTGGAAAAGCCAATAGGATATGAAAATGCTTTGAATAAGGTAGGAAGTTCAAAAATGCTAAAATTCCCATAATGTGAAACCACCATGTCCCTCTTTCTATGAAGATTAGTGTTCCATCTGATAATCCATCAAACAAAGGAACTAATAAACCACTAATAGGAAAAGAACCAGCTTCTACATAATGGCCAACTCCTCTAGCCTGTAATATTGCATCTGAGGCATTCATAATTAAAAATGCTGACATCAACAATACTTCTGATACTAGAATGATATTCGCATCATCAAATGCCCACCCCTTCAATTCTGGTTTATGAAAACGAGGAATTGTAATTACATTTCTTCTAATTAAGAAAATGATACAAGATAACCATACTAAAAATGCTAAGATTTCAAATGAACCTATCAAAGCGTCATATAAACCTCCTAATCCTGCAAAAACCCTATGGTGACCTGTAATTCCATCAATAATAATTTCCAAAACTTCGATATTGATAATCACAAACCCCACATAAACTAGAATATGTAAAATTCCAGCAATAGGTCTTCTCGTCATCTTCCCTTGTCCTAAAGCAACACGGATCATATTTTTCCATCGCTCCCCGCTATTATCTGTACGATCTAAATCTTTCCCTAGTTTTATATTACCAGAGATACGCATGATATTTTTTCCAAAAAACACTCCCGCACCTACTAGTAATACTACAAATATTATACTTGCCAACATATTTTTACAATTATTTTTTTGTTATCCCTCTCACAAACATATAACTCTATGAGATTCCGATAAAAAATAATTTAGGCCTGATTTGTGCATCTTACTTGGTAACTAAAATCAAAACTAGAAATCATGCTAAGGGGATATTATGAAACACTCA
>JAUHZI010000116.1 GCA_030426105.1 Bacteroidia bacterium | reverse complement strand
GATGAATTCCATATTTTAAACGGAAACAAGTTTGTTTGTCGTGCTTTAGACAACCGTATGGGAGGATTTATGATTGCTGAAGTAGCACGTTTATTACACGAAAACAAGAAAAAACTACCTTTCGGACTGTATATTACAAACTCAGTTCAAGAAGAAATTGGTTTACGTGGTGCACAAATGATTACTGAAACAATTAAGCCTAATGTTGCTATTGTTACCGATGTAACACATGACACTACTACACCTATGATCGACAAGAAGAAAGAAGGTCATTTAGAGTTAGGTAAAGGTCCTGTAGTAGCGTATGCTCCTGCTGTGCAACAAAAATTAAGAGATTTAATTATTGATACTGCCGAAGCTAACAAAATTCCTTTCCAACGCTCTGCCCTATCAAGAGCTACAGGAACTGATACTGATGCATTTGCATATAGCAACGGCGGTGTTGCTTCTGCTTTAATCTCTTTACCATTACGTTACATGCACACTACCGTTGAAATGGTACACCGTGAAGATGTTGAAAACGTAATTAAAATGATTTACGAAAGTTTATTAAAAATTGAAGACGGAGAAAATTTCTCTTATTTCAAATAATAGAAATAATTAAACGTCATTACTTACCTGTAATGACGTTTTTTTTACCGACCTTTTATGGATGAATTAATAGATATTGTTGATGAAAACGGAAACTACACAGGTAAAACCTGCTTAAAATCCGAAGCTCACAAAAATGGCTACTTCCACCCTACTATTCATATTTGGTTATATACTCCAGATCAACAAATACTACTTCAAAAAAGAGCATTAACCAAAAAAGTGTTTCCTGGTTTATGGGATATTTCTGTAGCAGGACATATAGCCGCTGGAGAAGACATTAAAATTGCTGCTATCAGAGAAATTAAAGAAGAAATAGGTTTTGATATTCTTTCTGAAAACTTACATAAAATAGGTACACGAAAACACATGGTAAATCATCCGAATGGAATTATCGATAATGAGTTTCATCATGTATTTATTGCTGAATTAACAGTTTCTGTTGAGGATTTAACCCTTCAAGAAGAAGAAGTTACCGAGCTTAAATTATTTCCTTTAGAAACAATTCTACACACCAAAGACTACAAAAACGTACTACTTCCTCAATATCAAGACTATTATTCGTTTGTACATAACCAAATTGTAAAAAAACTTAGTATATTATAGTATCAAATTTCATTTAAAATGAAACAGTTACTATTCTTTTTATTTGTTTGCATACTTCAATCCTGTGCCTCTAAACAATATTTAAAAAAACATGGTTTTTCAAGTGATATTAAGAGCTTGATAGAAGAGACATATGTAATAGAAAACAATCAAAAAAAGTTAATTCAAACTAAAAAACTACATTTTACTAAAAACGGACGTGTAAAATCATCAAAAACCACTGATAACCTAGGCAATATTATTGAACAAACCGAAAAACGTCTTTGGTTTGAAAAACGCTCTTATCCAAATAAACTTCCTTATTACTGTAAAACACGCTGGAAACCAAAACAACGAGAACGTATTAGTTGTTACACCCAAAAACAGTATAAGCAAAATGAAGTCATTGCTTATTATACTCAAAAAGGATTAATTGATAAGATAGTAGATAATTTCTCTACGTTTTACACACATCAATACCAATACATAAATGGTCAGCTTTCAAAAATTTTAGTTACTGATAAAGACAATAATCTTGTAAATACAATCAAGTTTGAATGTCTCTCTAAAGACTACAAAGGAAATTGCCTTAAACAAAAGAAAGAGTCTACAAGTTCAGATACTATAAATATTATATCTTTTACATTCACCTATCAATAGTCTTACTTAAAATTAGATAGAGTACGTTTAAACTTAAATAGCTATATTTAAGACAAATAATCTCTCTATATGTTAACAAAACAAGAAAAATCTGCATTAAGAAGTAGGTTGTTTCGTCACTTAGACGGAATTGTAACTTGTCCTGCAGCCTACACTTTACATGAAAAAGGAATTACAGAATATTTGTTAGATAAAAAATCAGTTAGTTTAACTGAAATCACCAATCATTTCAAAGCTAATGATGGCTACTTAAATGTTGCCTTAAGAACACTCTGCTCACAAGGTTGGCTAACACAACATGTAGACAATACTCAAAATAAAGTTCAGTTTGAAGTAAATAAAGCTTCTGCTATTGCTTTTTCTTATTTTCATATATATAAAGAAGCCTTTTCTTTATTAAAATATTCTGAAAATTACAGTGCCAGAAAGTTTGAAATAGAGCCTTTTGAAAAACTGGAAAATCTCTATAAAAATTTCACTAATAACTTTGGAATAGAGCTTATATCAACTTCCGAAGAAAAAGAAATTATAGCGCAAATTCTTACACACATTGAAGGAATTATCATTGGTCCAACAATAGTTTTATTAGGAATGAGTGGTATGTTTCATAAATACTTTATGCAAACTAAGTTTAGTGCCGATGAATTTCATAAAGACGCTGATAATTTTAGTCGACTACTTGATTTATTAACCAATTTAGGTTGGTTTTCCAAAACAAATGACTCGTATGAATTTACTGATAAAGGTTTATTTTTTGCACGAAGAGCAAGTGCTTACGGAGTTACAGTATCCTACATCCCAACTCTTAGAAAATTAGACAAACTTATATTTGGAAACCCTGATATTTTTAGAACTTCTGACATAGGTAATGACGAAATTCATGTAGATAGAGAAATGAATGTTTGGGGAAGCGGAGGCGCGCATTCTACCTATTTTAAAGTCATTGATGAAATCATCATCAACCTATTTAACAAACCTATTAATGAACAACCCAAAGGAATTTTAGATGTTGGCTGTGGTAACGGTGTTTTTTTAAAGCATTTATTTAACGTAATTGAACATCAAACTTTGAGAGGTACCATGTTAGAAGACTACCCGCTCTTACTTATTGGTGTAGATTATAACGAAGCTGCTTTAAAAATTACTCGTAAAAACTTAGTACAAGCAGATATTTGGGCGAAAGTGATTTGGGGAGATATTGGTAATCCAAAAGCACTATCAGAAGATTTACAAGATAGATATGGTATTAACCTTTCTGATTTATTGAATGTCCGCACCTTCTTAGATCACAACAGAATTTGGCAAGAGCCCTCACCTAATGATGATTTAACTATTACCAATTCAACTGGAGCTTATGCTTACAAAGGAAAACGTTTGAACAATAACCTTGTGATAGAATCATTAAAACAACATTTCAACAAATGGAAGCCCTATATCAGTAAATTTGGATTGTTATTAATTGAATTACATACCTCAAAACCAGAATCGGTTGCTAAAAACTTAGGAAAAACAGCTGCAACTGCTTATGATGCTACACACGGATATTCTGACCAATACATCATTGAACTTGATGAGTATATGAACGCTATGGAAGCTATTGGGTTGACTTACGATAAAAATACGTTTAGAAAATTTCCAAACTCGGAATTGGCAACAGTTTCTATTAATCTTTTTAAGTAAAAAAGCTAGAGTAGTTTACTTACTCTAGCTCTTATAAGATATAAGTCCCGTTTATTTAACTGTTAAACCGGAACTCCTTATAAATAGACGATGAATTTCCATTTTTGTCTAAGACCACGACCATTAAAAAATAAGTCGTGTTATAATCAATACTTTGCTTTTCAATAAAAGTACTTTCTGTTTCTTTTATCAATTCAACTGTATCTTTTGACTCCCCTAAATATACTTTGTATTTTAAAATGTCGTTGTCAAGGTCAGATGCTTCCCAACTGATATTAATTGTACCATCTTTATTATCTTCTAATGTTATACTCGCAGGAAATGGAGCATGATTAGAAACAGAAACTCCTTCTGTATAAAAATTCCAAGCACTATTACTCTGCTTTCCTTTATTTTGTAAAATAGCAGTTACATTCCAAGAAAATTTTGTTGCTTTTGGCAAAATAATATTAATAGAATTAGTACTAGTCATTTTTTCAATTCTACTTCCACTTTCAGTGTTAGTAAGCACTACTTCATAAGATGTGGCATTTGTAGAGTTACTCCATTTTAGAGGAATAGAAACTTCGGTATCGGATATTTCAGTTCCTTCTGTGCAAAGCGTATTGTTTTCAGGAAAGACTAATTCAAAAGCTCCTAATTCTGGTTCTGATGGTACTGGTACTGGATCTTCACTTCCCCCTCCTCCACAAGAAGTTAATATTAATTGTATAAATAGTATAAATATTAGTTTTCTCATTTTTTGAATATTTTGGTATTAACAGTTTGTGTTGAAGTAGTAACTGTTACAAGATACATTCCTGTAGCAATAGTATTCATTGATAATTTAGCTACTCTGTTATAAACATCAAGCTTAGTTGATAATACAGTAGCTCCCTCAAGGCTTCTTACGGTTACTATAGCTGAATTATCTGTAACACCAGAAATGTTTAGGTAATTTGTAACTGGAATAGGGTGCAATGTAATACCATTAACTGTAACGCTCTTGTTATAAACACCTTGACATGGTTTATTCGTAGTTATTTCTACAGAGTTGTTTCCTTTATCTAAACTTACTGTTATTTCTTGTTTACCAGCATCTTTAAAAGAGTATAAATATTCTTTACTATTTACGGTTACTTTATAATTTTCACTTCCTGAAACTTGATACGTAAGTGAAGTGCCTTTTAAACTAGTTTGAGAAACTTCCTACAGGTAACTCTGTAATTTCTAATCCAGAAGTATGATTTACATTATCAAAAGTTTTATTTATTACACCTTGTCCTACCAAAATTACTTTATAGGTATAATCTTTATTAAATGAAACGTATACAACACCATTACTTTTATCAGGACAAGTTGTACTGCTTACCATGACCTGAATATCACTAGGTACTATATCAATTAATTGGTATTGAGCACACCCATTAGCATCAACAACACTACCTTCATTTGTATTAGGGCATTTATCGACATTATTGAATATGCCATCATTATCATTATCTAATTGACTTTCCGAACATCCGTCTACATTTACCGATTCTCCTGTTGGTGTATTTGAACATAAGTCTTTATCATTATTTACTCCATCCTTATCATCATCTAGCTGACTTTCTGAACATCCGTCTGCATTTACCAATTCTCCCGCTGGTGTATTAGGGCATAAATCTTTGTCATTATTTACTCCGTCGTTATCTGAATCCTTAGGCCCTACATTTAATATTATTACATTTTTATACAATGTTAAATCAGTAATAATAGTATTATTTATAACACAGTCATAACTTCCTTTATCTGCTAAAACTACATTATTCATTATATATTGTCTACTAGTGGCACCAGGTATATTAACTCCATCTTTTCTCCATTGGTAAGTATTATTAACACTAGAAGTCTCATTTACGGTTAAGATTATAGATTCATTTTCAATTAAGGTATGTTCTTCTGCAAGACCTACAACAGTTTGTGGAGAATAAGTGTAATATGCTAATTTACTTTTTAATAACCAATGCTCTTTCTCTAAATCTTCAAAAACAAAACGGTTATTCCCAATTCTAAAAGATTCTAGATTAATTAACCTTCCTACTTCTGAAGGAATTTCTCCTGACAATTGATTACTTTCTAAGGATAAGGTACTTAAATTAGTTAGGCTTCCTATTTCAACAGGAATTTCTCCTGACAGTTGATTATAATCTAGATTTATCCTTTTCAACTTAGTTAAACTCCCTATCTCAGAAGGCAAAGTTCCTTTCAATTGGCTTTTTACTAAGTATAAAGTTTCTAGATTTACTAATTTCCCTATTTCAATAGGAATGCCTCCTGTAAACTTGTTCCTTGATAAAAACAGTTCTTTTAACTTAGTCAAATCACCTATTTGAGAAGGTATCACTCCTGTTAACTGATTATCACCTAAAACCAACTTCTCTAAGTCACTAAGGCTAAATATTTCAATAGGAATCTCCCCTGTAAACTGATTACCGGATAGAGTTAAGTATTTTAAACTAGTTAAGTTTCCTATTACTGGAGAAATAGTACCTGTTAATTGATTTTGACTTAAATCTAAGTCGTTTAATTTAGTTAGATTCCCTATTACTGAAGGAATAGTGCCTGTTAATTGATTCTGTCTTAAATTTAAAATAGTTAAATTATTCAAACTCCCTATTTGAGAAGGTATTGCCCCTGTCAATTGATTCCATGATAAGTTCAAATATTTTAACTTAGTTAGGCTACCTATTTCTACAGGAATAGTTCCTGTTAATCCTTCCATTCCTTCAGAAATAGTTCTCATAGACCAACCTAATAATAAAAGGCTTTCTAAGTTGACTAGATTCGTGATTTCAACAGGAATGGTTCCTTTTACACCATTTAAAAAAAGTTTTTTTAAGTTAGTTAATTTTCCTATTTCGACAGGGATTATTCCATTTAAATTATTTCTATATAGATCTATTTCTACAACATTCCCTAAATCATCTATAGTTACTCCATACCAATTTTGTGGAGAGTCATTCAAATCCCATTTGTTTGTCCAATTCGCTCCATCTGTAGCATTATAAAGAGCTATTAAAGCATCCTTATCACTTTGAGAAATTTCTTGAGCATTTACATATACACCAAAAAGGACTAGCGTAAAAAGTAGTAGTCTTTTCATATAATTTTTTTAATATTCAGCGTCAAAAGTAATTAAAGTTACCTCAATCACAAAAGATTACTTTTTATTTAGTTTTACTTACTTAGAAATCTATTTTTATTGATCTTTTTAAATAAAAAAACGAGGTTATACCTCGCTTTTCTTTAATTTATATGACTCTTTTCACTTTTCTATTTCTCCACAGTATTCTCTTTTACAGATAATAAATTAGCAAATAATTTATAAGCTCCAGGAACACCTGCTGGTAACTCTCTAAAAAAACTTAAGCCTGTGTAGATATAGTTTCCTTTTCCATATTTCGCTACGAGTAAACTTCCATCTTTAGCTGACTCTCCTTTATCATGCATTGATAAAATAGGCGTGTATTCTTTACTCCATTTGTTCGGAAAGTACAATCCGCGTTCTTGTACCCAACCATCAAAATCAGCTTCAGTGATTTTGTTTGGGTAATTTAAAATAGAATGTTCTTTAACTAAGAATGTTACGTTTGCATTTTCATCGGTAACTCTATCACGAGATAACTGTAAATTGTACGGAGCTTGTACATCTACTCTTCTATTTGTATTGTATTGTACAATTACATTTCCTCCATTTTTCACATACTCTAGCAAGTATTTTTGCTTAAACTGTAACTCTTTTATAGTATTATATGCCCTAATACCAACAACAACTGCATCAAATTGCTCTAAATTACCATTAATTTCATTTACATTCAATTCTGTTACTTCGTAACCAATTTGTTGTAAGCTTTCTGGAATTGCATCTCCAGAACCTTGTATATACCCTATTCTTGTACCGTTCTTTTTTATATTCATACGCACAACTTTAGCTTGTGATGGTAATAATACTGACTGCTTAGGGATATGATTGTAATTGATTTCTATCAATTCTTTATCATAATTTTTTCCTTCAACTTTTGCTATAGCTTTTAATACTCCTTCTGATTCTTTCTTTGTTGGAGTAACCATAAAGTCAATCAATTGAATATTTCCTTTTTGAGCTATGGAAAATTTTGCTTCGTTTGGAGTAACTGTCCATCCATTTGGTGCTTTTAGAGCAACTTTTCCATTTATGTTTTTTGCACCTGTACGTACCTCTACAGTTACTTTTTGAGATTTTTCTGAAGAAAAAACTAATACTTTATTCAATAGCTTTGTTGTTACTTTAGGTAATACTTCAAAAGGCTCATAAATTTCTCCTTTATCTCTTTTTGAATAACGATGCACTATTGGTTTTACAAAAGAAATAGACTCATTTTCTATCATTAAATTGAATTGTACTTGAATTGGTCTAGGAGTTTCAGGTTTTCCTCTTAATTGTTGACTTTCTACCGTATACATTCCTAAGCCCCAAGGTTTTTCTAACCAATATGGCGATGAATACGAAACTTCAGGTATCAAAATACTTTCTGTAAACGTTTTCTTTTCGTTATTCGCTAAATCTAAGTCTTTTACTATTTTTTTATTCTCTGGAAGTATTTTTATGGAAGATAACTCCATTGAAACTCCACTCCTATTTAACACTTCAAAATCAACATTCACTGAACTATTTGGTGTTGCACTAGAACTTTCTGCGGAAGCTTCTAAATACAAACCGGCACAAGCTTCAATAATTTCTTTTAGTTCTTTAGTTTTAACTTTCTTCCAGTGTTCACTTTTTAATTTTTGAACTTTTTGATATGCTTTTAATAGGGCTGGAAGATGTTTCGACGGATTTACAAAATCAAAATTTTGCTCAACATCATATAAAATATCTCCTATTTCTCCTCCACCTTCTACTCTATTCCATGTGGTATTGATTCCTGAAAAAATATCTTTTTTGTCTTTAGGAAAATCTCCTTTTAAGAACTCTACATATTCTGTTTGAGTTCCTCTAGTAGTTAATCTACCAAAGCCTTGGCATAAATGCTGACTACTTGCAATAGATGCTAATTCATTGTTTGACAACCCTTTTAAAGGATAATACGTTCCAATATCAAAACTTAACATTTTACTTTTGTCTGCTTTTGCAAATTTTTCTTGACTACCATAAAACCACCAAGAGGTATTAAAAAATAACCTATTTGGTTTCCATGTATGGGTATATTGTAATTGCTCTGGGTATTTTGTTTTATCATTAGCCAAATCAAAAGCTTCTACACTTAACATTGCCGAAGATGTATGATGCCCATGTGTAGTTCCTGGAGTTCTATGATTAAAACGATTGATGATTACATCAGGCTTGAAAGTTCGTATTGCCCAAACTACATCGGCTAATACTTTATTCTTATCCCAAATTTTTAACGTTTCATCAGGGTGTTTTGAATATCCAAAATCATTAGCTCTAGAAAAACGTTGTTCTCCTCCATCTACACCTCTTGCTGCTAATAATTCCTGTGTACGAATAACTCCTAATAGTTCTCTCATTTCAGGGCCTATTAAATTTTGTCCTCCATCTCCTCTAGTTAACGACAAATATCCTGTCCTTGCTTTTTCATGATTCGATAAATAAGCAATTAAACGTGTATTTTCATCATCAGGATGTGCAGCAATGTATAAGGCTGAGCCAAGAAAGTTTAGTTTTTGAACTTTCTCATAAATTTGGTTTGAAGTAAGTTTTTGTGGTTTTTGTGCATTTATTGTTAGTGAAATCAATAAAAAAGACAGCAATAAAAGTACTTTTTTGTGCATTTTTAATAGTTTGAGTAATACACAAATGTAGCTTTTTTAACTAAAGTATGAAGTACATTAACAAAATGCTAACATTTCCATTCTGGAGAACAACACTTATTTCTCCAGAGAAAAAGAACACAGGTATATTCCTAATCTAAAAAATACTCATCTTTAAAACCTATTAAGTATAATTTTTCTTGGGCACGAGTAACAGCTGTGTATAACCATCGTAAATATTCTACTGAAGCTCCATCTGGTAAGTATGGCTGCTCTATAAAAACTGTTTTCCATTGTCCCCCTTGTGATTTATGACAAGTCATCGCGTATGAAAATTTCACTTGAAGCGCATTGAAATACTTATTTTTCTTCACTCCCATAAATTGCTTGTATTTGGATTTTTCATGCGCAAAATCTTCCTTTACAGCTTCATACAAACGGTTTGATTCTTCATACGTTAATGATGGGCTTTCACTTGTAAGAGTATCTAACAACAATACCGTTTCAAAAGGTTTCATATCAGGATAATCAATCATACGAACTTCCACCTCGGCAAACTTAAACCCGTATAATTCTTTAATTGCATTAATACGCATTACTTCACAAATATCACCATTAGCAATAAATCCTGCTGAAGAAGAGTCTTTTAACCAGTAGTAGTTATTTTTTACCACCATCACATAATCTCCCGTAGAAATCTCGTTTTCTTGTCCACGAATTTTAGTTCTTATCTGTTGATTGTACTGATTTGCTCGTTTATTTGAACGCACAATTATTGCGGTGTCTTCCACACCTATTTCACCATCGTAGGCTGTTGTTATAGCATCTTGAATATCATATCCGTCTTGTAATCGAATAATATCAGGATAATTTACATCAAATTGAAAATGTGTTGAATCGTTCTGAATTAATAAGCGTAAGTCTGTTGCATTAGCCAAAATTCCAGAACCTTCTTCTTGTCGAACCACTTCATCTAATTCAATTTCTGTAACTTCTTTATTAAACTCAAAAGATAACTTATCGGCTTCCAAAGCTGGACTCATCGTCAATTTTACTGGTGGTAGCTGCGCAGTATCACCTATAAAAATAATTTTACAATTTTTTCCTG
>JAUHZI010000281.1 GCA_030426105.1 Bacteroidia bacterium | reverse complement strand
TGTCCCAGGAGCATTTATGACTTTAATTAGCTTAAATATTTTAAATCAAATTATTGCTGACGGTATTAATACCCCTATTACCATTTTGGAACAATTACATCTTAGACTCCAAAAACGTTTAAACAATAAAGATGGAAACGCTTCCAAACATGGATTAGATATTGCTATTTGCATGGTTGAAGATCAAAAAGTAACCTATGCAGGGGTGCATATTCCTATCTATCATGTTAGAAATGGGAATTTAACAGAGTATAAAGGGCAAAAATTTCAATTAGGTAGTAATGGTGAAACATTATTTCAACAGTATGAAGTTTTAACACAACCTGGAGATACTTTTTACATTTCTACCGATGGTTTCCCTGATCAAAAAGGTGGTCCTAAAGGTAAAAAATACTTCTACCCTACTCTGAGAAAAAAATTATTGAGCATTGTTAACTTAGAGCTAGAAGAACAACGACAAGACCTAAATGAAGAATTTATTAACTGGAAAGGACAACAAGAACAATTAGATGATGTTTCTATACTAGGATTTAAAATTTAAGTTCATGATAAAACTTTTTACAATATCTTCATTTCTATTTGCTCATATATTGCTATTTGGGCAAACTGTAGATAGTTTACATCAAGTTATCAAGACAACTGCTGATGACTCTATAAAAGCAAGCGCTTACCATCAGCTTTCTAGTAAATACAATAACCAAAATCAATTAGATTCCGCACTTTATTATCATAAGCTATCTTTAAAAATTAGTACAGCTAAAAAATTAGAGGAAATTATCTTTTACAATAAGGAAGTGCTAGCTATTATATATGCAAAGAAAAGCGCTTATCAAACTGCTGATTCTCTACTTCTAAAGTTGGAAAAGGAAATTCAAAACGCTAAACTTTCTGACTCCATAAAGAACCCACATTTACTTTCTGTTTATATTACTTTGGGAATTATTAATACTATTAATAACCACAATAGTAATGCTCTAGAATTTTATTTAAAAGGAGTAAAACAGGCTAAAGCACTTAACAAAGATGGAGCGTTAGCTACCTTATACAATAATATTGGAAATATCTATATTTCAGAGGAAGACGATGACCTTGCCCGAGAATATTTACTGAAAGCCAGAAAGCTCTATTTAAAACTTGAAGATAATAAAGGGCTAACCAAAGTGCATCATAATTTGGGTAATATTCATCGTTATCAGAAACAATTTCAATTGGCGATTGACGAATATGAAAATGCAAAGAAGTATGCAGCTTTAAATCACGACTCTATTTCTATTGCCAATGAAAATAGTAAAATAGGACAAACTTATTTGGAGCTATATGAAGATTACAATGATCAAGTAACCTCTACTGGAGAAATCAACTTACTATCGAAATCTGATCTCTTAAATAAAGCACTAGGCAATTACATTGAAGCTAAAGATTATTTACTCCAACGTCATATGCCTGTTAACAAAATTGACAATAAGATTGGTAAGATCTATCTCTACTTAGGTAAGTATAAGTCAGCTATCCAATTATTTAATCAAAATTATGAGGAATTAAACCTCTACTCTATCAACGATAAAATTGAAGCTATTGAAGGGCTAAAAAAGGGCTACAAAGCATTGAACAACTTTCAAAGCGCCTTAAAATGGAACGAAGAACTAGCGATACTTAATGATACATTGAGTAAACGTGAAAACTTAAAAGAATTTGGAAAAAAACAAGCTGAATTAACCTATATCAAAACTCAAGAAATAGCAGAGTTAAAACACCAAACTGAAATCGAGCAGATTAATCATGAAAATGAGAAAAAAGAACTAATTGCTGAAAACAAACAACGCCAACAACGCTACATTATTTGGAGTATTGCATTAGGATTAATTATTATTGGTGTCTTTCTAGTTATTATGATAAAAAGGTGGAAATTAACACAGATTCAAAAAGAGACTATTGATAAACAAAAACAAATCATCGAAAAAGAAAAATTAGCCACAGAAGACAGTATTAATTACGCTAGAAATATCCAAAAGGCTGCTTTTCCATCATTATCTGAAGTTAAAAACGTAGTTCCTAACAACTTTATCCTATTTAACCCTAAAGATATTGTAAGTGGGGATTTTTACTGGGCAAACCAGTTAGGAAATAAAAAATTTGTAGCCCTTGCTGATTGTACTGGACATGGTGTCCC
>JAUHZI010000280.1 GCA_030426105.1 Bacteroidia bacterium | reverse complement strand
GGAGGTCGTTCAAAGCCTTTTACTTTAAATAGTGCACACCTAGAAGAAGGAGATGCATTCTATTTGTTTTCAGATGGGTTTGTAGATCAATTTGGAGGAGAACGTGGTAAGAAGTTCAAAGCCAAGCCATTTCGATCATTCTTAATTTCAATACACCAAGAATCAATGAAAGAACAGGAAAAAAGTCTTCATAATAGGTTTGAAAGTTGGAAAGGAGATTTAGAACAAATAGATGATGTCACAATAATGGGAATTAGAGTCTAAGTTTAAATATAAAGTTATATCTTTTTAGACTCAAACCTATGTTGCAGCATGTTCATGAATAGAAAATGTTATTTATTGGTATTACTTCTGTTTATTATGAGCTCATTTATAGCTCAGAAGAACGTTAGAGAAAAATTAGATAGTCTAAGAAAAATTGGAGCTTTTCAACCCAAGAAATATGATTCTGTTTCTATTGGTAATTTATTTTATGTAGCAGAGTTACATAGCGGTATAGCACTTGATTCATCAAATAAGTTTGTTGAAAGAGGGCTGAAAATACTGGGTAGTAAGGAAAAACATGTAGACCTTGATGATAATTTAAAGAATCATTTTTTTTACAAAGCCTATAAAATATTAGGAGGAAATTATGTTCAGCTTGAAAAATTAGATTCCTCAATTCTATTTTTTAAGAAGGGTGATGAATATGCTAGAAAAGCAAAAGATTTTAAAGGGAGTGCAGAATGTCTAAATAACATAGGATTCATTCACTATAAGAGTGGAGAGATAACAGATGCATTGTCTTACTTTTATGAAAGTTTAAGTTTTTTAGAAAAAATAAGGGACAGTGTTAATATTTCTAATTTGTTAGGTAATATTGGATACATTCATAAAAGTCAGGAAGAATATGAAAAGGCCCTGGACTGTTTTGAGCAGGCGTTATCCATTAATCAAAAGACTAAAGATTCAATGGCGTTAGCTTATTCATATAACGATATCGGAATAATGCATACTGTATTAATGGATACAACTAAAGCATTAGAATTTTTAGAAAAAGGACTGTTGATTAGAAAAAAAATAGGAAATAAAAGATTAATTGCTAGTAGCTTGCAAAATTTAGGATACCTATATAATGAACAGGCTAATTTCGAAAAAGGAGTAGCCTACTTAGAGGAAGGCTTAAAGTTCTATCAAGAGCTTGATAACCAAGAAGGTTTATGTATCAGTTATAACTATTTGGGTGGAGGTTATTTAAACATGGGGAAAATTAAATTAGCTGAAGAATTTGCTGAAAAGAATGTAGAAGTAGCCATGGAGTTAGGCTTCCCAGATCTTATTCGATTGGCAACTACTCAATTGAGTAAGATATACGAGCTGGAAGAAAAAGGAATGGAAGCGTTAGAGATGTATAGGTTGTCTATTAAAATGAGGGATAGTATAAAAAATGAAAAAACATTGAAAGCCAATATTGAGCAGGAGGCAAAATATAAATATGAAAAGAAAAAAATACTAGATGATGCTGAAAATAGGAAATTACTTGCTGTTGAAGTAGAAAAAAAAGAAAAACAAAAAATATATACTATAGCCGTTGTAGTCATTTTAAGTTTAGTAGTGGTATTTTTAGTATTTGTATACCGTAGATTAAAGATTACCAAAAATCAACGAATTGAAATTAGTCAACAAAAAGACGAGCTGGAAGAGGTGCATTCAGAGTTAGCAGAAACAACCAAAGAGTTGCATGATTCTATAGCCTATGCTGAACTGATCCAGCAAGCGGTATTACCAACGCTTAAAATAGAAGATTTAACAAAAGAGTCATTTATTTACTTTAACCCTAAGGAAAAAGTATCAGGGGACTTTTATTGGATAGAGCAAAAAGACGAATATCATGGTTATGCCGTAGCAGATTGTACAGGACATGGAATACCAGGAGCATTTATTTCAATGGTAGGAACAATTTTGTTAAATGAAATTTACAATTCCAAACAGATTTATGTTCCTAATGAAATTCTAGATGAGTTGAGTCGCTTAGTTCGTTTAACACTTACCAACAAAGAAATGCATACGATGAAGGATGGGATGGATATTTCTTTTGCAGTATTAGATAGTAATACCAAAATGTTGTATTTCTCTGGAGCTAATAATCCCGTTTGGATAGTCAGTAAAGATCCAGAAAAGCGAATCAATAAAGCA
>JAUHZI010000279.1 GCA_030426105.1 Bacteroidia bacterium | reverse complement strand
GATCTTAAATGTGTTAAAGAGGCTTCCATTCCTTCTTTTGCCTCTGCCAATGCCATTTCTACTTCTTCGCTCATATCTTTAATGTATACTTCTTCAACAAATATATAACTTATTTTAAGTTATACTTCAACTAGCGTACCAATTTCATCACCTATAACAACCTTTTTTAGGTTACCAGGAGTATTCATATCAAATACAATAATTGGAACATTATTTTCTTTACATAGTGTAAAAGCTGTCATATCCATAACTTTTAAGCCTTTATCATACGCTTCATCAAAAGTTAAATTATTGTACTTTTTAGCTTCTGGATTCTTCTCAGGATCTTCAGTATAGATACCATCTACTCTTGTCCCTTTCAAAATTACATCAGCATCAATTTCTATTGCTCTCAAGGAAGCCGCTGAGTCAGTTGTAAAAAAAGGATTTCCTGTACCAGAGCCAAAAATGACTATTCTACCTTTCTCTAAATGTCTTACCGCTTTACGTTTAATAAAAGGTTCGGCAATAGCTTCCATTTTTATAGCCGACTGTAAGCGAGTGTGTAAGCCTTGAACCTCTAGAGCAGATTGAAGTGCCATACTATTAATCATAGTTGCAAGCATTCCCATATAATCTCCTTGGGTTCTTTCCATACCACCTTCTTCTGCCTGAACACCTCTAAATATGTTTCCTCCACCAATTACGATTGCTATTTCAACACCTAATTCAGCAATTTCTTTTACTTCTTTAGCATACTGAACTAGACGCTGATTATCTATACCAAATTGTTTATTCCCCATTAAGGCTTCTCCGCTTAATTTTAAAAGTATTCTTTTGTATTTCATTATGATTTTAGACTTAGGTTAAATTATTAGACAAAAAAAAGAGAGCTAAAAAGCTCTCTTTAAAAAATAAATAAGTATTAGTTAGACAACGAAACTCTTTTAAAGTCAGTTACTGTTAAATCTTTATCTATATCTTGTAAAAATTGTTTTACTGATTTTTTGTTATCTCTAACAAACGCTTGATTTAACAAAGTAGTTTCTTTAAAGAATTTGTTTAATCTTCCTTTAGCAATTTTCTCAGCCATATCAGCAGGCTTACCTTCAGCAATTGCTAATTCTTTTCCTACTTCAATTTCTCTATCAATAGTTTCTTGGTCAACGTGACTTTCATCTAAAGCGATAGGAGCCATAGCAGCAACTTGCATTGCAACTTGTTTTCCTTCTTCTTCAGCAACTTTCGTTAAACCTACTATTGTAGCGATTTGGTTACCTGGGTGATTGTAAGCTACAACGCTAGGAGCTTCAACAACTTCTACAGTTTTCACTTCAATTTTTTCACCGATTACACCAGTTTGCTCAATAATCTTAGCTTCAATAGTTAAGCTTCCATCAAAATCTTTTGCTAATAACTCATCTTTAGAGTTAGCTCCAGACTCAACAGCTATATCAGCAATTTTATTTGCGAAAGAAACAAAATCAGCATTTTTAGCTACGAAATCAGTTTCACAGTTTAAAGTAACAACGATACCTTTAGTTCCATCAGCAGTTGTTTTTGCGATAACTAATCCTTCACTAGCTTCTCTATCTCCTCTTTTAGCAGCAATTTTTTGACCTTTCTTACGTAAGTTGTCTATTGCTACTTCCATATCACCGTCAGCTTCAACTAAAGCTTTTTTACAGTCCATCATTCCTGCACCGGTCTTTTTTCTTAATTCATTTACTTGTTTAGCTGTTATTGCCATTGTTATAAATTTTAGAGAATATAATTATTTTTCAGTTGTTACTTCTTCTTCCTTTTTTGTTTCAGCAGCTTTCTCTTCAGCAGCTTTTTCTTTACCAGCTTTTCTTTCTGCTAAACCTTCCTTGATTGCTCCACATACATAATCAACTACTAATTCGATAGATTTAGTAGCATCATCGTTAGCTGGGATAACAAAATCAATTGGTTTAGGGTCAGAGTTGGTATCAACCATTGCGAATACAGGTATTCCTAATTTTACCGCTTCAGCAACAGCGATGTCTTCTTTCTTTACATCTACTACAAATACAGCAGCAGGAAGACGAGTCATATCAGCGATAGCACCAAATACGTTCGCTAATTTATCTTTCTGTCTTGTTCTTTGTAAACGCTCTCTTTTAGAAAGGTGGTTTGCAGTTCCGTCTTGCATCATCTTCTCGATAGATGTCATTTTA
>JAUHZI010000278.1 GCA_030426105.1 Bacteroidia bacterium | reverse complement strand
TTTCTATTATTGTAAACCCTTATTTTAGTCTTATTAATGACTACATTTATATTTCGCCATTAGACAGTATGATAGATGATAAAAACGTTTATGAATACCAGCAAGCTAATGAAGCGACTTTATTTGGTGGTGAAGTTGGTGTACACTATCATCCACATTTTGCACATCAAATTCATTTTGAATCGAGTTTTTCTTATACTGAAGGAAGGTTAAGCGAAGATGCTTATCTCCCATTAATTCCTCAACCAAAACTGAATACATTAATTAAGTATGAAGGGCAAAGAGAAGGAAAAATTGCTCTAAATAACATTAGTATACAGCATCAATATTTCTTACCACAAAACAATATTGGTCTTAACGAAACAACTAGTATTGATTACCATTTAGTAAACCTTGGAGTTCATTTAGACCTGAACTTTAAATGGAAATCTCAATTAAATTTTGGTGTTAGAAACCTTCTCAATGAGGAATACATCAATCATTTATCACAATTGAAGTACCTAGGCATAAATAACCCTGGTAGAAACATTTATATCGGCTTAAAAATTAACATAAAATAAAAACCAAAAACCAAAACCAATGAAAAAGTTAACTTTAATTATCGGAGCTTCTTTATTCTTATTCAGTTTAAACTCTTGTAAAAAGAAAGAATGTCACGAGTGCCATTATGAAAAAATGGTAAACGGAACAGAAACTGAAGTAGAATTAGGAGAAAAATGTGGAGATGAACTTGAAGATCTTGAAGCAAACGGATTTACCGATACTGATGGAACTAAATACGAAGTTCACTGTCACGAGCACTAAGAATTACAATGTAATTTATCAAAAGCCTATTAGTTATGCTAATAGGCTTTTTTTATGGATTATTGATATCTTAGCAGTTAATCATTATACTTTTGAATACGCTCAAACAATATATCGAGACCCTTTATCCAATTTCTGATTCTGACTGGGAATTGTTTTCATCTAAAATGGAAGAAATTAATCTTCCCAAGAACACGACAATTACTGCTAAAGACAAAACTGAAAAACACCTTTATTTTGTTAATGAAGGAATCATTCGTTTCTTTATTCCTACTGATGGTTCTGATATTACTTTAGGTTTCGTTTTTAAAAATGAATTTGCAACTGCCTATGATTCATTTATAACTCAAACACCTTCCTTCTACTCTATTGAAACCTTATCGAATAGTACACTTTGGAGAATTTCATACAATGATTTACAATTGATATACCGTTCAACTGAATGTGGGAATAGTATTGGTAGAAAAATGGCTGAGAAAATGTTTTTGATTAAATCTCAAAGAGAACACGATTTACTTACTAAAACAGCAGAAGAACGTTATTTAGATTTATTCACCCAACGTCCTAACTTAATTCGTGAAATTCCATTAAAATATATTGCATCCTATATTGGTGTTACGCCGCAAGCACTAAGTAGAATCAGAAAGCGTATATAAACACTCTAGCGATTAATTAACTTGGGTTCAGTGTTTTTGTTTTTATTCTATTCACCTTTGGCATTCAACAAATAGAAGCAAATGTATGAAACCTTTAATCGTTCTCTTAGCAAGTTTTTTTATTGCAATACTTATTTTAAGGTTTGTTCAACAGAGCTATAACTTTTCTTTAGCCGCTAGAATTGCAATGTCTTGCATGCTAATTTTTACTGCTATTGGCCATTTTATCTTCACCAAAGGAATGACCATGATGATTCCAGAGTTTATCCCTTATCGTACATTTTGGGTTTATGCAACAGGTTTACTCGAAATACTCTTTGCTATAGGAATTCTAATCAAAAACTATCAGCTTATTACCGCTTATACTTTGATTCTCTTTTTCATTGTAATGTTACCAATAAATATCTATACGGCTTACAACCATATTGATTATCAAAAAGGTACTTTCGATGGTCCAGGGCTCTTCTATTTATGGTTTAGAGTGCCTTTGCAAGTATTTTTTATAATATGGACATATTTGAGCGTTATAAAATTATAACGCTCAAAAATACCTTACATATTCCTTCTATACTGTCCTCCTACTTCAAACAATGCTTTAGTGATTTGACCTAAAGAACAATATTTTGAAGCTTCCATCAATTTTTCAAATACGTTTTCATTCTGGATTGCTGCTTCTTGAATAATAGCAATCTGTCTCGTTACCTCTTCTTTGTGTGTTGTGTGTAACT
>JAUHZI010000115.1 GCA_030426105.1 Bacteroidia bacterium | reverse complement strand
AGATGTATTTCAGGCAATAGCCGATCCAACTAGAAGAACAATTATTACTCTCGTTGCAATGCAGGCTTTGACGCCAACTGCAATTGCTGAAAATTTTGACTACTCCAGACAAACAATATCAAAACACATTCAAATACTAACAGAATGTGAAATACTTATTCAAGAACAAAAAGGAAGAGAGATTTATTATCAACTTAATCCAAATGGTATGAAAGAAATAGCAGAATTTATTGAACCATTTAGGAAATTATGGGATGATAGGTTCAATAAGCTTGAAGAACTAATGAAAAAAGAACAATTTAAAAAATAATTATGGAACTAAAAACAAAAATAAATACCGAGAAAGGTAAGCAAGTATTAGAAATAACCAGAGATTTTGATCTGCCTATAGAACTACTTTACAGAGCCTATACAGAGGCTGAATTGATAGAGCAATGGATGGGAACTAAAGTAATAAAACTCGATTGTAGAAGTCATGGAGGATATGAGTTTGAAACAACTCACAATAATCAAGTGGTATTTTCTGCAAATGGAGTTTTTCATCAAGTAACACTTAATGAGAAAATAGTACGAACATTTGAAATGAAAAATATGCTAATTGGTGTACAACTTGAATTTTTAGAATTTCAAAGAATAAATAGTAATTCGAGTAGAATATTGATCACAATCATATACAAGTCTGAAAAGCATAGAGCTGAGCAACTCAAATTGCCTTTTGCTAGCGGTTTAAGTACGGCGCATGACAGACTTCAAGAAATATTATCAAAAACACATTAATATTATGGAAAAAAGAAATAAAATAATTTATTGGATAGCAACTGGCTTTCTATCCTTTGGGATGTTAGCTGGAGGTATTCAGCAATCACTACAAATAGGTGGATACAATAAAATTGTATCCGATTTAGGCTACCCATTGTATATTCTATCTATCCTAGGCGTATGGAAAATATTGGGAGTAATCGCAATACTAATCCCCAAAAAGCCAATTCTAAAAGAATGGGCTTATGCAGGTTTTTTCTTTGCTATGAGTGGCGCTTTTATTTCTCATTTAGTTTCAGGACAGAGTTTTGTAGAAGCATTACCATCCTTAATCCTTATTTTAATAACAATTGCATCATGGTACTTTCGTCCAATTGAAAGAAAAGTGCAATCAAAATTATAATAATAAGCTATGAATAAAGTAGATAAGTATATAGACAAGATAAAAAATTGGAAAGACGAAACGATACTACTCCGAGAAATTTGTCTTGAATGCGGACTTGAGGAAGATTTTAAATGGATGCACCCTTGTTACACTCACTATGGTAAAAACATCGTGTTGATTCATGGGTTTAAAGATTATTGTGCATTACTATTTCATAAAGGGGCTTTACTTAGTGACTTTGAGAAATTGTTAATTCAACAAACTGAAAATGTCCAAGCAGCAAGGCAAATACGTTTCACAAGTATAGAAGATATTTCTTCGCTTCGACCAATAATAAAAACCTACATATTTGAAGCAATTGAGATTGAAAAAGAAGGTCTTGAAGTCAAGAAAAAAGAAACTTCTGAATATGAAGTTCCACAAGAATTAACAGAAGAATTTGCTGAAAATCCTGATTTAGAGAATGCATTTTACAATCTAACTGAAGGAAGACAGCGTGGATACTTAATTCATTTTTCACAAGCCAAACAATCTAAGACTCGTATAGCTCGGATAAAAAAGTTAACCCCAAAAATTTTTGAGGGCAAAGGATATAATGAAAGGTGATTAATCACTTCAAATTCCCACCCTTAATCAATCTCAAAATATGCTCGTAATCCTGCATTACATGGGAGCTTGAAATTAGCTCTTCAAATTCCTTTGAAAAGTTCGACCCAAGCCCCTTGTTTGACCCAAAAGTAAAAGCTCGATAAGAAATTATCGGGCTTTTTTTGTTTTTAATATTTGACTTTGGAAAAAATTAAGAAGTTGAAAAACCTATTAGTTTAGAATCTATTTGATTTCACACTTTCTATAAGTCTCTATAACTGACTTTGAGCCATTAAGATTAAATGTTGTATCTCTACTATATGAAATAGAATGATCGCTTTTGTCAAACTTAGTTGTGCATAACTGTCCAGCAGCATCTTTATTTTTGCTAGAAATAGAAAGGTTTCTAGTATAAGTGATTGCTTTGTTTCTTGATTCTTCAACTCCTAAATTAGAAACCTTTATTTTTGTTTCTATAACATCGCATGTGCAATCATATTTCTTATTACATGAAACTAGAGAAATTAAAAAGGTTGTTGTCAGTAAAATTTTTGTTATACATTTCATAATCTATCATTTTTTCATAGACGATAAACAAAATGGAATATGGGGGGATAATGGAAATGTGTCAACTTTTATTAGGTTAAAATTGCTTGTGTATTTATTACGCTCTATTTATTCTAAATTTAGGATGTTTTTGTATGGTGAAATAGAATGAACAGAAAACAAAAAACATAAAAGACACACTATTGGCCATATATATGCTTATTATTGTCGTATAAAAAACTACTCTCTGTTCCAAACAGAAAACCGAATAGCCAATAAACATGAATAAGATTTATATAGCGCTGCTAAATATAGGATATTGGTTTCTCTTGTTCTTATTAATTGTGGTTTTATACATTGCTTCAGTTATTAATTCATCGTCAGGGCCATCAATAGTTGATTTTTCAACCTTAATTATTGGTTATCTATTCATACCATCAATGCTTTCGTTTTATGGATCTTATTTTTTCTTATTTCACTTATATTTAAAAAAAGCCAGCAAATTAAAGTTATTATTCTATTCAAGTCTTTTGTTGGTTTTGTCTAGTGTAGTGGCACTTATTGTTGTTAACAATATCATAGGTTCACATCAGGCACTTTGGGAGGTGGGGTTATTGAGTCTCTTCTTAAATGGGTTTAATGCTTTTATAGGTTTTATGATGCATAGTTTTGTTTCATGGTTTACAGATATAAAAGAGAAAGAAGAACTAGGTAAAAGAACGCAAGCATTGGAATTGGAAATGATAAAATTAAAGTTAGATCCTCATTTTTTGTTCAATACAATTAATAACATAGATGTATTAATTGAAACTGAAAGTGAAAAAGCATCTGAATACATCATAAAGTTGGCTTCAATTCTAAGGTTTTATCTTTATAAATCAGCTAATTCTACTATTAGCTTAAGTGATGAACTAAAATACATTCAAGAATATATAGACTTACAAAAAATCCGTACAAGTAATGAAGATTATGTTCAATTAACTATACAAGGAAATTCAGAGCATAAAGAAATTCCACCTATGCTCTTTATTCCTTTTATTGAAAATGCATTCAAACACACTTTGAATAAAAAGACAAGCAGAATTGAAATAAAAGTGTTAATAGAGAATGAGCAAGTTCGTTTTACATGTATAAATAAAGTTCATGCAGTTACAAGTATTGAAGGTGGAATAGGGAATCGATTGATTGAAGATAGACTCCAACTGATCTATGGGAATGATTATGAATTGAATAGTACTGTTTCTGAAGGGAACTATATTGTAAATCTGATTTTACCATTATGAAAATATCTTGTATCATAGTAGAGGATGAGCCTTTAGCTTTAAAACGTACAAAATCATACGTAATGAAAACGCCTGCATTGGAATTGCTAGGAAGCTTTGAGAATGCAACTGAAGCACTTGAATTCTTATCAGGTAAACAGGTTGATTTGATCTTTTTAGATATTCAAATGGATGAATTAACTGGAATAGAATTTATAGAGTCAGCTAAGGTAAAAAGTAAAATAATTTTCACTACTGCTTTTGAAGAATATGCGATTAGAAGCTATGAGCTAAATGTGTTGGATTACCTATTAAAACCTTTTACTTATGAGCGTTTTATACAAGCCATCAACAAATATGAAAGTGTAAATAAAGAACCTACAAATTACATTTTTGTAAAGTCAGGATACGCATTAGAAAAAGTTTATTTAAATGATATTCTATATATAGAAGGAATGGGAGATTACCGAAGAATACATACAGTTACAAATAAAAAAATAATGACTTTGCAAACGTTTATAGAATTTCAACAATTGCTCCCCAAGTTAAAATTTCATAGAGTGCATAAATCATATTTGGTAGCAATTGATAAAATTGATGTGGTTGAACGTAATTTTCTAATGATAGAAAAAAATAAAATTCCTATTTCAGCTTCATACAAAGACGATTTTCATCGTTTTATGCAGCATCTCAAAGGTTCGTTTTAATTTTACCGATTACTTTTTAGAATTCACCGATTCTATTTTGTTTCATCGTTTATTTCGTGATTTATTTGAGGGATAATCGGGTAATTATGAAAATAAAAGAAATAGCATCAATAGCCTTTGTATTGGTTGTTGTTCAGTTGGGATACACGCAAAAACTAGAAAATAAGATTGATCAAATTTTTAAAGAATGGAATCAAGAAGGACACCCTGGAGGTGTGCTAATGATTAAGAAAAAAGGAGAGTTGCTCTGTTCTAAATCATATGGAATGGCAAACATAAAGTATAATGTTCCAAATGATAATGAAATGATATTCAATATAGGGTCAACATCAAAACAGTTTACAGCTATGGGAGTTGTAAAGCTGTACCTAGAAAATAAACTCTCTTTTGATGATGATATTCGGAAATACCTGCCTGAGTTACATGAGTTTGAACAATCGATTACTATTCGTCATTTATTACATCACACTAGTGGTTTTCGAAGTACTCCTGAGTTGTTTGCGTTAGCTGGTTGGAGAGAAGGAGATGCCATTACAACGGAAGATGATTATAATTATCTCTGTAAACAAACCAGCTTGAATTTTGTTCCTGGAGAACAGTTTATGTATTCTAACTCTAATTATGTGTTACTTGCTATGATTATAGAGCGGGTAACACAAAAACCATTTCAGTTGTGGATGAAAACCAACATTTTTAAACCCTTAAAAATGAACCATACCTTTGTAGATGAAAAAAATGGTAATACAGACAAAAAAGTAGCTACACCATATTACGAAATAGGAGAAAATCAATTTACGTTAGCTGAAAATATAAGTTTAAATATTGGGGCTTCTAATATTTATACAACTGCTACAGATTTGATCAGTTGGATGAGCAATTTTCACTCACCATCAAAAGGATGGGAAAAGGCGTTTGAACTATTACAAACTACGGATACACTTAATAATGGGGAATTAAATAATTATGCATATGGAGTGCTTGTAGACGAATTCTATGGCAATAAACGAATACAGCATTCAGGTGGGGTGCCTGGCTTTCTTTCTTATGCTGAATATTATCCAGAAGAGGAAATGACCATCGTACTGTTGACTAATTTTATTGCTTATACAGTTCAACAAAAGCAAATGGAACTTTTGAAGTTGTTTCTAAAAAATAAAAGTCCCCAAAAAGAGAAAATCACAGCCTTAAAACCATTACCGCTAGATGTTGAAAATGCTAAAAAAGTAGTTGGTGATTATTGGAACATCAAAGAAAACTATCCTCGAAGAATTTATTTGGAGCGTGATACACTTTGGTACTTAAGGAACAATGGGGTGAAGTCACATCTAGTTCAGGTCAGTGAAAATAAATTTATTATAGGTGGTATAAATGTACCAGTTATCGTTTTGTTTGAAGAAGGAGAGCAGAAAAAAATGATTGTTAAGGATGGGGATAAGCCTACACAAGTTTTTGTAGAGTATGATAACAGCCCCTTATCAGAAAAAGAAAAAATGGAGTATTTAGGGCAGTTTTATAGCCAAGAGCTAGAGACGTATTATGAAATAAAAATAGAGAAAGGAAAGTTAACTGGTTATCATAGTAGGCATGGAAGTTTTCCTGTTAGTATTTTGAAAAGAGATGTTATTGATTGGTCAGGTATGGCAATAGCAAAATACGTAAGGGATAAGAATGGAATGATAACCGGTTTTTTTGTTGATATGAATAGAGTTGAAAAAGTATGGTTTCAAAAAGTTATTGGTGAATAGTTAGTTCAACTTATGTTGTTCAATATATTTACTCGGACTTATACCTTCTTTTTTCTTAAATAAGCGGGAAAAATATTGCGGATATTCAAAACCTAATTCATACGCGACATCAGCAATGCTTTTATTAGGCTTTAATAACATGTTTTTGGCTTCATCTATTAAAAATAATTGTAAATGTTCTGTGGTAGTTTTGCCTGTTTCCTTTTTTAGGGTGTCACTTAAATAACGTTGTGTCACGGATAAGTGTTCTGCGAGTTCTTCAATAGATGGGATTCCATTTTTTTGCAGTTGTCCCGATTGGAAATAGGTTTCTAATTGAGAGTTAAATTGCTCCAGTAAGTCGTTCGAAAGTTCTTTTCTGTTTATAAATTGGCGTTCATAGAAACGGTTTGCATACTTCAATAACGTAGTTAATTGTGAAATAATAATGTCTTTGCTAAACGCATCATGATTGTTGTGGTATTCAAGTTCAATATTTTCAACTATGGATTCTAGTTGCTTTTCTTCCTTAGGAGAAAGGTGTAACGCTTCGTTTGCTGAATAAGAGAAAAAGCCGTACTTTTTAATTTGTTCAGCCAATTCAGTGCCTTTGATAAAGTCTTTATGAAAGTTAATAGAAAAGCCTTTTTGCTCAAATACAGCATTGCTCTCCCATTGTAAAACCTGCCTAGGAGAAATAAAGAACATGACACCATTAGTAAAATCGTATTTTGTTCGCCCATAACTTAGTTCTCCACTAACCATTTTCTTTAAGCTAATGGTATAACAATCATTGGTAATAGGAGGGGAGCTTACTCTTGGACAAGGTAGGAAACTATTTCCAGTTGCAGACATAACACTAAACATCGGATGTTCAGGCCGTGGTAACTGCATATAATCGAAATACGCTGAAAGTGTTTTAAAATGTTCCATGGTAGATTTAAATATTTTGTTCTTGTTGTAGTTGTTTGTGGTATGCTTTTAATCGAGCATGAGCATGGCTATCAATCAATATAATAACCATTAGTACTCCTAAGATAGTCATAATAATTGCTCTCCAAGTTGATGAGTTTATGAAAACTAACATTAAAGCAGCTATTCCTATGATGATAGGGAAAACTTTGAAAGCTATTTTTTCATATTCTCTCATTGTTTTTTCAGCCCGTTCAATTTCTGAGTTTACAAATGTAATTGGATTGGTTTGGTATGCTGTTTCAAAATTGACAAGTCTGGATTTATTGGATAAATAAAACCCAGATCCCGCCACTAAAAGTAGTGTTCCAGCTATTAACATTGGAAAAATGAAAGCTTTAGCAATTTCCGTTTTACCTAATTGCCAAAATCCAATGGAAGCAATTACAAATAAAAGCCCAAACAGAATAAAAATCCATGATGAGAAGATCTCATCTTTAGCCCATTCTATTGAAGTCTTTAAAATATTCATCTCTTTAAAATTATATTGCCCAAGTAATACCTGTCTCTTTTTCAGATAATTCCCAAAGTTTTTTCATAACAGCTTTATCTTTAGCATGAGGTTTTATTTCGTGTGCTCCTACTGGACCTACCCAGTTGCTTCTACCAGTTGGACCATAAAAACCAGCTACATCCAAATTGGGTTCAGTAGCACACATTAATTCTGGATAAGCTCCTCTTTCTGCTGTTTGCGTTAGAGGTGTCATTTTCATGATTCCAAAAATGAGTTTCATCATAAAGCTACCGTTAGTAGAAATGAGAGATGTTCTAGAAGAACCAGGGTGGCAGGCATAGGCTTTAACATTAGTTTTGCCAGCTTTGTTTAATCTATTGTTTAATTCATACATAGACATGATTTGAGCTAATTTACTTTGGCTATAAGCATCATTAGGTGTGTAATCTTTTTCCCAATTTAAATCATCAAACTTAATGGCTTTGATTCCCATATCATAACCCATACTACCAACAGTTACAATGCGTCCGTTTGATTTCTCAATTAAAGGGAATAGTAATCCTTGAAGGGTGAAATGACCAAAGTAATTGACTCCCATTTGAGCTTCCCAACCATCTACAGTCAAAGTATGTTTTGGTGTTTGAGCAATTGCAGCATTGCATAATAAAGCATCGATTTTTGAAACTGTGTTTAAGACTTCTTGGGCAGCCTTTTTTACAGAGGCTTGTTCTCCTAAATCCATCTTAATAGCAGATACGTCTATGTTATTTCCGAGCGTTTGTTTTAACATTGTTATTGTGTCCTCAGATTTTTTAGGGTTGCGATTAAGCATCACAACTTTTGCTCCTTTAGATAATAATATTCTTGCCGCTTCGTAGCCTGTTCCACTTGTGGTACCTGTTATAACGTAAGTCTTTCCTTTTAAATTATTAATTCTTTCAGGTGTCCATCCTTGTTTACCAAATTGATTATTCATGATTATTTGTTTTAAATTGTTTATACAAAGGTAGGTAGACAACAAGGGAGATTTCTTATACACATTTTCGTTTCATGTATACATTTTAGTAAGCTTAATTTTTCAGAATTTAATGATAGTATAATATTAAAAAGTATTAATATAAAGTTAGTATAATGTCATACCTAAAAACTTCTTACCTTTAAGCTGCAAATAGTATCAGATTTCATCTTTTGAATAAAATTCCAAACATAGCTTTTAAAAGTAGTAAGAATGCTACTGATATTGAGTTCTTGGAATTGGATAGTCTATTTGCTAGGATAGGGGAGATTCCTAATCATAACCCTAAACAACCGCACCGTATTGATTTTTATGCATTATTAGTTGTAACAGAAGGAAAAGGAGTTCATCAAGTTGATCTTAAAAACTATACTATTAAAGCAGGAGATGTCGTTAAGGTTGCTAAAGGTCAGGTTCACGCCTTTCAAGGTGGATTAGCATATAAAGGCTATCTGATTATTTTTACTGAAGATTTTGTGTTAAAATATTTCTCAAAATCATCAATACAGTTTATCTCGCATTTGTATAATTATCATATCTCTCAACCTTTAATACAAAGCTGTTCTTTTAACTCGGTGTTTCTAGACTTGTTTTCTGAAGAATTAAATAAGGAAGCGTCAATTGCTCAAAAGAATATTATTGCAAAGTTAATGGAATTGTATTTAATGAAGGTGGAGCAGCTTTCCAATACTATTGACTTGAGTGATAGTAATAAAAAACATTATGCTTTATTTTTTGAGTTTAAAACCTTGGTTGAAAATCACTATAAAGAAACGCGTAATGTTAAAGATTATGCGGAGATGTTGTCAATTTCTACTAAACATTTAAATCAAATTGTTCAAAGTTTTACGCTAGATACTTCAAAGCATTTTATTGATCAGTATGTTTTATTGGAAATCAAACGTTCTATTCAGAGTACTTCTAAAAGTTTAAAAGAAATAGCCTTTGATATAGGCTTCGATGAAGTTACTAATTTTACAAAGTTTTTTAAGAAACATACTCAAATATCTCCCAAAATTTATAAAGCCAGTTTATAGTTTCTGGTGTTATATTTACCATTTTATGTTGTTCATTTACCTTTATTAGGATAGGGAAGCTTTGTAGTTTTGTTGTCAATAATAATCATTAAAAACAATGGGCCATGAAAACTTTAATTTATCTAATTTCTTTAATCTTTGTTGCGTATTCATGCAAAAGTTCGTCTAATCAAGAAAATATAAGAGTACCTGAGAATCTGGAAGGTCTAGAAATGCATTATACTTATTCAGGAGGAAATGAATATGCGGTCAAATTTGAAAAGGACGGAATGAGTTACCAGTTTAAAACAGGAGGGAAGCCTAACAAGTGGTGGGGGAAGTTTCCTTACAATTGCATGAAAACTGAAAATAATGAATACTTTGTCTCATGGTTTGAAAAAGGTTATGGTGATTATGTTACGCTATTGGTTAATTATGATCAAAACATTCTATACGGAAGTGCAATCATAAGAGGTGAAATCGTGCACTTTCAAAAAGCAAAAATTGAGCAAGTGATTTTACTAGAATAAATTAAAGGGTTTTATAACGAAGACAGTAGTTGCATTAGTAATGTTAAACAAAATTGAAAAACTTTAGTTCTACTAAAGTAGAATTTGAATTGGTTTAACTAGTGTAAGTTGTTGATAATAAGTAATATTAAATAATGTTTAATTAAAAAAGTAATCATGAGTAAAAAATTAGAAAATGCTAAAGGGCTATACCTTGAAGGAATTAGAGATGGAAATATAGATGTCATAGACATTTATACTGGAAATCGATATACTCAACACAGTACAGGTGTAGCTGATGGAACGGAAGGTTTTAAAAGCTTTTTTAAGGGTTTTTTAGAACGAACAAATCAACGAGATATTCGAATAATCAGAGCTATTGAAGATGGGAATTATGTTTTTGTACATGTTTTTCAAGACATCGATAACGGAACAGCAAAGTGGATTACAACTGACTTGTTCAATACTGACGAAAATGATCAAATAGTAGAGCATTGGGATGTGATAGCTCCTTATCAAGAAGTTGAGGAAACGAAAACAGGAAATGATGTAATATTTGGTGAGTTTAATATCAAAGACATTGAAAAAACGGAAGAAAACAAAGCACTGCTTAGAATGTACCTAACGGATATTTTTCAAAACAAAAATGCAAAGAATTTAGAAAAATATGTTTCAAAGGAACTGTTTATAGAGCATAACGCAAATCGTTCAAATGGTTTTGAAGGTCTTGAAAATTTTATAAAGGCTGAAGAATTTAATTATGATTTTGTTTTCCATGTAATGGGGCAAGGAAACTATGTTGTAGCTTTTTCGAAAGTAACACATCACAAGCAAGAAATGTGTATATTTGATATCTTTAGAGTT
>JAUHZI010000114.1 GCA_030426105.1 Bacteroidia bacterium | reverse complement strand
CGAATAGTTTCATAGAACTCCTCTTTACCAGGAACTTGTTTAGCGATATTAAATTGTCCTCCAGTTTCTGAGGCTGCATCAAATAATGTAACATGATGTCCACGTTGAGCAGCAACTGTAGAAGCTGCCAAACCAGCTGGCCCAGCTCCGACAACAGCAATGTTTTTTGCTTTTTTAGTAGGCGTATAATTCAACTCTGTTTCGTTACAAGCTCTTGGATTTACTAAACAACTAGCTGTTTTTCGTTTAAAGATATGATCTAAACAAGCTTGATTACAACCAATACAGGTATTAATTTCATCTTCACGTCCTTCTTTAGATTTGTTAACCAATTCTGGGTCAGCTAAGAAAGGCCTAGCCATGGAAATCATATCAGCACAACCTTCAGGATCGTTAATCCTGTTCGTTGTAATTAAGGGTATATTAACTTCCCCCATCATTTTTTTAGTTACCCAACTAAATGCAGCCCTTGGTACCATTGTAGCAATTGTAGGTATTCTAGCTTCATGCCATCCAATACCAGTATTGATAATTGTTACTCCTGCTTTTTCGAGTTCTTTAGCCAATAAAACAACTTCTTCCCATTGACTACCTCCAGGAACTAAATCTAGCATTGATAAACGGAAAATAATAATAAAGTCTTTGCCAACGCGTGCTCTAACTTTTCTAACTATTTCTAAAGGAAATTTTATTCTATTTTCATAAGAACCTCCCCACTCATCAGTTCTTTTATTTGTTTTTGCTGCAATAAACTGGTTAATTAAATAACCTTCAGAACCCATAATCTCTACACCATCATATCCTCCTAGTTGAGCTAATTCAGCAGCTTTTGCAAAATCATTAATTGTTTTTTTGATCCCTCGCTTACTTAAAGCCCAAGGCTTAAAAGGGGAGATAGGGGCTTTTAAAGCACTTGGAGCCACTGCGAATGGGTGGTAACCATAACGTCCTGTATGTAATATTTGCATACAAATTTTTCCACCATGTTTGTGTACTTCATCAGTTACAATTTTATGTTTTAAAGCTGTTTTTTTATTGGTCAATTTGCTTGAAAAAGGACCAACCCAACCTGCTACATTTGGAGCAATACCTCCAGTGACAATTAATCCAACTCCACCCTTAGCACGTTCTCCATAGTACGTAGCCATTTTTTCATATCCTCCTTTATGTTCCTCGAGCCCTGTATGCATAGAGCCCATTAAAAATCTATTTTTTAATGTAGTAAAACCTAAATCTAAAGGCTCGAATAAGTGTGGATATTTATTTGACATAGTGCTTGTATTTTGTATCTGTTTTGTCAAAAATACAAATAATATACTAATTGGTATATTTTATGTTTAGCTCTACGATTATTTGAGGTGATTCTAAATAAGCTTTAAATTATATCTAACTATTAAGACTGTTTGACTTCATCCAAAAAATGGTAATTCAGTTAATCTAGCATAGGGAAATGTTGCTATTTTTTTTAGTTGATAATAAGTATTGAGACCTCCAACACCTATAGACTTTGCTTCTTCTAAATTTAAATATCCTTTTTCACTGATGAAGGTACTAGGAATAACTAAATGCTGGATTTTACCAATAATTAAACGTGTATCATTTGATTTAATGTGAATGACTTCCTCAAGTGTTGCACCAATTTTGATGCTTGATTCTTTTACAAACGGTGCATTAAAATTATAGGCATATTCTTCAGTTAATTTGCATTCATTAAATTCAGATTTGTCTGCTGAAAATTTAGCCGAAGTATAGTGAGCATTTTGTAAGATATCGCTGTTAACATGATTGACCGAAAATTGATTGGAAGCGATAATGTTTTCAAAAGTGTGTCTTCTTACCTCAGCTGAAGGACGCATAATGAAACCAATTAAGGGAGGATTACTACCAATATGTATTAAAGAATTAAAAATAGCTACATTAGTTTGGCCTGTTTGATTAATTGTTCCAATTAGATTTGCTGATTTAATACCCGATAAGGAGTTAATCATATTGAGTCTTTTTTTGTGGTCCAAATTGAGTATATCTTGTCTTGAAAAATACATATTACCTTTTTTTTTGATTACGCGTATGCGTTATGATTAAACGTTTTTTTTCTTGTTGAACGAGTTTGTTTTTACGATGTCCCCAAACTTTTTCTTTTGCTTTTCTGCTACTGCTTGCTATTTCTACAATAGGGTTGGGATAGTCCAATTTTATTCTGTTGAATTCTTGATCTAAAGGTGTCATCTTCCACGGTTCATGAATAAATTCTTTAGGGCATTCTTGAAGTTCTGGAACCCATTTTTTGATAAAGATACCGTCAGGGTCATGATCTTGAGACTGCTTTATGGGGTTATACATTCTGATAGTATTGATTCCAGTTGTACCTGCTTGCATTTGAAATTGAGGATAGTGAATTCCAGGTTCATAATCAAGGAATTGTTGAGCGAGATAATAAACTCCTAAACGCCAATCTTGATCAAGGTTGTAACATAAAAAAGAAACGACCATGGCACGCATTCTAAAATTAATCCATCCCGTTTCTTTGAGACATCTCATGCAAGCATCAATTAAGGGATAACCTGTTTTTCCTTCTTCCCATTTTTTTACCCAATCAAGGTTGTTGTTGTGTTCTAAAAGTTCATATCCTCTGTTGATACAGTGTGTCTCATATTGACATTCAACTTCAAATTTTTGAATAAAATGACAATGCCATTTTAAGCGAGTAAGAATACCATTAAATGCCCTTTTATTTGTTGTGTAATTAGGGGAGTTCGTAATGTATTGAAAAGCTTGTTTGATTGATAAATTTCCCCAAGCTAAATAAGGAGAGATTCTACCGCATGAAGTTCTACTTTCTAAAGGTTTAGAAATATGTTTGTTATAATTCTTGCCTCTATCTTGTGTAAAGGATTCTAAATATTTCCAAGCAAATTGTTCTCCAGCAGGTTGATATCTTTTGGGGTATTGCTTCATTAATGAAAGCAGTTCATTTGGTATGGGAAATTGATTCTTCCAGTTCAAAAAAGAATGTTGCCTGTAGGTATTTTTAATAATGGGAGAACTTATAAATGTTTTCCATTTACTGTCCCAGCCTGTTCTATTGTTAATTCCTCTAATAATGCCATCTCTTTGATATTCTAACCATTTTATTTTATTTGAGTTGAAAAATGTTTTCACCCTTTTATCTCTATCCCAAGTACGTTGAATACCACTTTCTTGGTAACTATAAACTGTATTGATTTGAAATTGATTCGATATTGTTTGAAATATAGCTATTGCCTCACCATAGCAAAGTGCTATTTGCTGATTAAATTGAAGCATCGTCTTATTCATTTCTAGAATAGAGTGATAGATGAATTGAAGGTGCCTCAATGAGGTATCCTTGTAATTGATCATCGAAGGCTCCATAAGATAAATAGGAATATAGGGAAGATGACTGCTCTCAGCTTTGAAAAAGGGGAGATGATCCTGGAGCCTTAAGTCTCTTTTTAGCCAAACGATATTTATTATTTGCTTAGCCATGAGTTAATTCTGGTTTGCATTTTTTCCAATAGGAGAAAAAGGTGTTATGGTAACCTTGCGTTGAAAAAATCCATTCTCTATTTTCTTTAATTCCTATAAAATGATGGTTAGTAGGATGTTCTTTAAAATGAATAGCTTGCCTTTTAATTTTTTGATAGAGCGTTTCGAATTCCCCAACATACACTTGAATATTAGGGATGTTTTGGGATAGAGCAATGGCAAAGTCAATAGATTTTTGACTGACAGGGTATCTTTTGAATAAAGAAGGTTCTATGATAAAAATTCGATTATAATAATCATTTGCATGCCAGTTGGGATCAAGGTTATAATAAGTATATAGTAAAGTTGGTAGGGTAGTGTCAAGTTGAAGCTCTCTTGACTTCGGTAATGGTGTTTGAAGTGTTATTTCTATTGTTTCGGTTAATTCATTAGGAGTAGGTAATTTCCCAAGCTCTTCATAGGATTTATCTAAAAATGTTTGCTTTTGAGAAGAGTAGAAATACTTATTAATATTTTCTTGATTAGCAATATATTTTTTATTGCTATTTGTTCCTGCTATCCATTGCCAACTGAGAGCATTACTAGCCCAATCACCATCAAGTAAATGATAAAACATCCATTTAGCTGGAGTTAACCAATGGCTTTTACCTAAATTACAAGCCAATGAAGCGACATACATCCTCATATGGTTATGCATATATCCCGTTAGATATAAATTCTCGATTTGTTGATCAATAGCTGATATGCCAGTTGAAGCATTGACTAGCGTTTTAGGAATGTTGTGGTTGAGTATAGGATTTTGTTGACGTTTAATATCAGAGTCAATTTTCCACTTTAATGCCTTCCAATTACGCTGAAAATGTTCTCTCCAAGCTAATTCTTGAATAAACTTCTGTATTTTGGTAGGTCGATAGCCTTTAGCTATTAAACTTTCATAGATTGTTTTAGTAGAGATTACTCCTCTTGAAATATAAGGTGAAAGATAAGTCACTGCTCCATCAACAAAGTTTCTCGTCTTGGCATATTTAATAGGATCAATATCAGTAATCAATTTGTGTATGGCTTCTATTTCTGTGGGGAATTGTCTCATCTTTTGGATATTTTGTTGTGTGTGATGTGCTTTTGTCTTGAACATTTAAAACGAGTAATAGCACTGTTTCTCTTTTTGAGGTGTTTTAAACTTACTTTACTATTGACCCTCTTTCTCCATCTTTTAAAGCTGGAAGGTTTGAGGTTTCTTCGCATTAAGGTTATGACCTCTTGTTCCTTAATCTTAAATTGATAGTTAATAGCTTCAAAAGGCGTTCGATCTTCCCATGCCATTTCGATAATCCTATCTATAGCTCTGTCGCTAAAACTATTCTTGGTACTTCCCATATTTTTTTTCAATTGCATCAACTCTATAGTCGAATATTTCTTTTAGTTTATTCTGGATGAGTAACTTATTAGCTATTGCTCCAAAGATTCCAAATGGAGGAGAATAAGTTACGATATCAGTCATTAATACACCTTTTTCAATTGGCTTTATAAGGTGTTGATGATGCCATAACTTGTATGGTCCTATTCGTTGCTCATCTATAAAGAACTGTTTATCTACTACTTGAGTAATCTCTGTCATCCAATCTGTTTTTATTCCTAGTAGTGGGCTGACTTTATAAGTGATGATGAGACCAGGATACATTTTATCAGGCGTATTTTCAGAGGTAATGTCAAAGCCCATATAGTTAGGGGTAATCTCTTTTAGATTTCTCGGGGAAGATATAAAGTCCCAAATATCATCAACTGTACAGTTTATTTTTTGTTCTCTTTTGAATTGATAAAAAGCCATAATTATGAAGTTTTTAGTTGTACAATTTGCTGGGCAATTGCCTCAGCTTCTTTATATTTTTCATCGCTTTTAGTTCGATTAACCTGTGCGAGAAGAAAAGCCTCCTCTAAGCATTTTTTATATTTTACTTCAAGCTTTTCTAGATTTGTTTTCTTTTTGAAAAATTGGAACATAACGATTAGATTTTTAATGATGAAATACCTCCGTCAATGGTTAGAACCTGGCCTGTTATCCATTGGGATTTTTCGGTTAATAGAAATGTAGCTAGATGTGCAATATCATCTGCTTCTCCAACTCTTTTTAATGGGTGTCGATTGGCATTGGCTTTGAGCTTAGCTTCTGTATTGAGTAATTTTGAAGCTAGTGGTGTTTGAGTAATTGATGGAGCTATAGCATTTACCCTAATTGATGGGGCTAATTCAGCTGCTAGAGCTTTGGTAAGGCCTTCAATTGCACCTTTTATTGTAGAAACCTGCGAATGAAAATTAAAACCATTTTGAGCTGCTACAGATGAAAACAAAACAATTGATCCTTGTTTAGCCTTTTTTAAATTGGGAATCAATTGTTGTATGATTTTAAAGGCTCCAAGAACACTCAATTCAAAGTCTTCAATGATACTTTCTGGAGTGGTTCGCTTAAAAGGAGCTAAGTTAATGCTGCCAGGACAATAAACTATTCCGTCAAGTTGCTCAGGCACAAAGTCTAAATCATAATTATTATCTAACACATTTAGATAATGATAGTTCAGGCTATCTTCAAAATGATCACTTTGATAATAAGTACTAATTACATTAACTCCATTCTTGTTTAATTGATTTACAATGGCTAAACCTATGCCTGTTGAACCGCCAATAATTAGATAATTTTTACGCATAATTTTAGTTTTTGTTTAAAAAAAAGTTAAAAAGATTAAACAAATATAAAATAAAAAGATTAATATTGTTTAATGTAAGACATAAAAGTTTAAACAAAAATGAAAAATATAGCATCAATATACAGGGTAGAGCATTTCAATGCAGCACATCGCTTGCATAATAGCCAATGGTCAAATGAAAAAAATGAAATGGTATTTGGGAAGTGTAATAACCTTTATTACCATGGGCACAATTATGAATTAGTTGTCAAAGTTACGGGAGAAATAGATGCTGCAACAGGTTATGTTATGGATGCTAAATTACTTTCTGATTTAATCAAGAAGTATGTATTAGAAGAATTTGATCATAAGAACTTGAACAAGCAGGTTAGTTATTTTCAGTATTTGAATCCTACAGCAGAAAACATAGCGAGAGTAATTTATGATCTTTTACGAAAAGAAATAGATTCCAAATTAGAAATACAAATCAGGCTGTATGAAACGTCTAAAAACTTTGTAGAGTTTCCAGCTTCTAAATAAATAAGTAATATGAATAAAGTAGAAACACCCATCAACAAACATACTATAGCTGTATCCAATAAATTGAAAAAAGAAAAAATCGCCTATCATTTTGCTGAAATAATGGATGCCTTGGGGTTAGATTTAACTGATGATTCGTTAAAAGAAACACCAAACAGGGTAGCTAAAATGTATGTTGATGAAATTTTTTCTGGATTGATTAGTAAAAACAAACCTGAAATTAAATTATTTGAAAATAAGTATGAATATCAGCAAATACTTTTGGAAAAGGATATTACTTTTTATTCCAATTGCGAACATCATTTTGTTCCAATAATTGGGAAGGCACATGTAGCGTATATTCCTAACGAAAAGGTAATAGGTTTATCAAAGCTTAATCGTATTGTTAGATATTTTGCTGCAAGACCTCAGGTTCAAGAGCGACTAACTCAGCAAATAGGAAGGGATTTACAAGCATTATTAGAGACCAAAGATATTGCTGTCATTATTGATGCAAAACATTTATGTGTATCCATGAGGGGAATTAAAGATGATGCTTCTTCGACTACAACTGTATTTTTTGGAGGGGCGTTTAAAAAAGTTGAGAAACAGCAAGAATTAATAAGTTATTTAAAATGAGCGATTCAAATTTGATAGAATAAGTTAATTTTATGATGACGATAGAACTTGAATTATTGATAATATAAACATTTGCTTATTTGGTTAAGCATGAAATAAAAACAAAAAAATGAAAAAGAAAATAGTCTTATTATTTATGGCCAGTACTGTATTACTTGCTTGTACATCTGCTACCAATGCTCATGAGTTCAAAGTTGATAAAACTCAAACTGAGACGGAGGGGCATAATAGTATAGAAAACTTATACGATATAAAGATTAATAGTTTGTCAGGTGAGGCGATTCAATTATCTCAATTTAAAGGGAAGAAAATTCTTTTTGTAAATGTAGCTTCAAAATGTGGTTATACTCCCCAATATGCAGATTTACAGAAGTTACATGATCAGCATCAAGATAAGTTAGTGATAATTGGAGTTCCTTGTAATCAATTTGGGGGACAAGAACCAGGAAGTGCAAACGAAATTGAGTCATTTTGCCAAAAAAACTATGGTGTTGATTTTTTAATGACAGAGAAAATAGATGTAAAGGGAGATCATCAACATCCTCTATATGCTTGGTTAACTTCAGGTGAAAAAAATGGCTTAAAATCAAGTAAAGTAAAGTGGAATTTTCAAAAATATTTGGTAGATGAAGAAGGTAAATTACGAGCTGTTTTTATGAGTAATGTTAAGCCTTTGTCAAAAGCTATTGTGGATCAGCTATAAAATTGAGAGGATTATTTTATAAATCTAAGCGATAGTCTAGGTATGATAGAACTAACTTTTTCTTGATTAATTTCATCGATTGAAGCCCATATTGCGAAGAAACCAATAAGTTGGTATAAGTTGATTAAAACGATTACAATTTTATATAATACCCCTTCAGGAGAATAGTTTAAAACAGTTAATTCAATCGCTAAGAATAGGAGGGAAGTGAGGTTATAGTTGAGGTATTGCTGACCAATACCATTTACTAGAGTAGATTCCTTTCTTTTTAACCACATCAAAGTAGGCAGAAATCCTCCGATTATAACCGCGATAATTATAAGGAAAGGAATGGGAATAAAAAGAATGATTAATTGAATAAATGGCGTACACATTAATGCGTACGCCATTACTTTACAATAGTTTATGTCATTCATTTTTATTTAATCAGTTGAAGAGAGAAAGGGTAATCAAAAATTACACCTTCATTTGCTTTCACAGCAGCCATAATGATAAAGATTAGTGACGCTAATCCAAAAGCCATCAATAAAAAAGGCCCAATAAAAACAAATGTTAAAGCAAAGCAAATTGCAACAACAATAACTGAGGTAATCAACCAGTTTAATATATTTTTCCCGTGTTGATCAACAGTTGGACTTTGGTCTTTATTGGTAGCCCACATGATTATAGGAAGAACGAAACCTCCAAACGGTATAATAACTGATACTAGTTGTGCTAAATGCATTAACATACAAAATGTATTTAACTCCATTCCCCAAGGTCTAAAATTAGGATCTTCAAAGTTTACAAAGTCTTGATCAATCATATTGTTGTTCATATTATTTATTGTAGAAATTGATGATATTATCAGCCAATTCAGTTCCTATTCTATCTTGTGCTTCAACAGTTGCAGCTCCAATATGTGGAGTTAAAGCAATTTTTTTATTGTTCAATAAATCTTCTCTAGGTGTAGGTTCGTTCACAAAAACATCTAAGGCAACACTATTTACCTTTCCACTTTCTAAAGCTTTGATTAAAGCGTCTTCATCGATTACCCCTCCACGAGCAGCATTAACAATTCTAACTCCTTCTTTCATCTTGTCAAATTCAGCAGTAGAGATTAAAGCTTTACCATCAGCTGGCATAGGCACATGCAATGAAATAAAGTCAGAAGCTGAAAGTAAAGTGTCTAATGAACTTGTTGTGATTTCAATATTTACAGTTTGATTAGCAACATCGACAGGAATGGTAGCTTTTTCCATAAAGGGATCGTAAGCAATTACATTCATACCTAAGCCTAAAGCATATTTTGCAGTATATTGACCGATACGACCAAATCCAATTATACCTAGTGTTTTTCCTCTTAATTCAATTCCTTTACCGTATTGTTTTTTCAATCCTTTGAAATTGTCTTTTCCATTAACTGGCATTTGTCGTTCAGAGTCGTACACAGAACGTGCTAAAGAAAATAATTGAGCTGTCACTAATTCAGCTACAGCAAGAGAAGATGCTGCAGGAGTGTTGAAAACATTAATTCCTTTTTCACGAGCATAAGCTACGTCGATATTGTCCATACCAACACCACCTCTACCAATCATTTTTAAAGAAGGACAACTGTCTATGATATCTTGACGAACTTTGGTTGCACTTCTTACTAAAAGTACTTCATATTCCTTCTCGTTAATTTCGTTGATTAAATTTTCTTGAGCAACAGTTTCAGTTACTACTGTAAAACCATTATCTTCTAATTTTACTTGCCCAGATTGAGCAATACCATCATTGGCTAAAACTTTCATTTTTTTTGTATTGTGTACAATTTAGTTTGTACAATGTTTTTATTTTTTGATTCAAATGTTGGTCTTGAATCTTTTTGTCTTCTGTCTAGTTAGCGTTAAGGGTAGGAGCGACATCCTTTTTAGTCAGTTCGAGTGGATTTATTTTGGAAAAATAAAGTTGTATTGAGAACGGAATAAAAAAATATAGCGGATGACCTGCTCGAATGCCCTAATTATTTATTTTCTAAAGCTTGCATCACATCAACTAAAGCTTGTATGCTTTCTATAGGCATTGCGTTGTATATAGAAGCTCTATAACCTCCAACTGAACGGTGTCCCTTAATCCCGCTAATGTTAGCATCATTCCAAAGCTGATCAAAAGCTTCTTTTTTAGATTCATCTGTAAGTACAAATGTAACGTTCATGTAGCTTCGGTCTTCTTTTGCAGCAGTTCCCTCAAATAAAGGATTGCGGTCTATCTCATTGTAGAGTAGTTCTGCTTTAGCATTGTTTAATTTTTCAATTTCAGTTAATCCTCCTAGACTTTTAATCCATCTTAATGTCAACATAGAAGCGTAAATAGAAAAAACGGGAGGAGTATTAAACATTGAGTCTTTATCAGCATGTGTTTTTAAATCCAACATTGTAGGTATTTCAACACTTGATTGCCCTAAAATACTATCTTTTACAATAAATAATGTAGCACCTGCTGGTCCTAAGTTTTTCTGAGCCCCAGCGTAAATGATATCAAATTTAGAAACATCAATCGTGTTTTTTACCACTATATTAGTAGCATTTGCGGTTCCAATGTTTTCAAAACGAATCAAATAATGAACCCATCACACTATTTTGGGAAGCACCTAAGGAATTTATTGTAGACCAATACATTCAAGTACAAGGTGTGATTAGTAATTTGGATGGCACCAATGAAGGTGATTATGCTTTTGAGAAAACAGTACTTGTTTCGCCCAGTATTTTTGCACCAACCATTCAAGAGTTAACTTTGTATCCAACATTAGCGAATACTACAATTACCGTTGAAGGATTTGAGCAGGAGACTACTTTGATACGCATTATCAATATTTTAGGCACCACTGTTTATGAAGCCAGTGTTGCTCAGTTTGCCACTCTAAAAGTGGATGTAACACAGTTTGAAAATGGCAACTATTTTATGGTGGTTAATCCAGGTAAAGATCAAGAAACCAAAAGATTTGTGGTTCAGAAATAGCGGTTAATCGGCCA
>JAUHZI010000113.1 GCA_030426105.1 Bacteroidia bacterium | reverse complement strand
GAAGAAGTATTTTCTGTCGTGGTGTCTGTACTGGCTTTCCAACAAATTCAAGAAGTAAAATTGACGCTTGATAAGCAAGAAGAACAGCAACCTACTTATTCAATCGCTTCGTATACGAACAATCAATATTTATCACCTATATTCAGACCTCCAATTTTTATTTAATCAATTACAATTCTAGTAAAAACTAACGAATGCGTAACCTTAGGTTACAAAAAGATTAAATAAATGAAGAAAGCAATTCTTATTTTATTAATAATTCGTTCGTTTGTAGCTTATTCGTGTGATAACTGTAATGTATACTTGAATATATCACCTAATGATTATCGAAATTCATTTGGAGTATACCATCATTCTAGATTTATGTACGGAAAGTACAATGATTTAGGTCAGGTATTGTTAAAGCATGGAGGGATAGAAACCAGCCAATTATTAAATAAAGAAGTAATAGACATATATAAAACGTACGAATTAAGAGGTACTTTTTATCTAAAAGATAGGTGGAAAACGATGTTTACCCTACCTATGGTAGATAATACCGAGAAGATTGATGGGTTAGCAAAATATAGAATTAAAGGAATGGGAGATCCATTATTGATTCAAACATATCAATTGTACAATACCAAACAAACTTCTGATACAGCTCAAAACGTGACGCATAGAGTTACTATGGGAGGTGGTATAAAGTTTCCTCTAGGAAGTATCTCTAAATCGTATGCTTTTGGAACACCAAATTTAGATTTACAACCTGGATCAGGAAGTTGGGATTTTTTGTTCTTAACTACTTATGCCTTTCGGTATAAGAGTTTAGGGTTTTCAACAAATCTTAATGTAAAATTTAATACTTATAATCAGGAAAACTTTCGATATGGGAATACCTTAAATTTAAATGCAAACCTTTTTTATATAAAAGACATAAAAGGTTTTGTGTTAATGCCATTTGTAGGAACCTACATAGAGCAATTTGAGAAAGACTATGAGTATTCTATTATTAATGACTCTGGTGGGGCAACCTTTTTTGGGAATATAGGTCTTAAGTTATATAAAGACAATTGGAGCTTAAATGCTCAGTATCAACATGTGTATGCTACTCAGTTAAATGGGGATACACAATTATTCACAATCTACAGAACGTCTGTGGGATTAAATTACAATTTTTAAAAAAAACACAATGAAAAATACAAATATATTAATCGCAGGAATTTTAGGTTTAAGTTTAGCCTTTGGAGTAACATCATGTAAGAAGAAGGGGTGTACTGATTCAACTGCAACAAATTACGATGCTAGCGCAAAAAAAGATGACGGTACATGTGAATTTGATACTACTTCAGGAGATGGGCATAATGGAAGTCATGTCATGATCAAAATGAATCATAAATATGACGGAGCAACAGTAATGCCTTCTGATTTCAATGATTTGAAATATACCAATGATATGGGAACTATCCATAGTATTACAAAAATTCAATACTTAGTTTCAGACTTTGTATTATACAAAGCTAATGGAGATAGTATAGTTGTAGAAGGGTATAGTTTTGTCGATTTTGACAATGTAAATTCATTTGCTTATTCATTCCCAGATGATATTCATGTTCCTTATGGAGATTATACTGGAATAGGTTTCACTTGGGGATTTGATGAAGCAGATAATACAGATGGAGCTTATGCTGATTTAAATGCTGCTAGTTGGTCATGGCCTGCTATGATAGGAGGTGGATACCACTTTATGAAGTTTGAAGGTAAATTTATTGATTCAAATTCTGACACTACAGCCTATGCTTATCATAATGGTACGGCTTCTAATAATGGAACACATGAAGCAAATCATTTCTATGTTCAGCTTAACCAGTCTTTTACTTTATCAAATGATGCTTCAATCAATATTGATATGAATTTTGCTGAATGGTTTAAAAACCCAAACCAATGGGATCTAAATGCAATGCATGCGATGTTAATGCCAAATTACAATGCTCAAATATTGATGAATCAAAATGGACGTTCAGTGTTTAGTTTCGGTTCTGTAACACAGTAATTAAAAAGAATATTAATTGAGAAGCCTAGTCTTTTTAGGCTAGGCTTTTTTTATAAGTTAGATTATGCGTACAGTATATAAAATAGGATGGGGAATAGTAGGGCTTTCTATAGTCTTTACAAGTTGTAGAAAGCCTAAAGGTTGTACAGATGAATCTGCTATTAATTATGATGTAGAAGCTGTAAAAGATGATGGTTCTTGTGAGTATGAAATTTATGATCCAACAGCTTATTCCCTTGAAACTCCCTACACTTTAGCTCAATATTTACCTGATCCTTTTATACCAGAGGATAATCCTTTGACTGAGGAAGGTGTTGCTTTAGGTAGAAAATTGTTTTATGAAAAGAAACTATCTGGAGATAATACTCAGAATTGTGCAACTTGTCATAAGCAAGAAAATGCTTTTACAGATCCAGCACAGTTTAGTACAGGGATTGATGGACTTCAAGGTGATCGAAATGCTATGCCGCTGTTTAATATGGCATGGAATTTCAATGATGAATATTTTTGGGATGGAAGAACGAGCACAATAGAAGGTCAAGCACATGATCCAGTTGTGAATCCTATCGAAATGCATGAGATCTGGCCTAATGTTGTTGCAAAATTACAAGCAGATTCAGAGTACCCTACATTGTTTAAGCAAGTTTTTGGAACAGATCAAATAGATTCTTTAATGGTTGTGAAAGCAATAGCACAGTTTGAAAGAACGTTAATTTCAGGGAACTCTAAGTTTGATAAGTATTTAAGAGGAGAGGCGCAGTTAACTCCATCTGAATTGAGTGGATATAATATTTTTATGGATGAATCTGGAGGTGATTGTTTTCATTGTCACGGTGATCCTTATAATCCTTTATGGACTGATAATTTATATCACAATAATGGTTTAGACGCTACCTTCACTGATCTTGGACGTGAAGCTGTAACTGGAGATCCAGCTGATAGAGGTAAGTTTAAAACTCCTTCACTAAGGAATTTAGTTTATACAGCTCCATATATGCATGATGGAAGATTTCAAACTATAGATGATGTCATCAACCATTATAGTGTTGGGCTACAATATTCTCCTACATTGGATCCTTTAATGAAAAATGTTGGAGTAGGTGGAGTTCAGTTAAACCCTCAAGATCGATTAGATTTAAAAGCGTTTCTATTGACATTAACGGATGAAGATTTTGTTACAAATCCAAAATTCTCAGATCCTAACTAAGTAATAAAAAAGGGAACATTCAATGTTCCCTTTTTTACTTTGTATTTCTTTATTTTTAAAAATAACCAACTGTAGAATCAACAGTTTTAATAATCAATGTTGGGATTTGCTCTTTGTTGGTGATTAAATCTTGAGCAAAAGTATCGAATTGAGCAAATACTTTTTCAGTGTAATAAGCTACAGAAATTAAATCTGCACCATGTCTTTTACTAAAATCTAATATCTGTTCTTGGTATGCTCCCTTTCCTTGTAGTTTGAAAGCTTTAGCATCTTTTATCCCTTGTTCAGCTAATTGCTGAAGTGCAATTTGAGCATAGTTTTTAATTTTTCGTTGCATTGCAACTTCACTCTTTGTCTCATACACAACATTTACTGTAGCTCCTAATGCTTTAGCAAGATTAGCTGTTGAAGTTAAAATTTGCAAACTCTCTTTTGAGGCAGTTACAGGCAATACAATCTTGTTGATATCTCTACTAATCAATTTTTCTTGTACGACCATGAAAGGTACACTTGTACTAGTAATAACTTTTATAGCAAAACTTCCAAAAAGCTTTTGCATTCCTTTAGCTCCATGTGTTCCCATTACAATTACTGAAGCCTTAATTTCTTCAGCAACTTTTCCAATATCATCAAAAATACTTCCTGCTTCAATTCTATGACTAATACCTACTTCTGTTTGATCCAAAGTTTTAATAACAGCTTCAAGTTTAGTATTGGCTGCTTGCATTTCTTTAGTGTTTTTAACTACATGTAATAGTAATACATCAGCTCTTGTTTGTTTAGCAATAGTTATAGCATCTTTTACAGCTGAATCTGCAACAGGAGTGAAGTCATAAGGAACAAGAAGTGTTGAGCGTTTCATAATAATTGTGGTTTATAGTAAGTAAGAGTAAATGTAAACTAAATATTAAATTCTAACGGTGATATACGAAATTTATTTTAAGAGTTAATTGTTCATTAAGTTCTGAATAATCTTATCGTCTTTATATAAAGCTTTTTCAACAACGTCCCCTTTTTCATTATATGCAGTACCGATTCCATTTCTTAAACCTTTAACATAATTGTGCTCTACCTTAAGTTTTCCACTTGGATAATAATAATTCCAGGAACCTTCTCTGTCTCCATTTTTATATTGTCCAACATGAGAAAGTTGTCCTAGTGGATTATAAAAATTCCACTTTCCAGTTTCAACCCCTTTTGTGTAAGTCCCAATCTGCTTTTGGTTACCATTATCATAAAAAACTTTCCATTCACCTTCTTTGATTGAATTGATATATTTACCAGTGTAATATATTTGTTGATTCATATAATAGGTAGTCCATACTCCTTCTTTTTTGTCATTAATGTATTTACCTTTTATGAAAATTAAAGTTTTAGTAGAATCAAAATATTCATGATAATCTCCTTCAATTTTATTTTGTTGATAGTGGTAGTTGTTCATCAGATTACCTGAAGGGTAGAAGCCTTTAAATTCTCCATCAAGTAAACCATTATTATAATTGCATTGCTTTTGAACAACTCCTTCATAATCTTTGTAATATCCAGTATACTTTCCTTGAAATATACCTTTGTGTTTATATCCTTTTTCCTGAATATTACCATTGTCAAAATAAGCTAACCAAGTTCCATTGATTAGTCCATTGACCATCATGGTTTGGTATCTAATTTTTCCATTAAGGTAATAACCTTCGAAAGAACCATGTGGAATTCCATTGACATAAGTTGAAACTTCTTTTAGGTTCCCGTTTTCATGATAAATTTTTAATTCGCCATGAAGCAAATCGTTTTTATAATTCATGATTTGGTATACCTCTCCATAGGGGTAGTAGGTTGTAGATTTTCCTTCTAATTTACTTGCAACAAAAAATAACTGTTGTTTTAATTGACCAGTAGTGTAATAGTCTAACCATTCTCCTTCTAATTGGTTAGCTTTATAATTCCCAATTTGCCATAAGGTTTTATTCTGGTGAAATATTTTGTACAATCCATCTTTATTTCCTTTAGAGTCTACACTATAAATCTCTTTGATAGTTTTTGAACTGTCATCATAATAAGTTCTAATAGTATCTTGACCTATTAGTTGTTGAGCAAACAAAAAAAGTATAAAGTAGGATAGGGGTTTCATAGTGCTATTTTATTTCAACTAGTAATTGAGTGCCTTCTAAAGGTTTTTTGTGGCCATAATTTAATATTGCTGCAAGAACATATTTTCCTGGTGGGATATCGTTAGGAAGCGTTAATTCAAAAGTTCTCTTTTCTCCTGGGAAAACTCTATTTTTTTTAGGCTTATATTTTGTTTCTTTTGCTGTACGCATATCGCCAAGTATAAGTTGTACACTTCCTTCAAATATTTTATCTCCAATGTTTTCAACAACAACATTAAAGGTTTTAACAGAATCTTTTTGTGTAGTAACCTCTTTAAGGTTGTATATTTTACCCTTATAATTATTATTGGTTTTGGGAGACTGACTGATTAAAACAGCAATTCTAGGTGTAACCTTAATACCTGTTGCAAGTTGTTTGTCTACTTCATTTCCAGTTTGTTCAGAACTAGCTTGAACATAAATCATTCCCCACTTAGTAGAAAATCCATCTTTAGGAACAGTCATTAATACAGTAACAGTTCTTTCTTCGTTAGGGTTTAGTTCAAGTAAATTTGGAGTCACAGTAATCCAACTAGCGCATGATCTTTTTGATGAACCAGCAGCCTTACGAACTTTTTTTCCTGTTTCATCAATTTCATAATCTCCAAAATTAAAAGTGAAAGCTTGTTTAATATTGGCATGATTCCTTATTGTCAATTGTTTCTTTTGAATTTGACCAGGATTAGCTTCAAAATTCATGACCACAGGAGCAACCTCAAAGTCTTGGGCATTGATAATGTGAATATTAACTAGGAATAGTGTGATATAAATAAGGTTTTTCATAAAGATAAATTCATAAATAATAACACAATAATACAGAATTATTTGGTATAAAATGAAGAAAAATTAAGAATAAAAAAATTGTTAAATTGCTTATCATTGAAAACAATATACTCATCAAATAATTAAATGTTTCGATAAAATAAATTATGAAATATTTTTTTTTAGAATACTAATTCGTTAACATTGTGATGAACTAAAAAATAAATATTATGAAAAAGTTATCTATCCTTGTTTCGGGATTACTATTATGGGGAGCTACAACATATGCTCAGGCGGTGAGAGACAGAAATGTAATTCCTTTAGCCGTAAATTTGAATGAAGTATTAAGAATGACCATTACAGATGGTGGAAATATAGAGTTTACTTTTAACTCTATTGACGATTATCGTTTTGGTATATCAGGGGATGCAGCAACATCTGGTTCAGCAAATCCAAATACATCGGATCCAATGTATGTTTCTAACTTTACAATTGCCTCTTCAACAAGATGGGAGTTAAGTTATGGAGCTGAGGAAGCTACGTTTATTGGAACTGATAACCCAGCTAACACTTTGACATTAGACAATGTTGGTTTCTCTTTAACTTCAAATGGAACACATACGTTAGGAACAGAAATTACTTCAGCTCCAACTGTTGATGGTGCTCAAGTATCGGCTTTAGAACAGTTTCCTATTGTTTTAATTACGGATAATGGAAATATTGCTTCTAGTGCAGGTGATGTAACAGATAACGATTTTACAATTACATGGAGATGTGGTACAGCAGAAGTTGGTGGTGCGCCATCAACAATGAATCCAACTGTATTGTTAGAGCAAAATCCAAGTCCTACTCCAGACAGATACATTGTTAATGTATTGTTTGAATTAGCATCTTTATAATAAAGGATAAATTGATTAATAGGTTGGTATTCTATCGGATATCAACCTATTGTTGTATTTGTAAGTAATATGAGGAAATCCCCATTTATAGTTTTTATCATCTTCTTTTTAGGTGCAGTTAATTCTTTAGTAATTGCTCAAGATAATACGGCACGTCTTACTACGCTTATCGGATCTCATATTGAATTTAATTTTAATTCAATTGATAAATATAGAAACGGTATTCGTATTACTGATGGGACAACATTAGGTATTTCAATGGAGGATTTAACTGGAGGAACATTAATTGGATGGCATTTGGATTTCCAATCTTTTCTTTCTCAGCCAACGATAGATGGAGGAGGAGGAAATACGTTACCACTTAACGTGATTCAAATAGAAGCTACTGATGCTAGTGGAAATTTGGCAACAGCAACTTTTAATGGATTACAAGATCTAGCAATTGCTCCAGGAAATGAGTTAATGAATACTGTTGATCCTGCACATATACCTGCTGATGCGAATACTCACCAAGTCAACCTAAGTTATGAATGTGGTATAGCTAACGGAAGCTTACTAGGAAGTACAGCTGACTATTATACCATTGAAGTTGAAGTTATTTTAATCCCAGACTTTTAACCCCAGTTTTGATTAAGAATAGTCTTAATTACTTTATTATCTTGATAAAAAATAGCCTATATATTGTTTTAATGCTATTGTTAGTAGGTACTAGCTTTGCTCAAAATCAAGATTCAATTGTTTCTTCTTCAGATTCAATTAATATAGATTCAAATCCAGTAGCTTTACCTACTACTGATTCTACTGTTGTTAGTTCAATTAGTGATACTACTGCTAATCCAATAGCAACAGATTCTACATCTATTGTAGATGCTTTTATAGCAGAAGATTCTGTTAAAAAAATTATTAGAGATATTGAAATAAAGTTTGTTAAACAAAAAGTTGAACAATCTGCAGATTCTATCTATTTTAATATCTGTAAATTTACCAATACTACTGGTTCTCCTATAAGTGGTAAAATAAGAATAAATGTTCCTAATGGCTGGCATTTAATAGCTAATCCATCTATGGAAATTACTTTAGGAGCAAATGATTCTATTAGTTTACCAGTACGTTTATCCATACCTAGAGGTGCTATAGGAGGAATGGCATATGTTATAGATGCATCTTTCGAAGCAAAAAATGGATACTATTCAGGAGCCGCTTATATCAAAATACCATTAAAGACCAAATGGGACATGTACCTTGAAAATACGACCATTTATTTTAATGAATACTTTGAAACAGTACAATTTGACTTGCACGTAAAAAACAAAGGAAATGCACCAGAATTAATTAACTTACAGTTTCAAGTAGGAAAGCTACTTGACATCATTGAAGTTAATGAGAATAAAAAAGACTATTTTGTTAAAGTACCACCTCAAACTGATACTGTATACACATATACAGTCATTAGAGCTCAATTGACAGAAGATAAGCGAGAGTTTTACCGTCAAATTTGGGATGAATCAACAATTAAAATTAAAGCAATATCAGGAACTACCAATAAATCAAAAAGAGATATGCTTTGGGTTAGGGATTTGGATAATGGATATGTCCATAATAGGCAAGAAAAGTATTCTCCTCTTAATTTAGAAGCAAATGTATTTAATTTATTATCCTCAAATCAGCCAAAATTAAATTTAGGCGCTTATGGTCATTTGCAGTTTAAAGGGGAACATGATTTAAATTATATCTTCCAAGCAAGAAATATCTTTTATCCTCAGTTTGGGACATTAAATTATTTTGAAAACCCAAACAATTATACTTTTAGAATAGTATATAGATGGTCTGATCAACTTGTAGCAGAAATGGGGGAAATCTTCAATAATACAATGCATTCTTTAAGAGGTTGGGGGGTAAAAGCATCTTATAAAATTACAGAAAATGATGAAGTAAATGCGAGTTACATCATTGGTAAATTTTTTCCAACTTGGAGTTCTTCAGTCTTATATAAAAGAAAGATTAATAATTTAAGAGTATGGGGGGGAGCAACCTATGAAGATAACCAATACCTGCATTATCGTGCTTTATCCCCTGAAGTTGGAGCTGCATTTTCTCCATATAAAAATCACACATTGAGAGTTGGATTAATGGGAACAAATGCTGTGTTTGACAACAACCAGGGAGTGGGTGTTCCAGCTGATTCTACAGTATTAGGTTTTTCATACATGGCTAGCTATAGTGGTGTATGGAAAAAGTTTAGATTTGGAGGAACAACTAGAAATGATCAGTTTAACTTTATTAGAGTAAGACCTTCCAACAAAATAAATGGATATGTAAGGTACATGATTAATGCAAAAAGTCGTATTAATTTATTGGCAAACTATAATTCTGTAAGTACTTCTGGTTACGTTTATAGCCCTTTCTATAATGGATCATATAATCGACAAGCAATATATAGAGCAACTTATTTAAATAGACTTTCCAATAGCTTAGTATTAGAAGCAGGACCAATGATGAGAGAACTGAATCGTTTATTGATTCAAAGTGATACTACAGCAGAAAACTTTACAAATTACTTTGGAGGTTTATTCATCTTGTCTAGAATAAAAATGGATGAATTTCAAATGTTAACTCCAAGCCTTTCAGCTGGATATACCTATTTTAGAAACCGCTTACAACCTGATGTGACAATAAGAGAATTGCCTGCAATTAATTTAGGGTTGAGTTACATAAATAGGAATATGGGAGCCAGTGCAAATTATATTTATGGCCCAAATTTCTTTGTAAGTGAAGCATTCTTTGAAAATGATGAACCAATTAATTATGAAACTGTTCAAGCAAGGCTATATCACAATAAGAAGTTTTATCAACAAAACATTACTTGGGGTAACTATTTAACATACTTCTTAAGATTACCTTCCAACAGACAAAACTTGGTGTTAAGTACGATGCTAGATTTTAAACTGCCGAATAGGTGGTCAGCTAATATGAGAGCTAATATCTTTACCAATAGTGTTGATGAAGAAACAGCAGGTGTTATTACACATAGAAATTTCAGCATGAATATAGGAATCAAAAAATCATTTGATATTCCACAACCGAGAGTCAAATATTATGACGTTACAGCCATATGTTTTAACGATATAGATGGAGACGGTATAAGAGGTGAAGATGAACCACTATTGTCTAATATCAAATTAAAACTTTCAAGAGATCAAGAAAAGAATATAGATGATTTTATCCGTTTTGGTGAACAAGAATTAGTATCTAATACGCAAGGAGAGATTAGCTTAACAGATATTCCTGAAGGGTCTTATTTAGCTGATTTTGAACCTCTATTTAATTTAGGTAACCTGTATAATGCAAAAGGTGATAACCAAAGCATTGAAATTACTCAGGATATGGATTTATATATTCCTTATGTTGAAAGTTTCCAAGTCAATGGAAAAGTTTCGCTAATAAGAGATGAATATAGTGATAAAGGATTGGTAAATGTAAATGGAGTTAGAGTAGAAGCTGTGAATGAGAAAGGAGAGACTTTTGCTGCACTTACAGATTTAAAAGGATATTATACATTGAACGTTCCTCAAGCTGGATATTTTACTGTTCAAGTTACGAATGTGTTTGGTGAAGGTTTTGAAATTGATAAAGATAAATTCCTTATTCAGTTTGACGGGTTTAAACATTACACGGTTGACTTTACTTTCTATGAAGGGAAGAAGGAAGTTAATTTTGGAGATGGACAGCAGTTCTTTAATTTCAAGAGCTTAACAGAGACGCAAGGAAGTTCATCTAATGAGGTTGATACAACAACTAATGAATCAAATCAAGATGAACTAAATAACCAAAACTCAGCTGTAGAAATTGAAGCAATAGAAGTTGTTCAGGTGGAACGGCAACAACGTCAGGATAGTGTAAACTACAAACAATTTGTGCAAAACGTATAAGTGTCCTTAACACAAGTGGCTCAAGAAATCCAAAAGCTCAACCACGATTCATCACAAGTATATGATGTAGTAAAGCAATTAACCACAAACTACTTTACCGTTCAAATA
>JAUHZI010000112.1 GCA_030426105.1 Bacteroidia bacterium | reverse complement strand
TCACTTTTACAATCATCCACCTACTCCACTGGGAAGGACGTCACACGTCTTTCTCAGCTGGGGGTTGAATTCAACCGAAACGGAACACTTGATTTCGATCAAGAGAAATTCAATATCACTCTTAAGCAAAACCCAAAAGGGGTTGTGAAGTTTTCATCTCCTTGGATAGTGCTTTCTAACAACTGCTCAGGAAGTTTCTGCTGCGTAATGACTACGCGAGAACCGTTAGTAGGCGACACTAAAGCTATAATCAGTGTCCCGTTACTATACGTGATCGAGTCACTATCAAGTTGCAGATTGTGAGGGGGGACGCTATTCGCAAAGTAATAAGGAGTAAAAGTACTCACTCGTGAGATAACACTTTGAGGTAACACGTTCGTGTTATCTCCGAGTGTAGCGGCGGCATCTGGAGGAGTCTCATTATCTTTTGTTAAGACGACGGTAGCTGTGACAGCAGCGGCTGCAATGATGCCAAATACGATACTACTCACGATTATTTTACGACGCATACAACTATCTTACTGCACGAGCCCAAGCATGAGAAGCATTAGAAGGGCAGTACTGCGCGTTTTTTTCGTTTTGAAACATCGGAGTGGAAAGTGGATATCTTCCGTTCTGAAATCACAAGACCCTTATCGGTTGTATATCACCATACTGATACTGCAGGATACATACTAGTAATATACAGCTACTAGTAAAATGCCAGCATTATAATACTATTTATTGCAAGGACAGTCGTCATGTTGGCCGCAGTTACTGTTCTAGTCACAGAGGAGGAAAACTGAGCAAAAAAGCGCATCAAAACCTTGCATTTCCTGACAGGTGTCAGTAAACTGTTACGTAGATCTGACTGACAAACAAAAACGAAAAACAAAATACAGATCTAACGTTAACAGGGGCGCAGGATTCAGTCTTGTAACCTTTTAGCGTTAAAAAAATATAGTCTTTCGTTGTTCTCATTTCCATTAATTTTGTGCGAAGTTATAATTTTGTGTTATATTTTAATAAATACTCTTAAAAATACAGTCGTTTTTTTTGTTGTTCTAAAGAATCATTTATTTTTGTGGGTATATATACCGATATTAAATGACTAAATTAAACTGCCTAATTGGAGGAGTATTATTTTCATCAGCAATTTTAATGACCAGCTGTGGTGAAAATGCCAAAAAAGAAACATTAAAAAATTCACCTGAATATAATATGGTTGCATCAGTTGAAAACCCTGCTGCAATCTTTTCTGTAGATGTTATGGATTTATTAAATAAATCAAACATCAAGGAATCTCAAGATGTTCCTGCTCAATTTAAAATGTTACTAAACGTTCAACTGGAACAACATTTTAATTCTGAAAATCAAGGTTTTAAAGTTGAAGGAAATATTCCTGTAGTAGTTTCTGCTACTAAAGATGATCAATTTAACTATTTAATGAGTTATACTGATGTACTTGATGCTGAAAAAACAGGTTCTTCTTTAGCTTTATACTTTAATGGTCATATTGAAAAGAATGAAGCAAACTCTACTCTTAGTTTCTCGACGCCTGATTCAATTATGAGCGGTTGTTTTGCTTGGGATACCAAAAAATTAGTTGTTGTCATTTCTGAAAATCAAGACAATAAAGCTTTGGCCGAAAAGGTATTAGCGAATCGATATATAGATGCTAATGATAACGAAAAAATTAGAGCTTTCTTAGCTCAAGATAATGATTTTAGTTCTCTAGTTTTTATGGATACTTACACTCAGATGGCTAATGAGATGAGTCATACTAAGGTAGATGAAGAGTTAAAAGCTGCTTACAAAGGCATGGTTATGACTGGAGCAGGAAACTTTAATAATGGAGACTTTGTTTTTGAGTCTAACTTAGAAGCAGAAACTTTTATTAATTCCGAATTTAATAACCTTAACGAAAATGGACTAGATAAGGAATACACAAACTTTATTAGTGATAATGGAAAAGCTATTGCTTTTGGGGGTGTTTCTTTAAATTTAGAAGCCGTTGTTAAAGCTATGAACCATACGCATACGGAATATGGGAACTATGATGATGAATTGGCTAAAATGGGACTTCAAAAAGAGGATTTAAATAACGTTTTTGACGGAAACTTTAGTCTATCGTTAATGGAAATCGAATCTGTACCAACTTTAGGTTATGAAAACAATCCTGCTTTTAATGAGGATCGCCCTAAATTCTTATTAACTTGTGGATTGAAAGATGTTGAAAAGATTCAATCTATTTTAACAACAAATGAGGCTGTTAAACCTGTTGACAATTACTTTTTAGTAGATGACACTTATATTGGTATTCATGAGAACAAGCTATTTATATCATTGAGTGATTCTTTGATACAACGCCTTACAAAGGGAGAGCAATTGGCGCCATACAATGCAGATTTCGACAGTCCTGTATATGGTAAACTTATTACAGACATGAATAAGCTTCCAATAAACTATAAAACAATGTTATTGAATGGTGGTGGTGAAGAAGTATTGAAATTTTATAATGAGATTGAGAAAATTGAATTTAATGGAGATATTCATCACACTACTTTTAAAGTTGAACTAAAAGATTCAACTAAGAACTCGCTTGAATTATTTTCTAACTCAATAATTAAAAACGTATTACCGTTAATAATGAACGGAATGCTCTAATAAACTTTAGGTAAGAACATGAAAATTTATTTCCCCATAACTGTTCTTATCTTCTTTATATTGGGATGTAAAAAGCCTCATGAGCGAACATGTTGGAAAGGTAACGGTGACGAAACTTCACACACTGTAGACTTAAATCATCTGGTTTTTAGTGGTATTGAATTTCACGATGATATGGACTATATTCTCATTCCTGACTCTACTAACTATCTAACAATATCATCCTACAAAAACAGGATTGAACACTTCAATTATTATTTAGAGGATAGCTTATTGGTTATTGAAGACCAAAGCAAATGTGACTTTCTCAGAGATTTTGATAAGAAAACTCAAATAGAAGTTCATTATAAAAATATTAGTGTTTTAAACATAAAAGGAGATGGAACAGTTACCACCTCCTCTCCTATAACAAATGATATTATTCATATCTATGCTCATACTGCTAATGGAGAACTTGATATTAATGTTGATGCCAATAGTTTTCTTGTTAAATTAATTAATGGGACATTAACTGGTAAAATTGGAGGAAAAGTTGAAAGTGCTCATTTATTTCACTTCGGATATAGTAAAATCAACTTTGAAGGCTTGGATGTAGATCATTTAAGGGTTAGCAATAAAAGTGATTCAGATGTTTTTGTAAAAAGTAAATTTACTTTAGCTGTAGAACTATTAAGCTTAGGAGATATTTACTATAAAGGAAATCCAACAACAGAAGTTATCAAAAATACTATGGGAAGTCAACTTATTGAGAATAATTAATGAAGGTATTACTAAAAAATAGTCTCCTTATCATTCTGTTTACTTATGTAAGTATACTACTCCACAGAGGAGAAATAAATGATTTTCCTAAACACATCCATGCTTGGGCACAAAGTGATTACTATGCTTTATCTTTGGGGTTTATTGATAATGGACTTGATTTTTTTCACCCACAAAACTTTGTGCAAAATCCACAATTTCCTGACTACTTTCAAACCCCAAAAGAGAATGGAATTACTGCTGCTGACTTTCCTATTCACACCTATAATGTTGCATTACTGATGCGATTATTTGATAGTGAGGCACCATGGATTTTTAGAAGTTATACCTTACTGTTTAGCATTGTTGGAATGCTTTTTTTATTCTTATTAATTAAAGCATTAAACGGTTCAGATATTAAGGCCTTGTTTGGAGTAGCTCTTTTACTCCTATCTCCTGTTTACTTATACTATCGTGCTGGGTTCTTACCTTCCATACCAGCACTATCTTTTGTTATTACTGGTTATTTCTTTTACCATAACTATTTGAAAAGCGGCCATTATAAACCTTTTTATATTGCGCTTACCTTTTTTACACTAGCGACCTTAACAAGAACTCCCTTTGCTATTTTCCTCATTGCAACCTTTTGCCAAGAAGGATTAAAGGTTTTACAACAAAGGAAAATGAATTACTCAGTTTTAATCAGCTATATTTTTTCCTTCTCTATTATTATTGGATACTTTATTTATAACAGTCATTTAAGAAGTTTATATGGATCTATTTTTCTTAGTAAACCATTGACACCAGATAGTTGGGAAGAGGCTAAATATGTGTTTAATATTGCTTTGGAAAATTGGAAATGGCATTACTTAACTAAATGGCATTATTTATTTATTCCTATTTCTTTGATTATTGGTATAATCCAATTGATAAGGACAAAGAAAATTTCTAGTATACATCAACAATTCCTTCTTCAATTTGCCATTGTACTGACAGGTGTACTGATGTATTCTTTTTTAATGTTAGAGCAATTTAAAGCGCATGACTATTACTTCATTGATACTTTCTTTACCCCATTTATTCTTTACACAGTCATTATTCTTACCTATATAAAGTTTGAAAAATTTTATTTTAACCTCCTTGCTTTGGGACTGATTGTTTTTGCCACTAAAGAAATGACTGCTCATACATTAGATGCCCAAGTTCAACGTAAAGAAACAGGATCTTGGGACAAAACTTTAGATGTGATTCACAGTTACTCTAATGGTGATCAAGTTCTAGAACAACTTAATATTCCTCGAGATGCTAAACTGCTAGTCCTAGACTCAGAAGCTCCTAACATTCCTTTTATTCTTTTAAGAAGATATGGTTACAGTGTTCATTTCTTATCTAAAGATAATATAGAAAAAAAATTAGATTGGGACTATGACTACATCGTTATGCAAGACCATAGTGCGCAACACATTATCAATACTGTTTTTCCAGAATTAGGTCAGTATATTCGAAGAGTTGGCGGAAATGGGGCTTTTTCAGTTTATAAAAAATTAAGTGTTCCAGAACCTAAATCAATTGAGCAACTCCTACAGATTGATGAGCAAATTCCTTTTTATCAAAACTCTATTCAGAAAGATAAAGTTTGGAGAAGAAAAACTTTTAATTCTGATTCACTTATTTTAATTGATCATAATGAAGAGTTTGGACTAACCTTAGAATTGTATAACCAAAAAGAACTCTCCTCAAAAAACGCTTTAATAAAAGTAAACCTTGATGTCCTTACCGAAGGTTTAAAGTCAGCCAACTTAATCTTTGCCATCTCAAATGAAGCAGAAACAGTTGTTTATCAGGATCGTAAAATATACGCTGGACAACAGTCCTATATATTCACAACACAACCTGTAGTTTCTCCTAATCACAAGGTTAGTCTATATCTATGGAACGGAGGAAAAGAAAAGATTTTGGTAAAAGATTTTAGTGTAGCAATGTATTAATATTATTTACAGGCTACAAAATCAATCCAAAAATAATCATTCAAACTGGGATCAACAGCAATAAGTTCATTCTTATCCTTATCAATCATTTGATTAAAATCATGGTTTTTGAAAAATGAACTATCGAATAGTCCATGTATATCCATTCCTAAAAAACTTATTTTACCTACAACATGAACAAACTTGTATTGGCTAGCTAAGCCTTTTTTTCTAATCAAATAATTCCCTATTGCGTTATACATTGAAGAATATCCTATACAATTAGCTTTACCAATTTCTATAGCTGAGTTTGGATCAGGTGATACATCTGTAAAAGTAAATGTTAAATTCTCATTGGTAAGCTCTTGACTTAACGCCATAATTTCATGAATATCCATATCATCTTTTGAAAGGCTATCTATAATATGAACAAAGCTGAGATTAGTTAGCTCAATATTTTTTCTTTCCTGTGTAACTTCATATGAAAAACAAACTCTATAGAGAAATCCTCTAAATATAATTACTACGATAAAGATAATAGCTATAGACCTCAATATTTTTATCGTTGTCTTCATTCTCTATATACCAGCTACTAAACTCCTTAGTTCATCCTCTATTAAGATTCCTTTAGCACTTGAAGATATTGCAAAAGATAACTTTACTTTCCGGTGATGTTCTTCATCATTAAAGAATTCGACGTTCACACCATTATTTATAACAACCCATGGGTAAGCTATAATTTTATTGGTCAAAACAGCTTTTATCTCTTCAATTTTAACTTGATTTGAAATAGGTAATATCAATGTTTGATTCTTAATTTGACGATTGGATATCGGTTTGATTAAAACGTTTGTAAAAAGTTTACTATAAGGCAACTGAACAATTTCCCCATTTTTAAGCTCTATACTTATCTTGGTCTCCCCCATCTTTATAATTCTACCTTTGAAATTATCGAGCTGTATTTGTTGACCTATAATATCTCCTTTTTGAAATCGAAATACTGTTCCTTGTACAAAGTCACGAAGAATACTCCAAGTTAGCCCTAACACGACTCCAGTTATGGCCAATGTTAACAATGGCTGGTATTTTCCAAACGTATATATAATTCTAACGATAAACAAAATCCATACAGTATTGCGGATTAAGGGTACATAAAACGTTAACCAATCATGCCAACGTTCTTTTTTTATCATACGAATCACAACATGTTGAAGCACCATAAAAAAGCTGACAATCCAAAATGCTTGAATCAATAGCAATACAATTATTCTAAAAGGTATGTTTTGAAAATCCATTTATCGTTCTAGTTTATTAGTTCTTTCCTTCTTAAATGCCTCACAACTTTTAAGGCTACAAAAGGATTAATTTGATAATTCTTTACTCCAATCTCACTAATTAGTCCCATTCTAAACAAACTTTCAACATTATTAAATAGTTGTTCGTTGTTTTCAAATTTATAAATCTTCTCCAATCGTTTCAACGAAAGCTCTTTATGCAATAAGATTTGGAGTAAAATATTGTCCTGTTCAATTGTCAATACATTGGGAAGCTCTTGCTGTTCGATAGTTGAATATATTAATGTATTATTTTGAACACTTTCTATATTCCCCAACCATGTATAAAAGCAAGCCCCTATATTTCCTTCAGAAACACTTGCAATTCTTTTTATAATTTGATTTTCTTTACGCTTCCCTAATTCTTTTTCGTGCTTACCTTTCCATTCGTATTGAAGTCCACCACTTCTGTGTCTACTTAGAATAGCAATTCGAATATCCTGAATTTTTAGAGGGCTCAGTGTAATTGTTTCTAATAAATTAGCATCAATACTCACAACTTTTCTAAGCAATTGATAACTATGTGTATTACAACTTAGAAGAAATAGCACTTTATGTCGATACTTTTGTATTAGCGCATTAAAATGAGCTAAAGTCAACGTTCCTTTTTCAGTTCTTGTCCACCACAATTCGATATCTTCGACCAAAACTACAGAATTACGAGGTAACTTATTTATAATTTCATCGATGGATAAGTTTTGTCCAGAAGCATTTTTAAAAGCTCTTTCTATCAAACGTTCTGAATCTCCAAAATTCATGGAAGGTTTTTCTATTTTTAAAACTTCTCCAAAGTCATTGATGTTCAATATATTTTCAATGAGATAGCTCATTCCCGAATGATATTCTCCTGTAAATAAAATTGCTCCTTTTTTACCGAACTGATATTTTTCATAGGCATTCATAAACTGAGCTATTTCAGTAGTTCGATTTGATAAAGGCGTTGTTGGTGCATTATGCTTTCCAGTAAACAACTGTTGGTAGTAAAAAGGAATTTGTTGATTAACGGCTTTAGATATAGAAACCTTATCGACAAATGCTCCTATTTTAGAGTGCGGATTTTGAAGCGCTTTTGTTCGATATTGGTGACTTGATATCGCCAATAAATCTTTTCCTTTTATAACTAATTTATCAATTTTATTATTCGTTTTCTCAATGATAAAACTTGCTCTTCTTGTATATTTTTTATAACCTTTTTTCGCCTTCTCTCTTCTGATAATACCATTGAGGTTTTCTGCTCTACCCAATACTATATCATCCACTAAAATTGTTTTTAAATGTGCTATAATTTGCTCTATTTCTATGGACAATCGCTCTCCTACTGTTTCAAGGTGTGTCATCGACTCTGAAAGTTCTAATTGAACTTTATCTTTAACTTTTTTCAGTAAAATTGCATCTTCTTCTTGGCTTGTTATTGAAAATTGTAATAATCGAATGCTATTTTCCATTTTCAACGATTCTGATTTCACTTCATTAGCAATAAGATGCAATAAACTATTTACTTCATTGATAATTTCATTTTCAATTAGATAATCGGTTACTCTACGTACATTAATTTGATCAGGAATAATTTCATCTTGTTGTTGCTCAAACTCATTCAGCGCTTTTAATGGGATAACTTCGACATCTCTACAAAATTCTTTAATCTTATTTTCTATCTCTTCAGTTAATTCCTGGACAAAATGTTCTACATTAAAATCAATTCCCAACTCTAAAAGTTTATTTTCTAAATCTATTAGATTATCAACTTCTAGGCTATCTGCCTCTTCCATTACTGTTTCCGCTATAGCTATAATTGGGTTTATTTCTTTATTCTTAATTTCAGTATTTAAAGCTCTTACCTGAGGAACTAGTAGCTCTTTTAGTTTTAATAAACTTACATTAACACTTAACTGATTTAGTAAATACCCAGTATTATCTTTCCATGTCGATGGATAGTTTGAGATGGATTCATAAATTCCTTTTAATGCACTAGCACTTCTTTCCTCTTCTCTTAGTATAACAAGGTCTTTTATTTCTAATTTATTTGCATCTAATAAAATAGAATTACTATACTTTCTGCTCAACCTATTTAGTACATTGTATGTACGTTGTTTATACCTTAGAATATGCTGATGTAATGCTTCTCCTAATTCTTTTAGTGCAGCTATTTTTTCTGCTTCTTGTTCTAAATCTGCCCACTCTAATAGCCATTTTTTTATGACAACATTCAATTGAAATGAAGCTAATCCAATGGTATTTAATTTAGTTTTAAATTCAACTAGATAACCGTTTTCATAATGATGTTGTGCTATGGATTGAAGCTTAACTTTCGATTTAGGATGCTTCGTCCATCTGGTTAATCGTTTCTTCTGCTTTATTAATTTTGATGAGTCACTTGCTTTTATTTCTAATTCATGTGTTGCAAATTCTCGAACAACTTGAAACGGCAACGCTTCGATCGAAGCTTTAATGTTTTTAATTTGATTTTTTATTCCTATCGCTATCCCTTCTCCTACTGCACTTAATCTGTTCTCCTGAATATCAACCAATAACTGTTCTATCTGATCAAAAACGTCATCTGTTTTAATATTCTCATCGGAGATCACTGCTGAAAACACTTCATAAACCTTGTTTAAAGGGTTGTATACAGTATTGACAAAGTTTTCATTGGAAACTAACAATTGTTGATCGAAGCTTTCAACAACTTGATGCGCTTGATTAAAAGCAACTTGCCCTAAAGCAGGTAGCTCTTCTTCTAATTTAACCTCTAAATGATTCTTTGAAATAGTATTAAACTCTTTCTCTATCGCGGAATTAACACCTAAACCATCATGAAAATGTGATGATCCTTTAACGATTAATGTTGTTCCTAGTATTGATAGTAAATCATTTGTTAATGCTACAAAATGAGCTTCATTGGATTTATCCAATTCTGGTAAATCGATGATGATTAAATCAGATTCAAATGAGTAAGTTTTAACAACTTCATAGAAATTTTTCTGCTCTATTTCATTGTTAATGACTTCAATTGTAACTTGATTTCTTAATTCTTCTGTTCGCTTTTCAATTGCTTTCTTTATAGAATACTGTAATCCATTATCATTATTTAGGAAGAAAAATCGTACAGAAGCGTTAGACCAATCACTAGAGGTCATTAATAATTTCGTTAGCTGAACTGTTAGATAGCTCAACTGCGAAATATCATTCCACCAAATGTCTATTTTTTGCTTTTTTCCAAAACCTTTCTCAGCATCATAATCCAGAAATAATACATTATAATCTAATTGATGCAAGGAGTTTGTCAAAGCTGAAAAACGCGAAGGATCTTTGGTGTTTCTTGCCCATCCCATTAAAACAGTATTCGGCTCTATTCCAGAAAACCCGTACGTTTCGGCTATGACTTCAATACCTGTATATATATCTTTACATTCTTGTTTTCGATGAAAAATAGAATCGTCATGGATATCATCAAGTGCAATAGATTGCTTGTGTTTAGGAAATAATAATTGGGCTTCTTTATTTTCAATTAAATCAAAATTCGAAATCATTCCATTTCTTCCTGCTATTGATTTACTAAACTCTAATAAATGTGGCCTTGCCTTTGTCCCACCACTAAACAATAAGATATTAGGTTCCCAGTTTCGATTATGAGTTGTTTTTTTATTTAAATTTTTTAGTCCTAATTTAACGACAGAGCTCCATACACTTTGCCATACATCTCCAGAACCTAGTTCTAACTGCTTACGTGTTAACCATAAAAAGATAAGCCCCATTATGAATACAGAAACTAACGCCGCAACAAGGTTCAATTGAATCATTAATAAGAAGGTCGCTATTGTTCCCACCAAAGGAACGAATATTGAGATTCTAAATGTTGGGCGAAAATCTGGACTTGCCCATTGTTCAAGGAAACAAGAAAGGTTAATAAACAAATAAGCAGCCATATAAAACATTGCCACAATTTCTGCGATAACATCTAACTCCCCAATCAGAATACCTAATTCAGCAAGTACAAATGTTAGCATTAAAGCTCTACGTGGTTCATTATCTTCCCCTACTCCTCTAGCGAAAAAACGAGGAGTAATTTTGTCTATTGACATTGCTTGTAGAATTCTTGGAGCTCCTAAAATACCTCCTAGTGCAGAAGAGAGTGTCGCCCCCCAAATTCCAGCTGTAACAAAATAAGTTCCATAATAACCAAACTCTACTAATGCATTGTTATTATTTTGTAATTCTGCTACTGGAATATTGTAATTAATAAATATCGCAAGTGTGATATAAACTAATAAACCTGTTCCAATAGCTAACATTGTTCCCCATGGAATCGATTTTTTAGGATCTTTCAAATCTCCTGACATTGCGACCCCTGCAGTAAAACCTGTCACAGCAGGAAAAAAGATTCCAAACAACACTGAGAAATCAGCACCACCAATACCTTCAGCTATTTGAGAAAAATCAAATCCCTTACCATCTGAA
>JAUHZI010000277.1 GCA_030426105.1 Bacteroidia bacterium | reverse complement strand
ATTGTATACGATTATATTGCTAAAAATCGCTATAAATGGTTTGGTAAAAAAGAAGCGTGCATGATTCCTTCTAAAGAAATACAAGAAAAATTTTTATAAAAAAAGCTCACCAAGTGGTGAGCTTATTCATAGCAATATTTCCCTGTTTATTGGGGGACAACCTATAAATTAAAAGGATAAACGAACTCCTAATTTATAATTTCTTCCTAAAGTTGTATATCCTAAAGTTTCTTGATAATCTTCATTTAAAATATTAGTTACTCCTAAAAATAACTTTACATTATCGTTTAACTTATGGTTTGCTGAAAAATCTAACAACGAATATGACTCTAAAGAAATGTTTTCATAAGGAAACCCTCTAAAATCTGTATCATCTCTATCACTAACATATTGATAATTTAATGATAAGTTAGTTGCCTTAATTTCATAATTCACTCCTGCATTTATTTTATGCTTTGGAATTCTAATTGCTGTTTCTTTGTTATTTGTGTAGGTGTAATTAGTATTCAATCCTAAACTTTCTAATAGTTTATAATTTACATTAAACTCAACTCCATTTACAACAGCATCGCCAATATTATCCATTAAATAAGTTGTAGGATTATATGCAATTATATTTTCTATATCTCTGTTAAAATAAACAGCATTAAGTACTAATGAGTTTAACTTATACTCTACTCCACCTTCATATGTTACACTCTCTTGTGGTTCTAAGTCAACATTTCCCCAAGAAGCATATAAATCTTGAACAGACGGAGCTATAAAAGCTGTACTATATGATGCTAAGAATTTAATATAGCCGTTTTCTTGTTTGATTCTATAAGATGGGTTTACGTTATATACAAAATGGTTACCATACTTATTATGGTTATTTAATCGAACTCCTGCATTTACATTCAATCCAAAATCTGATACATAAACAGCATTCATATATGGATCTATCAATTTTGTTGTTGGCTCTTCAGAATACTCAGTCTTTGTTAATTCAGTTTCTCCGTAAGGAATTGAATAGGTCTCAATTGTATTATGTTGGAAGTTTACTCCAGCTAAAAAGTATATTTTATCAAATTCATGCTTTAAAAACGCATCAGCAATATAGTTTTCACCTTGACTTATTCCTGGATATTGAGTGTTAACTCTATCTGAATCGTACTTGCTGTAGGCCATGTTTATTTGTACACTACCTTTTCCATATACATATTTAGGAGATAAACTTACTCTATAGCTTTTATCTAATGAAACATTATCAGCATCAACAAAAGAGCCTCCATCATAACTATTGGTAAATTCACTATAACTCCCTAAAGTATTGATGGAAAACTTATCGTTAAATTTATAACCTAATTTCACATTGGTAGAAATACGTTGAAATGGATCATTTTTAAAAGGCTCTCCATTTTCTCCTCTTGCAGATGATGTTCCTTTTGTATCAAGAGATGAAAAACTCACTAAGTAGTTAAAATCATTGATTTTTCCATTAACATTCGCAGAACTCTGGATACTTGTACCACTTTTAGTATTTTGGTCATTATTTGTTCCTCCAAATAACGATAATGCAACATTCGTTTTATTTGATTTAGCTTCTTTTAGCTTAATATTTATTACTGCTGTCGCTGCACCTGTTCCATATAAAGTACTGGCAGCTCCTTTAATTACTTCTATTGATTCTACATCATTTAAATCTAACAATCTTAAATCGAAGCTTCCAGAGCTACTTGATGGATTAGATACTTGAATCCCATCGATTAATACTACTACTTCTTTAGTGCTTCCTCCTCTTACAAAAACCCCTAAAGTTTGTCCTGGTGAACTCGTGTTTCCGTTTATTTCAATTCCTGAAATATTATTAATTAAGTCAACAACATTTTTACCGCTACTTCTTTCAATAGTTTCTGCTGTTATCTTATGAATAACTTTTCCAGAATTTTCCTTTTTTAAATTGAATTTAGAATCTGAAATTACAACTTCATCTAGTTGTATTGTTTTTTCTTGTTCTTGCGCATTGATATTAAACGCAAAAAATGATGTTAAAACACTTAAGTAAAGTACTTTTTTTTTCATTACTACTTAATCATTAAAGTTTAAAATCAGGAAAAATATAAGCGTAGAAAAACCACCCTCAAACTTTTATCCCGAAAGTTCGAATTACATGTTGAATCTTGGCAGGTCTCCTGGCTTGCGTCTTGCAACATACCTTCCCATTTAAAAAACAGTGGTTTGAGTATTTGTTACAAGCTTAATAGCTTACAGTTGCGGGAACAGCTTCGG
>JAUHZI010000276.1 GCA_030426105.1 Bacteroidia bacterium | reverse complement strand
ACCACCCGTTATGAATTAGGTGCTGCAGTTAATGCCTATTACAAATTAGATGTAATGAAAAATGTATCTGTAGAAAATATCTTGAATTTATATAGTAACTATTTAGAAGATTTTCAAAATGTAGATATTGACTATACTGTTAACGTAGTAATGAAAGTTAACAAATACTTATCTGCAAATCTTTCTATGCAAACTATTTATGACGACAACGCCTTTAGAGGATTTCAAACTAGAGAAGTGTTTGGTCTAGGAATAAATTACGGTTTCTAGAAAAACAAAACATAATTTCAAAACCTCAAGAACATATTCTTGAGGTTTTCTTTTTTACGTATTTTAGCCTAAAAATTTTAACGAATGACACTATTAATTGTTTACGCCACCTTATCTATATTTTTCTCTTTTTTATGCTCTATATTAGAAGCTGTTCTACTTAGTGTTACTCCTACTTTTGTGAATGTTAAAAAGAAAGAAGAGAAAGCTTATGCAAAAGATCTTGAGACATTAAAAAAAGATGTAGACAAACCTCTTATTGCTATCTTAACAGTAAATACTATTGCTCATACTGTAGGAGCTATCTTAGTTGGTGCTCAGGCAAAGAAAATATTTAATGATGAAGGAAACGGTGTTTTTATCGTTTCTGCTATAATGACTATTTTAATTTTAGTTGCTTCAGAAATTATTCCTAAAACTATCGGAGCAACTTATTGGAAGTCTCTAGCTGGCTTTACAACCAAAGCTTTAAATGTGCTAATTTTCTTCTGTAAATACACTGGTATTATATGGGTACTTCAATTATTTACTAAACTATTTGGTAAAGGAGCACATGGTGAAAGTGTTTTAAGCAGAGAAGACTTTTCTGCTATGACTGATATTGCTGAGCAAGAAGGTGTTTTTCATGAAAGTGAGGGTAAAGTAATTAGAAATATGCTAAACTTTAAAGAGGTTCAGGCTAAACATATTATGACACCTCGTACGGTACTTACTACTGCTGACGAAAACCAAAGCATTGAATCCTTTTTCAATGAAAATAGACCTTTACGATTTTCTAGAATACCTGTATATGCTGAAAACCCAGACAACATAACTGGATATGTTTTAAAGGATCAGTTGTTACTTTCTTTGGTTGATAATAAAGGAAATGAACCTTTAAAGACAATTAAGAGAGAAATTATAATAGCCAGTAGAGAATTGTCTATTCCTAATTTATTTGAAAAATTAATTCAACAAAGAGAACATTTAGCTTTAGTTGTAGATGAATATGGAGCTGTTAGTGGTTTAGTTACTCAAGAAGATGTTATAGAAACGCTTTTAGGGTATGAAATAATGGATGAGAGCGATAACGTAGCTAATCTACAAAGCTTAGCTAGAAAAAGCTGGGAACAACGTGCTAAGCGATTAGGGATAATTAACGATTCTGAAAACGGATAGTAAACTTACAAGTTTATAAAACAAAAAGAGGCGTGAATTAATTCACGCCTCTTTTTGTTTTACAGTTTTATAACTATTTCTAGTCATTAATTGTCCAAGAAACATAGTACATAGAACCAATTAATCCTGATCCTGGTGCAACCATATATTCGTTACCTGTTAAGTTAGTTCCTCCTATTTTAAATCTTGATTTAATAGCTGGTACTCTATAGTTTATTTGTGCATCCAATACAGTTCTTGCATCTACTGTATCATCTAAGAAGCTTGACTGCCAATAGAACTCATCTTGCCATCTTAAATTCACATTAAACCCAAAGTTTTTAAATAAGTTTGGATTTCCAAACATTACCTTTACTTGATGCTCTGGTGTATTAAATCCTGCTTTAAAAGTTGGATCATCACTTTGATCAAAAACTAATTTTGAATATGTATAATTAGCTCCTAAATTAAACGTCTTAAATACTTTCGTATTTAACCCAACACCTACACCATACGAGTCAACATTAGCTGAAGTATTTGTATTAAGTACAAACGAAGTATAATCTCCATTATCTATTGCTGCATCAGCTTGTGCGTCTGGTGTTCCATCTGCTTCTAAACCTCCATAATTAGCTACAATAACATCTTTGAATGCTACAAAGTCGTTATACTGGTTATAATACCCATTAATGTCTAACTCTAATATATTTCTACTATTTAAATCAATAATACTTCTATATCCAACTTCATATGAAGTAACTTTTTCTGGTTTAATTGGATTAACATCAAGTTTAACTCTATTATCTGTACCAACTAATGCATTTCCAAAAGCTTGTCTACCTGTAATTTCACTAGTAGAACCATCTTG
>JAUHZI010000111.1 GCA_030426105.1 Bacteroidia bacterium | reverse complement strand
TTCCAACATGGAGGAATCAGCCTAGAAGAAGTTTTAATCCCCATTGTTCATTTAAAGAGTAAATAAAAAAAAGCCCTTTCAATACAATATGAAAGGGCTTCTTAGTTTTTAATTCAAAGCTTTTAAATCTTCCCTACCCCTAACCTATTCAAAAACATTACATGGCTTCTTAGTGCACTCCAAAATGACTTTTGGGTGTGGTAAGGTAAATGAAATTCTTTCGCTGTTTCTTTTACTATCTTAGATATTTTGCGATAATGAACATGACAGATATTTGGAAATAAATGGTGTTCTATTTGAAAATTAAGACCACCTATAAACCAAGATAATAAACGATTTTTTTGCGCAAAATTTAAGGTTGTCTTCATTTGGTGAACTGCCCAATTGTTTTCCATGCTAGAGTTTTTATCGGTTGTAAAAAAAGCTGTTTCCTCCACAACATGAGCACATTGAAATACAGTCGATAACATTACACCACAAACCAAATGCATAATCACAAAACCTATTACTGTCTGCCACCAAGGAATATTCACAAAAATTAGTGGTAATGCTAAGAGCACACCTACATAAAGTATTTTATTGATAATAATCCCTAACAATGCTTTATTGAATGTGATTCCTTGCCCTTTCAACAAGTCCTTATTTTTATAACGCTTTATTTGTTCAAAGTCTTTAATTGAGAACCAATACAAAGTCATAATACTATATAGCCCCCAAACGTAAAAAACCTGAAAGCGGTGAATTTTATATCTCTTTTGAGAAGGAGATAGACGCAATAAAGGTTCTAGATCAATATCTTCATCATGCCCGTCAATATTGGTATAAGAATGATGTAAAACATTATGTTGTATTTTCCAGTTAATAGAAGAACCGCCTATAAGACTAATGACAAATGCTATAGCTTTATTAACTTTCTGATTCCTAGAGTAAGTCCCATGATTCGCATCGTGCATCACAGAGAAACCAATTCCTGCCATACCAATTCCCATCACTCCCCACATTACTCCTATTAACCAAATATTTTGTACGACTCCAGTCAGCATCAAAATTAATGGTAAAAAATAAATTGTCAGCATGATAACTGTTTTCAGTTTCATACCAAAGTTAGCATACTTTGTAATCTTATTTTCTTTAAAGTAATTGTTGACTCGCTTCCGCAAGACCTTCACAAACTCTGCATTGTCTGTATGGTTAAATTTAATTGTATTCATAGTATGTTTTAGTATAGACTACAAAGATACCTTAAATCTTCCCAAGAAATGTCTTAAAAGTGTTAAATAAGCTAAGCTCCAAACTGTGCAAAGTGATGATCTATATGTTTATAGAATAAGTTACTCCATTCTTTGGCTGTTAGTGGCCCGAAAGAGGCACTCTCTTTTCCGTCAAAGTATGCTACCCCCTTTTGCTCTGTAATTTTTACATTTTCAATAAAACGTAACTTTTCTGCTTCAAATTCTTTTTCAGAAGTGATTAAAAATGCAGGTGCAGTTCTTGAATTTCTTTTATAAGGTTTATCCCCTACTACTATATTTTTCACAAAAGCTTTTAATAACAATTTGGTGACCCAAGAACTTTTTTTCTTTTGTTCATGGTATGCCATATCATAAGCAACATTTAAGTGTGCTAACATTTGTGCAGCATTCATCTTTCCCCATAAAGGTTGTGTATTATGTGCAATTGCCTCTAATCGAGTTAAAACACTAGTTGTTGTTTCTGCTTCAAAAGTATTTAATAACATTCTATACGTAATAAGGTGAAATCATTAGATAAACTACCACTCCAGTAACTGCCACATACAACCACAAAGGGAATGCTATTTTTGCTATTCTCTTATGATTTGTAAAATGCTTTGATAATGCTCTAACATAAGTAATCAAAACCAAAGGAATAATCCCTATCGATAGAATAATATGCGTTATCAAAATAAAGTAATAAACATATTTTATAACTCCTTCTCCTCCATAAACAGTAGAATCTGAAGTCATATGATAGGTCACATATAAAACTAAAAACAAAGATGATAATACTAATGCGAATTGCATTAATCTTTCATGAAGCGCTCTATTCCCTTTTTTTATTGCTACAACAGCTGCAACAAGAGCGACTGCTGTTATAGCATTGATTGTTGCATATATAGGAGGTAAAAAAGTTAAAGGTCCTACATTTGGTATTTTGATCCCAAACAATGCCGCAACTGCTAATGGTATAGCAATAGACAAAACGATAATTAATTTTTTATATTTTAATTCCTCTGAATTTAAAGTATTTTCCCCTTTCATATGCTTTACTTAATAATTAGAATAGTACAAAGTTAATGAGAGTTTATCAGCTTTTATTGCTCTTGACTAAGTGTTTTAACATCTTTTATCAACTTCTCAATATCATGCTCTTCTGTTCCATCATAGAATCCTCGAATTCTAGATTTTTTATCAATTAAGATAAACTTTTCAGAATGTAAAAACCCTCCAGGAGCTAAAGCATCTTCTTGATTTGGGACTAGGTAACCTTTAACACCTAACTCATATATATCTTGTTGAATTCCTGTTACAAAATTCCAATTCTTTGTATCTATTTGATTATTTTCTGTATACCATTTAAGTCGTTCTACATGATCATTCTTAGGGTCAACTGTATAAGATATTATATTGATATTATAATCCTCTAATTCTTTTTGCACATGCTTCATATTTTCAAGCATAGTTGGACAAATTGAAGGACAGTGACTAAAGAAAAAATCAGCAATATATAATTCTCCTTGATAATCATTGGTTCCTACCATTTTGCCATCTTGATTCTCAAAACTCCAAAAAGGAATAGTATGATACACAGTATCTTTATCTACTCCTTCAATAAACTCTTTAGGTCCAAAAATTTGTAATGGTTCACTTTCCGAACAACTTCCAAGTAATACAATAACTGCGCTTATTATCAAAAAATAACTTCTCATTTCTGTCCTTTTTTTCGATCTCTCTGTTCTTTCTCTAGCATGCTAATATCCTTTGTGATACGCATTACTTCATCTGCCAATGTTGTTACATATTTACCTCTTAAATAACCGTCACGATCCTTTAATATTGTCATAACATAAGCTTCTCTTTCATAACCGTATATGGTATCACCTTTATTCCAAGGATTTCCTCTTTCCAACTCAAGGTCAAAAAAAGGTTGATAATCACCTTTAACAAAAATCCACTTATTCTTATCTAAACTTAGGTCCTTACGTAAAGTTTTAACTCTTTCGTCTGCATCCTCTCCAAATATTTGGCTTACAATTACAGCATCTTCGAACCCTTTATTTTGTTCAAATTCATCGTAAATCAAATATTTAAATATTTTAAAATTGATATTACACCCCTCAAATGGACATGTAGATTCTAAAAAATTAAATACAACATACTTATTTTTAAAACTATCAGCATTATAAACCTTTCCATCAATATCTTCGAATGAATATTCTGGGATATGGTATTGAATAGTGTCATTGCCTACTATTGTAGGTTGACCAAAATAAGGTGTTTGATGGTACTGTTGTTCTCCCATCAAAAAAAAACCAATAAAAAAAGCCGGAAGTCCAAACATTCCGGCAAATAACGCTATACGTTTTATTTTTGACATTTTCTTAATGTTCTGTGTGTCCAGCTTCCTGCTCTACTACTTCTGTTTTAGCATCTCCATGCAATAAATCATGTTGATGATTCGCTTCTGTAATTGCTTGGAATATTAAGTATGACATAAAAATGAAATATGGACCAAACAACATCCATTTAAAGCTTTTCTTTTCGTCACCTAAGTGCATAAAAACTAAAACAATATATCCAGCCTTAACTATTGTCATTACAATAAAGCTCCACTTTACGATAGGCCATAAATCAGTTCCTTGCTTTATAGTCATTCCTAATCCTACTTCAATAATTGTAATAATCGATAGGATAGCTGTTACTTTCCAAACAGTTTTTCTTATTTGTTTTCCATGCTCCTCATCGTGATTAGCAGCTACAGAATATGAATGGTCTAATATTAAATCGTCTCTTTCCATTTTTTAATGTGTGTTTAAATTAGTTAAAAACTAAATAATAGTATCAGATTAAGTAGAAGAATGTAAATACAAACACCCATACTAAATCTACAAAGTGCCAATATAAACCAACTTTCTCAACCATTTCAAAATGTCCTCTATCGTCGTAAGTTCCCTTTACAACTTGAATCAATATGATTAAATTAATAACAACTCCTGATAATACGTGAAAACCGTGAAATCCAGTAATAAAGAAAAAGAAATCGGCAAACTGTGGAGTTAGAGGTGCATATTCATTTTCCAATAAATTAGCTCCATAAATCACAGTATCTCCAATATGTGCTCCATGCTCAGTACCATGAATAAAGTGAGCCCATTCCCAAGCTTGAGATCCCACGAAGAAAGCTCCTCCTATTACAGTCAAAGTTAACCATTTGATTACTCCTTTTTTATCTAAACGATGGCCAGCCTCAACAGCTAACACCATTGTTACCGAACTAATAATAAGGATGAATGTCATTAATGCAACATACATTAATGGGTACCCTTCACCTAAGAAAGGCATTGCATTAAACACCTCCTCTGCAATTGGCCAATCAACTGCTTGGTGACGTGCGTAACCATAAGCTGTTAATAATGCTCCAAACGTTAATGCATCTGAAAGCAAGAAGAACCACATCATCTGCTTTCCATAAGAAATTCTAAAAGGAGAGCCGTTTCCTCCCCAAAGCGTTGCTCCATCAACTTTTTCTGTGTGTGCTGCCATTGTTATTTTTTTATAATCGGTGCAAGTTTAATGAATATATTGTAAAAATACGAATAAATAGACCCATAATGCACCTAAAAAGTGCCAAAAAATTCCACCTACGATTAATCCTAACTGATTTTCTTTGTTGTATATTCCTTTTATTGCCCTAATAAAGAGAGCTAAAATAACGATTAGACCTATTATTAAATGCAAAAAGTGTATAATGGTTAAAATCCAAACATATGAACTTGCAACATTTCCAGTTTGATAAAACTCTCCATACTGAATTGTATTTAACTCCTGTCTCAATTGAGTCCACTCTCCATTTTTAAGATGCACTTGAATACCTTTATTTAGGTCAATGTATGTTTCAAAATTAGCGATATCAATTTCCTGTTCATCCAAGTATACTTTACCCTTACTAATTAAATATTCTTTTCCCCCTTGGAAAACTGTTTTTTTAATCCTATTGATTTCATCTTCTGTTAATACACGCTCAGGGAAATAAAGCTTTCTATTTTCAAAATCAAGTTTCTCTCCATTCAAATTAATCGAAAAATCCTCTCCGTACTTTCCTTTCAACATAAAGAAAGGCATGTCATGATATACTCCAAAAGAAAACTTAAACAATTCATTTCGTTGAGAAAAAGTTAGAGAATCTCCTCCTAAATAAGCTATTCCATTTTTAAATTCCACAACTTCATTGTTAGCTACATTCTGAATAGAGAAAGGCTTCCCATAATTCTCGATACTGTAAGGGACATCTCTCAGTGCCAATTCATCTTTACAAACTTGATATGAAAAACGCTTTAATTCTTCTATCTCTGCTTCCGAAAGAGCTTGACCATCTATAAAATAAGTATACCCGTCATGTGTAATCTCCTTGCCATTTTTTAAAACAGTATATTGATTTCCATAAGAACCATAATCAAAGAAAATTTTGTCTGCAATATAGTTCCCATCTGCAACCAATTGCCCCCAGCCTTTAAACTGAGATATAGAGAAAATAATCCCCAATAAAAAAGTAATACCGACAAAAGCTATTACCATTTTTTTATTACCTTTTTTTGCAAAAAACGAGGCTAAAAACAATGTCAAACTACTTGCTATTATAACTATTGTGCTTAACATAAAAGCTTCAGGCAATTTTATATCAACCCAAAACTTATCCATCATACTAACGAAAACAGCACTGGTAAAACCAGCATATAACATTACACTAGCAATAATACCTACCCAAACAATTTGTTTCGCTACTTTTTGATACTCCTTCTTGGGCATCGAATTCTTTACTACATCTTTCATCATCTCTATTAGGATATTTTAGTGAGTAAATACACAATTTGAATTAAGGGCAAATAGTAAAATGATGCAAACATTACTTTTTTAGCATATTCCATCTCCAAGGTTAAATAAAGACGCATAGAAGCGATAAACATTGGGAACACTAAGATTAAAGATAGAGGAACAGAATATACATTACATAAGCCAATTAAATATGGAGCTGCTCCTACAGGAAGCAACATTGCTGTGTATATAAAAATTTGAAATGCACTAGCTTTATTTCTTCCTCCAAGTGTTGGAAGCATCTTGAAACCAGCTTTTAAATAATCATCATTTAATTTCCATGCTATTGCCCAAAAATGAGGAAACTGCCAAAAGAATTGTACAGCAAATAAAACTCCTGCCTCTAGACCAAAATCAGCTGTAGCGGCGACATAACCTAACATTGGAGGAAAACTCCCTGGAATAGCGCCAACAAAAACAGCTAACGGAGTTTTTCTTTTTAAAGGAGTATATGCTAAAACATACAAAACCATTGCTAACACTCCTAACAACGCACACAATATGTTAATCATAAATAAAGAGCCGACACCGATTGCACCAATAAAAAAGGAAAAAACAAGTGCTTCATTGACTGTTAAACGTCCACTTGGTAAAGGCCTTTTTTGAGTCCTTTCCATAATCTTATCTAAATCACGTTCTAGAATCTGATTAAAAGCATTGGATGCTCCAGTTACAAGAGCTCCTCCTATTGACAACCAAACCAACACCATATAATCGATTGCTCCTGGTGCAATCATATACCCCAAGATTGCAGAATAAATCACAAGAGATGACAAACGCAATTTCATCAATTCTGTATATGCTTTTATCTTATCTCCCATTGTTCTTTTCGAAAGTGCTCTATTTATTTCGTACTGGCTCATTATTTTTCGGGGGCAAAGATAATGAAGTTGTTTCAAAATGAACCTTAATCAATTAAAAAATAAATGATTTAACACTTAAAATAGAACCATTTAAAATACTTTAATCAAATCTGAAGTAGAATCAAAATCATTAAAAGCTGACATCAAACAACAAAAATTAAAACACGAACATAAGTTATAACAAGACCAATCATAAAACTTTTATGTTTTTTTAATAACTTTGTAACGAGCTACTATTATTGATTAATAGAATTCTAAGAACACAACAAATGACTACTATCTTAAAACTAACCTTTGTATTCGTTGTTATACACTTAGGAAATTCCTATGCTCAACAAAACCTTGATTTTGGTTCTCAAATAGAACAACTTTTAAACAAAAATGTTGATAGTGCTAGAAAAATCCTTTTCAAAGCAGAAAAAGGAACAGCTGTAAACGACCACAATAAGTTGGGAGAGATTTATCACTTTCTCGGGATATCTGAAAAAAGGCGACACAAGAATTACAAAGCTCTTGAATATTTTAATCAAAGTCTTGCTCAAAAGAAAATAGTCAATGATTATGAATCTATTTCTAAGACCCTCAATTTAATTGGCACTGTACATCATGAAAATGGCACTATTGATGAGGCGCTTGCTTACTACTTAAAAGCGATTGACAAGTTAAAAGATGATTCTACTTCAATTCATCAGACTTCTCCTAGGTTAAACATAGCTCGACTGTATATTGATCTCAATGAATATGAGAAAGCCAAAATAGAATTAATTCGAACCGAATATTTCATTTCTTTAAACAAAGACACTGCCGAGACACCTATAGTTGAAAACCTATGGGGGATGTTATATCAAAATGCAGGACAAATTGACTCTGCTAAAACACACTACCAAAAATCTCTAGATTATAACCTTAAAAATGGAGCTAAGACATCTCTAGCCAATAGCTTCAATAACATGGCTATTATTTACTTTTACGAAAATAAACTTCCCACCTCGTACAACTACTTTAAAAAAGCTTATGAGTTAAGAAAATCTGTGCAAGATACCTTAGCTCAACTTGCTAGCCTGTCTAATCTAGGGGATTTTCATCAAGAGCTCAACAACCTTGATAGCGCCTTGTTTTTCTATCAAAAAGGCTTACAACTTTCATTAAAAAAAGAATCTAATATTGACACTAGAGACTTCTATTATAGTATCAGTACAATTCATGAAAAACTCAACCAAAAAGCGCTCGCGTTATCCAATTATAAAAAATATATTAACTATTATCAAAAAGCTGAAAAAAACAGAAATATCAAGCGTCTAGAAGAATTAGAGGCTAAATATCAATTTGAACAACAAGAAAACAAACTCCAAAACTCTAGAAAAACAAACCTAGAACTTATTACAGCAAACAAAACAGTAGAAAAAGAACGACAAAAAGCAAAAGATTTAAACACCTTATTACTCATTCTCACTATTCTTCTTGGTATAACCGTATTAAGCATATCCTACATTCTATACACCAACAAAAAACTATCTAGAAACTTAAAAGAAACTGCCATAAGTAAAGAAGAGAAGGTAACACTTATCAAGGAAATTCACCATAGAGTAAAAAACAACCTACAAATCATTACAAGTTTATTACGATTACAAGCATCTACCATTGAAGATGAAAAATCAATCTCTTATTTTGTTGATTGTGAAAAACGAGTAGCAGCAATGGCTCTTGTTCATGAAAAACTCTATAAAAGCAATAATTTTAGCGCAATTAATTTAGCTGAATACATCGATGAATTAGTTAGAAACTTGATTGCTTCATATGCTTCGAACTATCTAGTCATTAAAGAAACAAATATAGAGCTTGAAGAATTGGATTTAGACACCATTATACCAGTGAGTTTAATTATTAATGAGTGTATTACCAACTCTTTTAAACACGGTTACACACCTGAAATAGAAAACTTTTCAATTACCTGCAACATCTCTATGAAGAGCAAAAGGCTAGTACATTTATACATTGGAGACAATGGAAAAGGATTTCCTAAAGGGTTTTCTCTTCAAAACAGTAATTCCCTTGGAGTTGAATTAATAGACTCACTTATTGATCAAATCGATGGAACAGTTGAAATAATTAATAAAGAAGGCGCTTATTACAATATTCTATTCCCTTTGAAAAAGAAATAAGCTGACATAAGAACTAATACTGACGCAATACTTTTTGAGCAACGTCTTTTATTTCATCTATCAATTCTTGAGGCTCAAGCACTTTTACATCTTCTCCAAAACTGAGTAATTGCATTCGCAATTCATACGTTAGCAAAAGATAATAGGTAAAAACATAAGCCCCATTTTCATTTCCTACCAATTCTTGCGAGTGATGCAAAGGTTGAGATAATAAATATTTAGATAAAACCTCATTGGTCTCAATTTTCAAATTAACAGGCAAAGCATCACTGGTAGTTATTCCAATAGCATGTTTAAAAAATCGGTCAGCAGAAAAATCTGTAGCTCTTTTAAATTTTAAAGACAGTAATTCCAAGTCATATACCCTATCCAAACCAAATGTTAACATTCGATTCTTAACCTCACTCTTTCCTATCAAATACCATCTATTCCTATATTCTTTTAATAAATATGGATGAACTCTCCTCAATTTTCCTTCATTACTTTGAAAACTTTGGTAGCCAAACTGAATTACACGATTGGACTTTATAGCTTCCAAAATCTTTTCCAAATGTTCATTCCCCTCAATACTATGCGCTGTCTCAAACTGCACAAACTTATCTATAGCCACATCCTGAACATCTTTTGCTATCGTTACACGATTCACAATTTTATCAATAGCTGCTTCAAACTGATTAAACAATGTGGTATGCTTAAACTGACTCAAGATATTAGCAGCAACTTTTATCGCATCGACATCTGTCTCAGATAATGGCATTTGATCAAGGGAATAATCTTCATCACTATAGTAATATCCTTTATTTAATCTGTTGTAACGGATTGGTGCGTCATGCTCAACGCGCATATACCTCAAATCTTTTTCTATCGTAGAATCACAAATATGCACAGAATCAGTACCAAACAACTCTTCTTCACAAGCTCTCCTCAAATCCTCTTTACTAGGAAAAGGCCTAGCAGAATTTCGAATACAACGGTCTATTATTCTATATCTTTGAAATGCACTTTTGTTGACAGCCATTTTTTCTACTTTTTACTCACTTAATAATTGTTCTATAAACGCTTTGGTAGATTTTACATAATTCAAATAATATGTTCCTGTTCCAGGCCCATAAAAACCTGTATGAATCTTTCTTATTTGCCCATTTCTATCGATAAATATAGCTGTTGGAAAGGACAATACACTCTCCAATGCAGGAAGCACTTTTTGAGCTTCTACTTTGCTTGCTTTCCCTCCAATAGCATAATCATAATTCGCATTAAAATAAGTTCTTAACGCTTCAACTCTTTCCTTTTTACCTTCTAAACTTTCTGGCTTTTCAAAAGCTATTGCAATTACCTCTAATCCCCTTGAATGATATGTATTATAAAATTGAGTAAACAATGCTGTCTCATCCATACAATTAGGACACCAAGAGCCCATTATTTGAATAATAATCACTTTATCTCTATAGGTATTGCTTGGATAAACAATCGGTTCAACACCTGATACCGAAGGCAAACTAAAAGCTAGCTCCTCTCCTATTTTTAGTCGTGTTAATGAATCTGGATTTGACAACTCAAACCCATCGTTTTTTACTGCAACCCATGGCTCTCTATGGTGTATCCCAGAATAAAACTCTCCATACATAGAATCATTACTAAGTTCGGCCTCAAATAAAAAAGCGTGTGCCCCATCAAAACAAGATAGAATCAATGAATCATTACGTACTACACCTTCTAAAAAGCGATAGTCACCAGTTTCGGTTAAAAAAGTTCCTGAAACGTATTCATTCCCTTCATCAAATAAACCTAAAGCATTATACCCCCCTTCTACGCCAGGACTAAAATTAGTTTCCCATTTTCCATCAACATTAAATTCACCCCTTTGAACCCCTTTCTCAAAACGCTTGCGCTTTTTCCCTTCATAAGTTCCTACAAAAATCATTTCATAATCCTTTCCTTTTGCATAGTTATTCCATTTTCCACTCAATACTTCCCCAATTTTTGAAAATGTAACCTTTGAATCAAAAATTGGCATTTCAATAGGCATAGCCAAGACTTGGTTGGCAAGTTGATATCTCCCTGTACCTATATTAGTCCAAATCACCGAATTTGCTTTACTTTGTTTATTAACAAAATGAATGCCATCAATGTCCGATATA
>JAUHZI010000110.1 GCA_030426105.1 Bacteroidia bacterium | reverse complement strand
AAGCAAAAATTAGAAGACCGTAAAACGTTTTATAAACACGAGCTTGAAAAAGGAAATAATAAATTTACTATTCAAAATATCAACGAACAAAATAAGTTTAGTTATGATTTACCTTTTATCGTTGCTTATGACTTTGAAATTCCTAGCTATACGAAAAGTGATAACAACAATATCTATGTCAATTTGAACCTAGACCCATATTTAAAATATTTTAAGCCAGAAAAAGACCACAAAGGTGCTATAGAATACCAATTTAAAGCTAGTAGGACAGATGTATTTCAATTTAAAATTCCAAAAGGATATAAAGTCGATTATATTCCTGAAAATTTAAACATTAGTCATGAACTATTTAACTGTGAGATAGAATACAAACAACAGAACAACCTCATCGAATACAAACAAAATATAACTTTAGACTTCTTAAAACTAAATGCTAAACAGGTACAACAATACAGCCTGTTTATCAAAAAAGTTGAACAAGCATATAAAGAGTCTATCGTATTATCTAAAGAATAACACAATGAAAATATCAATATCACTTCTTCTTTGCTACATCTCTTTTCTCTCATTTTCCCAAGAAGACACGACCTTTAGTTCGTATAAATGGGAAGAAAAACCTTCAAAAATTAATACCGAAGAGCTTACGACAAAAGATATTGTTCAACTGAAAGACAAACATCTAATTGAATTTAAGTTTTTAGATGCGAATACACTAATACAATATTCTTTGGAGCACAAAATGTACTGGTTAAATTCTGATGAAGAAATTGAGAACTACAACAAAGTATATCTTCCCTACAGCTCCTCATCTGCTATTTTGCAAAGCAAGGCTAGGGTTATAAAAAAAGATGGAACAATCATCGAATTAGACGACTCAAAAATCATGACTGCCAAAAATGAAGAAACTGGACAAGAATATAAATATTTTGCCTTTGAAGGGATCGAAAAAGGAAGTATTATTGATTATTATTGGGTAATCAAATCTTTACCGAGGTATTCTGGTAGTCGAATAACTTTACAAAGTGACATAGAAAAAAGAGACATTGATTTTGACTTATATGCTCCTTCGAACCTTTTATTCGAATTCAAAACCTACAATGGACTAGATAGCGTCACTTATGATACATTATCTTCAGAAAGACAACATTGGTTCTTAAGCATAGACCAACATCTTGCCTTGGAAGATGAAACATACTCTGCCTACCATGCAAACAAAAAATTCTTAATTTTTAAATTAGATTACAATTCTGTTACTAATGTTAGAAACATTATTTCATATGTCAACTCGACTAAAAACATCTTTGCGTTTTTCTTCAAGTCTCCACCCAAAAAAGTAAAAAAATCAATTGTAAAAACACTAAAAAATCAAGACATTAAAATTGCCAGAGACCTTAATGCTCAAATTAGAACGATCGAAGACTACATCAAAAACACAATATACCTTGTGGATTCTTATAGCCCAGACCTAAGTGATCTTTCATTTATTTTATCCAAAAGAATTTCCAATAAAGCAGGGATGACTAAGTTATTTATAGCGATGTTGAACCAACAAAACATTAAACACGAATTGGTCTTAACTTCAAACCGTTTCGATTTAAAATTTGATCAAGAATTCGAAGCTAACAACTTTCTAGATGAATACCTTATTTATTTCCCAGATATCGATGCATTTTTATCTCCAACTGATTTATCAAGTAGACTAGGGTTCCCCACACCTGAATACTCTGAATGCTATGGGCTTTTCATAAAAGAAGTTTCTGTTGGTGATTTCTCTAGTGGAATCGGAAAAGTTAAATACATAAAAGGAGTGGACTACAAAAAGAATTTTGACAATATTTTGGTAGATGTTGACTTCGACAAAGAAGATTTGACAACAACCAACCTAAAAGTTGATCGCAGTTCAGGAGGTTATTATATAAAATGGTTGCAACCATTCATGCACATCTTAAAAGAAAAAGATGAAGCTCTTGATGAGCAGATTACCTTTATTAATGAAGACATAGAAATCATTTCAAAAACAGTTTATAACGATGACGCTAAATTCTTTGGAATAGAACCTCTTAAAGTCGTTGCAGACGCAAAATCAAACGCTTTTGTAGAAAAAGCAGGCAGCAACTACTTATTTAAGGTTGGCGAGCTAATTGGTCCCCAAAGTGAAATGTATCAAGAAAAAGAAAGAACCCAACCGTTAGAAGCTTATTATAGAAAAAATTACCACAGAGTTATTACAGTAAACATTCCCGAGGGATACACCGTCAAAAACTTAGCTGACATCAACATTAACGAAAATTATTTACAGAATGAAACTGAAATTATGAAGTTCGAATCAAGCTACACACTTGAGGCGAATAAGCTAACCATTATTGCAGATGAGTATTATGATTTTGTTCGCTTAAGCAAAGAAGAGTTTGAGGAATACCGAAGAGTAATGAATGCTGCAGCTGACTTCAACAAAGTCACATTAATTATGGAGAAGAACTAACCTCTATTCTTCCTCCTCTAAAACATCTTGCAAGTCAGTACTTGTTAACCCTTTCAATCCTTCAGCAAGTTTTCTAAAGTACTTTGCTAACGAAGTTTCTTCAAGTGGAATATCCACAGGAATCTTCATTGATATAGGAATCATTGCATCCACAGGCATTGGTCCATTAAAGCTAATTTTAGCTGACTGCTTTATTGGGATTCTCACAGGAACCATTACATCTACAGGAATACTCATTTCTATACCTATTGGCAATGTATCAATAACCAACATGTCGACAGGAATTGTACTTTTTACAGGTAAAGGCTCTTCAAAATCAACCAATAAACTTTGATTTAATGGTATTTTAGATTTAATAGGCACAGAAGGTCCCCTATCTTTACCAAAAATAGTCATTTTCATTTTTTGATCTAACGGAATAGTGTCATCCACCAATATTGTAATCTGATCTTTTACCCATATCAAAGTATCTAAAGCAATATAATCTTTTACTCCCATTCGGATAGGAACCAACATCTCTTCAGACACAGGAATCATTGCTGTAAAAGGAATTTCTGTTGAGATAAACATATCGATGTTTACCGTTAGGTCATCTGTAACAGAAATTGCTGAATTCAATGGAATATCCTCATTCACCTCTACATCTGTTATAATATGCTGAACGGCCATTTCTTCCATAGTATTCCCTATACCATCCAACCTAAACTCCATGATTTTTAAGGCTGCAAGCAACACTCCAATTAGTATAAAACTCACAATAAATGCTAATGTTAAGAATAGCATTATTCGCTTTTGAAACTTGGTAAGATTTTTAAACATAGAATACGAATATAAAGAAATATTAGAAAGAATCGATAGCCAAGCATGTTTTTGGCTATAATCAAATAAAAATTATCCCTTATAGAAATTCATTTCATCAATATACTTCAAAACGGTCTCAGGAAGTAAATAACGAACATCTTTCCCTTCTTTTATCGATCGTCGAATAAAACTTGCTGAGATATCCATAAAAGGCACATCTTGTAATACAGCTATTTGAGCACTCTGAACTTGAGGAGGTAATAAACTTTCCTCTTGTATCGTTTTATTTCTAGGATAAACTATGATTTTGTGATTCTCAATAATCGTTTCAAAGTTTTTCCATTTATGGAGTGAACGGAGATTATCACCTCCCATAATCAACGTAAACTCTTTATTAGGATATTGCTCTTGCAAATAAGCTAATGTAGTAGCTGTATAAGAGGGCTGTGGTAACTTAAACTCTATATCAGAGGCTCTGAAGTGATCATTATCTTCTATTGCTTCTTTCACCAAGTTTAATCGGTGATAGTCCGCCAACAAACTTGCTTTCTTTTTATGGGGATTATGAGGCGAAACAACAAACCAAACCTCATCTAAAGGTGTATTGTTGACAATATGGTTAGCGATAATCAAATGCCCTATATGTATAGGATTAAAGGTTCCAAAATAAAGACCAATTCTTTTAGAAAACTCCTGATTTTCACCCCAAATTAATTGATTTACATCTATAGCAAAAGAATCAGCCATATTGTTTTATTGTTCTAGAAAAGTATTAACAACTTCCTCAGCCTCAGCAAAAGCGACTTCTAAATTATCATTCAACAGTACATAATCGAAATTATGGGCAGTTTTTAACTCTTGTTCGGCTTTCCCTATTCTTCTAGCAATGGAAGCTTCTGTTTCTGTTTCTCTCGTTCTCAGTCTTTTCTCTAAATGATTAATCGAAGGAGGTTTTACAAAAATTGCTAGAGCATTATCTCCAAAATACTTTTTTAAATTAAGTCCCCCCACTACATCAACATCAAAAATAACCGTTTTACCTTCAGACCAAATGCGCTCAACTTCAGACTTTAATGTTCCATAAAAATTATCTTTGTATACCTCTTCCCACTCTACAAACTCATCATTAGCTATTTTTGCTTTAAAATCATCGATAGATAAAAAATGATAATCTTTTCCCTTTCTTTCATTATGCCTCCTTGGTCGGCTGCAAGCAGAAATTGAAAACTCTAAGGCTTCAAATGTTTTTAATAGATGATGAACTATAGTTGTTTTCCCTGCTCCAGAAGGAGCTGAAAATATTACCGCTTTGTGCTTTAAATTCTCCATGGTTTACAAAACGTTTAAAATTTGTTCCTTTATTTTCTCTAAAGCATCTTTCATTAACACAACAATTTTTTGCATCTCTGCATGATTTGCTTTAGAGCCTAAAGTATTGATTTCTCTTCCTATTTCTTGAGTTATAAACCCTAATTTCTTTCCTTTTCCGACACCCTCTCCATTTGCCGTCTTTAAAAAATGCTCACAATGCGCTTTTAAACGAACTTTCTCCTCAGAGATATCTAATTTCTCTATATAGTATATTAGTTCTTGATGATATCTATTTTCATCAATGTTTGGCTTGTCAATTAACGACTCTAGATTCTTTTTTATTCGCTCCTTAACAGTTTCTATACGCTCTTGTTCATAAGGTTCTACTCTTCCTAATAACTCTAAAATATTTTGGATATTTGAAAAAATATCGTTTTGCAAAGAAACCCCTTCCTCTTTTCTAAAAGCGATAAATTGTTCGACTGCACTTTTTACTAATTCTATATAGCTTTGAGCATCTACTTTGGACAAAGCTTCTTTCTCAGAACGCATCACCTCAGGCATTCGCATCACAATAGACAAAAAATCAATTTTATCCTTATTACTCAATTCTGATTCATTTACAACCTCTAATAAATCTTGATAATAACGCTGCACCAAACCTTTATTTACAAAGTGTTTTTGTTCTGTCTCAAGTGTTGTATAATTTACATTAACCTCTATTTTACCTCTAATCAATTCTTTAGCTAGTAAAGAACGAATCTCCATTTCTTTTTCTCTAAAAAAACTAGGCGTACGAAGGTTACAGTCAAAAGTTTTACTGTTTACAGACTTTATTTCAACAGTTACTTTTTTTGTTCCGATATTGCTTTCTGCCTTACCGTAACCTGTCATTGAGTAAATCATATAAAATTAATTTACACGCAAAAGTAAGGATTTTAAAGCTAGTATTAGCTAGAGTTCGAATAAATATTTAGAAAACCCTATTCTGGGACTTTAAGAATAGAATTCTTGAATTACTTGACTTATCGACAAAGCATCAATTCCAACCTCTTTATAAAGCTCAGACACACTACCATGCTCTACAAAAACATCTTCTATTCCTAAGCATTTTACATCCAACTTGGTATTAATAGTACTTAAAAACTCTACTATTGCACTTCCTGTTCCTCCTGCAACAACACCATCTTCTACCACAACTAATGCCTTATAATTTTCTGATATAGACTTTAACAAAAAAGTATCTATTGGCTTAATAAACCTGATATCATAATGAGAAGGATAAATCGCCATCTCATTTAGTAAGTCTATTGCTTTTGAAACTTCTTGTACCATCTTTCCTACAGAAATTATGGCTACATCATTTCCTCTAACAAGTTGCTCTCCTTTTCCTTTTATTAAAGGCTTTGGTTCTCGTAAACCTTCTAAAACACCTTTTCCTCTAGGATAACGAATTACAATTGGTTGCTGGAGATTATCAACAGCCCAATGCAATGCATTAATTAACTCTTGCTGATCTCTTGGAGAAAGAATAACGAGGTTGGGAACACTCCTTAAAAAAGAAATATCAAACACTCCATGGTGTGTTGTACCATCTTCACCTACTAGACCAGCTCGATCAACACAAAAAACAACAGGTAAATTCTGAATAGCAACATCATGAATTAGTTGATCGTAAGCTCTCTGGAGGAAAGTAGAATAAATCGTACAAAATGGAATTTTCCCACTTGCCGCAAGTCCAGCCGCAAAAGTAACCGCATGTTGTTCAGCTATACCAACATCAAAAAAACGATCTGGAAATTGTTCTTTAAAAAGATGTAACGAAGATCCACTTGTCATGGCGGGAGTAATTGCAACAATATCCTTATTTGCCCTTCCTAACTTCACCAGTTCTTCCCCAAATACATCTTGATACTTTTTCGTTTTACTTGTCGCGCCCTTAAATCGTTCCCCTGTTTCCACATCAAATTTCCCTGGGGCGTGCCAAATAGCTGCGTCGCCACATTCAGCAGGCAAATATCCTTTCCCTTTAATTGTTTTACAGTGCAGAACCCTTACCCCCCTTAGTGATTTTTGAGCTAAGAGAGCTTGGTGAATTGCACAATAATCATTTCCATCAACAACACCAAAATAGCGAATACCTAAATTGGTAAAAATATTAGCTGTTTCATTTATTCCCTGAAAATGTTTTTCTAAAGCTCCAACATTTTCATCTATAGATTGTTGATTATCGTTAACAACGATTAATATATTGGCTCCAGTCTCAACAGCATTATTTAAAGCTTCATAAGCCATCCCAGCAGTTAACGCACCATCTCCAATGACCGCTATGTGCTGACGAGAAAAATCTTCATCTAGCTTTGAAGCAACAGCCATCCCCAAAATGGCACTTATAGAAGTAGAAGAGTGCCCTGTTCCAAAATCATCATAAATACTTTCTGAACGCTTTGGAAAACCAGAAAGTCCTTCATATTTTCTTAAAGTATGAAAAGATTCTTGCCTTCCAGTAAGTATCTTGTGCGCATACGCCTGATGACCAACATCCCAAACCAACTTATCATCAGGAGTATCAAAAACCTGATGGAGTGCTACAGTAAGTTCAACTACCCCTAAACTCGCGCTAAAGTGGCCTGGTGTTTGAGAAAGTTGTCTTATAATTTGCTCCCTCAATTCTCCACAAAGTTCTATACTTTCACCTATAGATAAAGCCCTAATATCTTTGGGTGATTTTACCTTATTCAATATGGTTATTTCTGTTTTCAATGGTTTGCAAAGATAGTTTTCATTTACATTAAATTAGAATAACTAAAAAAAAAAGAACCATTCCTTAAGAGCCAGCTCCTTTTTTCACATAAATTTATGGAACTATTAACCTTTTTTAACAGCCTATTTTGAAACAAAAAAGCGTTGACTCCGTTATCTTTACATCAATAATAATTTTGATTCAAAAAAGAACAAATTATGAACAATACAATAAAGTTTATCGGTGCAGGAGTTATTGGAGGCATTTTTAGTTTTGGGCTAGCCAATATCTTTGAAACCACACCTCAAAAAAACATTACTGAACACACAGTAGAAGAACCTAAAACTAATTTTTCGGCTGCCCCAGTAAATTATAACAACCTTATTCCCAATGATGTCAAAGACTTTACATTTGCTGCCGAAAAAACGGTGAATTCTGTCGTTCACATCAAAACGGAATATAATCAAACTTATTCCAACGATCCTTATTTAGATTTCTTCTGGGGACCAAGAGGAAGTAGAGGATCAAGACCAATGATTGCTACTGGATCAGGAGTTGTAATTTCTAAAGATGGATACATTGTAACCAACAACCATGTAATTGAAGATGCTGATAAAGTAGAAGTTTCAATGAATGATGAACGAACTTTTGTCGCTAAAGTTATTGGTACAGACCCTAGCACAGATTTAGCATTAATTAAGATTGAAGCTGAGGAAGATTTACCATTTACAACCTTTGCCAACTCAGACAATGTTAAAGTTGGTGAGTGGGTTCTTGCTGTTGGTAATCCATTTAACCTAACATCTACAGTTACTGCCGGTATAGTTAGTGCCAAAGCAAGAAACATTAACCTACTTCGTGGAAATTCTAGAGAAGAGGTTTTTCCACTCGAGTCATTTATACAAACTGACGCTGCTGTCAACCCTGGTAACAGTGGAGGTGCATTAGTCAATCCTGATGGAGAGTTGGTTGGAATAAATACCGCCATTGCATCGAAAACGGGATCATACACAGGATACTCTTTTGCTGTCCCTTCAAACATAGCTAAGAAAGTAACTGAAGACTTATTGACATATGGTATAGTACAACGTGCTTTTATTGGCGTAAGCATTGAAAATGTTAATCAAAAATTAGTAGATGAATTGGGACTTAAAGACCTAAAAGGAGTAATGGTAAATGGTATTGCTGAAGATGGAGCAGCTCAACTAGCAGGAATTCAAGAAAATGACATTATTTTAAAAGTTGGAAATGTTGAAGTAAATAACGTTCCTCAACTACAAGAACAAATTGGTAAGTTCAGACCTGGAGACAAAGTCAACTTAACTGTTCGAAGAAACGAAACAGAATCTGTTTACACACTTGAATTGAGAAATAAAGAAGGGAAAACAAATGTAATTAAGAAAGAAGAAGAAAATAAATACGCTTCGTTAGGAGCCTCTTTTAGAAGGTTAACTGCTGGAGAGTTAAAAGAACTAAAAATAAAACATGGTGTAAAAGTAGCTAAAATTAAACCAGGAAAGCTGAGAAGTGCAGGGATAACAGAAGGGTTTATCATAACTCATCTTGACCAAAAGCCAGTAAAAAAACCTGAAGAAGTTGTAGATTTTTTCAATCAACAAAAGGGAGGAGTCCTTGTTGAAGGAATATATCCAAACGGAATGAAAGGGTATTTTGGATTTGGAATATAAAAAAACGCTTAACCTATAAATACCTGATTTTAAACAATTTTAATGAACATTGCTCAATAATAACCTAAATATAGTCTAAAAACACTTGACATGGACTTCGTTTTAGCTTATTTTTGCACTCCAAATTAATTTAACTTTACGTTAAGTTAATTTTAAAAATACATAAAGTAGATTATGAGACAACTTAAAATAACCAAATCTATTACGAATAGAGAAAGCCAATCTCTAGATAAATACTTACAAGAAATTGGCCGTGAAGACCTGATTACTGCAGAAGAAGAAGTAGAGTTAGCTCAAAGAATAAAACAAGGAGATCAAGCTGCGTTAGAGAAATTAACCAAAGCCAATTTAAGATTCGTTGTTTCAGTATCAAAACAATATCAAAATCAAGGATTAACATTACCTGATTTAATCAATGAGGGTAATTTAGGTTTAATCAAAGCTGCTCAACGTTTTGATGAGACTAGAGGATTTAAATTTATATCATATGCTGTATGGTGGATTCGTCAATCTATCTTACAGGCATTGGCTGAACAATCTAGAATTGTACGTTTACCATTAAACCAAGTTGGTTCATTAAACAAAATTAACAAAGCATTTTCTAGACTAGAACAGGAATATGAACGTCCTCCTAGTGCAGATGAATTAGCAAAAGCTCTTGACCTCCCTGAAGACAAGGTAAAAGATACAATGAAAGTGAGTGGACGACACATATCTGTAGATGCACCTTTCGTTGATGGAGAAGATAATTCATTGTTGGACGTTTTAGTGAATAACGATTCTCCTAACGCTGACAGAGAGTTGATGATGGAATCTTTACAAAGAGAAATTGAACGTTCATTATCGACATTAACAGAAAGAGAAAAAGATGTTATTCAGTTATTTTTTGGAATAGGAATGCAACATGGTCTAACACTTGAAGAAATTGGAGCTAAATTTGACCTAACAAGAGAGCGTGTTCGTCAAATAAAGGAAAAAGCAATACGTAGGCTTAGACATACATCTAGAAGTAAATTATTAAAAGCATATTTAGGATAATAACAATTGAATCGCCTTGAGTTTTCGGGGCGATTTTTTTATTTTTAAACAACATATAATTAAATGGAAAACTTAGCAACAAAATCAGGGTACCGAGAAGGTTTAAATGATTATGTAAAACAAAAGCAAGCTGCTGTAGATTTAGTGAACTCAGTAGGAAACTTAATGTTCAACAAAGGGGTTGAATTAGTACTATTTAGAAATCACTTAGTTGATATTAGCTTGTCTGAAGTCATTAATTTATTTTCAAACTATGCCAACAAAGTTTTAAAAACACCTATTGATGTGCATACCGCTGCTGAAGTAGCTGCTGCGATGATTAAAGTAGATTTAGCTCCTTCTAAAATTGATTTAGGAAAGTTAACTGCTGAGTATGTTGCTGAAAAATCAAACTACTCATCTATCAACGATTTCTTATCCAATAAATTGGAAAACTTTATTGGCCAAGACAAACATACGTTTGAACCAAAAGATGTTGTTTTATACGGATTTGGTAGAATTGGTCGTTTAGTTGTAAGAGAACTTATTAAACAAGCTGGTAAAGGACAACAACTTTTATTAAAAGCAATTGTTCTAAGAACAGTTACAAATGATCAAATCATCAAAAGAGCTGCACTATTAAGAAATGATTCTGTGCATGGATCTTTCAAAGGAACTGTTGTTGAAGATTTAGAAAACAAAGCGCTAATTATTAATGGGCAAAAAGTTCAATTAATTGAAGCAAAATCTCCAACATCTGTACCTTATGGACAGTATGGAATCAATAATGCTTTATTAATTGATAGTACTGGTGTCTTTAATACAAAAGATGCTTTAGCTCAACATTTAGAAAATGAAGAAATAGCAAAAGTATTATTAACTGCTCCTGGTAAAGAAATCCCTAACATTGTTTATGGAATCAACCAGGATGAATTTGACATAGAAGAGCATGATATTTTTTCTGCTGCTTCATGTACAACTAATGCTATTAGTCCTGTTTTAAAAGTTATTGAAGACAACTTTGAAATTGAAAAAGGACATATTGAAACAGTCCATGCATACACTAATGATCAAAACTTATTAGACAATATGCATAAGAAACCACGTAGAGGTCGTTCGGCAGCAATCAACATGGTCATAACATCTACTGGGGCTGGAAAAGCTGTTACAAAGGTTGTTCCTTCATTATTAGGAAAATTAACAGCCAATGCCGTTCGTGTACCAACTCCAAATGGTTCTTTAGCTATTATGCACCTAAACTTAA
>JAUHZI010000275.1 GCA_030426105.1 Bacteroidia bacterium | reverse complement strand
TAAAGGAGAAAATAGTATCAAACTTATTCTTGTCTTCTTGTTCTAGTTTACTTTTTGCTAGTCTTTTCAAGTACTTCAGTAAAATCTTCACAAGAATCAAACCTAGTATCAAGAACAAAACTGTCTTTATTGTGATATCTATTTCTTTACCCCCTAGAGGAATTCTAAGGTTTAGAAAATCGGTTACTTCTTTAATTATTTCTTTCATCTACTAGTTCTTATTGTTTTTATTGATCAAATCCAATTCACTATTAAACTCTTTAAAATAAAATTTATTAAGTCAATTTCATAAAGATTTAATTATCCATTATAACGAATCCACTTCCATAAGTCTTTATAAGTTGGCTTTTTACCATACATTAAAATACCTACGCGATAAATTTTAGCAGCAATCCATACAATTACCATAAAAGTAAGAATTAATAGCAACATAGAAATAGCTATTTCCCACCAAGCTACTCCAAATGGAATTCTCATTAACATAACGATTGGTGACGTAAATGGTATATATGAGAATATTACTGAAACCGGACCATGAGGATCATTAATTACCGTTGCAAAACCTACATATACTGCTAAAATTAACGGTAACATGATAGGCATCATAAATTGTTGCGTATCCGTTTCGTTATCCACTGCTGCTCCTACCGCTGCAAACAAAGAACTATACAACATATATCCTCCTAAGAAGTAGAAAATGAATAAGAAAAACATTTTTACTAAAGGCAATCTGAAAATTTCTTGCACAATCATTTCACCTTTATTGGTTGCTGTTTGCTGAATAGCTTCCATTTGTTCTGGTGATACTTTTGCCGACTGCATTTCCATCATATCAACTCCAAAGAAAGAAGATGCTACTAGGCTAAACACTAAAAACAAAATTCCCCAAATAAAGAATTGTAACAATCCAGCTGAAGCATTTCCTATAATCTTTCCTAACATTAATTGGAAAGGTTTTACTGAAGAAACAATTACTTCGATAATTCTACTTGTTTTTTCTTCAATTACACTACGCATTACCGATGTACCATAAATCATTACAAACATCATTAACAAATATCCGGCAATAGCTCCCACACCAATTTTTAACCCGTTGATTAACTTTGATGATTTCTCACCAGAGAAGTTCAACATTTTTATTTCTGATGAAATTTTAGACTCTTCAATGTGTGCAATATCAATTCCGAAGCTTGTTAGTTTTTTATGACGCAACTCCTTATCAATTTTATCTTCTAAACTTTCCATGATAGACATACTTGGTGAATCTTTTGAGAAAAACTCAATCGATTTTGCCAACACCTCTAAACTATCTTGTTTTGGTATATATAAAGCTCCATAATAATCCCCTTCTTCAACTTTCTTTTTTGAATCTTCTATTCCTATAGCAGTAAAGTCCTCGTACTTTACTGTTTTTGAATCTTTAAAAACATCTTTAGAGAACATTCCAGACTCATCAACATATACTATCTTCTTAACCTTTTCATCGTTCTTCTTCATTAAGAAAAATACTAAAGCCCCCATACCAATCATTAACAGTGGACTTAAAAAAGTCATAACGATAAACGACTTATTTCTAACCTTAGCAATAAACTCGCGTTCTATAATTAATCGTAATCTTTTCATTGCTTAACTGTTTTTATGGATTGCTTGAATAAAAATATCATTAGCACTTGGCACCAACTCTACAAAATGCTGTACTTGACCTTGGTTGGTTAAATACGATAGTAAATCGTTTGGAGAACTTCCGTTAGTAAGTTTTACATTTAACTTTAACCCTTCATTTAACAATTTAAAATCTGCTGGTAAAACCTCAAAGTTTTCTTTTAGCTTTTGCTCCACTTCTTTTGAATTAGAAGTAGCTAATCCAACCTGAAAAGTATTTGTTCTAAACTCCTTTTTAATATCTTCTAGCTTACCATCTAAAATTTTATTCGACTTGTTAATCAAAGCTATATAATCGCACATTTCCTCAACAGATTCCATTCTATGGGTAGAAAAAATAATGGTAGCTCCTTCATCTCTCAACTGTAAAATTTCCTTTGCTATTAATTGCGCATTAATAGGATCGAAACCAGAAAAAGGCTCATCAAAAATTAATAATTTAGGCTGGTGTAGTACAGTTACTATAAACTGTACCTTCTGCGCCATTCCTTTAGATAACTCTTCAATCTTTTTATTCCACCAAGCACCAATATCAAATTTATCAAACCAATATTTCAATCGTTTTTTTGCTTCCGATTTACTCAACCCTTTTAATTGAGCAAGGTATAATGCCTGCTCTCCTACCTTCATACTCT
>JAUHZI010000274.1 GCA_030426105.1 Bacteroidia bacterium | reverse complement strand
TGATAAAATAGCAACTTTATAAATATCAGTAAAACCATATCCTCCAGGTCTATCTGACGTAAAATACAGTGTTTTTTCATCTGGACTTAATGCAGGGTGTCCGCTTGAATATACTTCATCATTAAATGATGGTTCTTCAATATTATCCCATTGCCCATTAATCAATGTAGCTTTATATATTTTTAAGTGAGATGTTCCTTCTTTATCATAATCTAACTTATCTCTTTTATTTAAGTTATTTCTGGTAAAGTACATTGTGGTACCATCTTTTGTAATAGCTACACTTGATTCATGAAAACTTGTGTTAATTTTTGAGGATGTAATTGGCACTACATCTTCTATAGTTTTTATTCCATTCTCTACATTTATTTTCGCTTCATATAAATCTAAATAAGGCTCATTATTCCATTCATAAATTTTGCCTTCATTGTTTTTTGCTGATGAAAAAACAAATTTATTTCCTGTTACATAAGGTCCAAAATCCGAGTTTTTAGTATTTACCTCTAGATTATAGATATTAATCGTATCATTATTTAAGGTCATGAGTTTTTCATAATCTTCTTTTGATAAACTCCCTTTAGCGTCAGGTAATTTTTGTAACCATTCATCTGCTTTTTCATATTCACCAATACTTCTTAATGCTTGTACGTATCTATGAATATTTTCATTACTCAACCCTTCTTCACTTTCTGATGCTAATTGATACCAATGAGCTGCTTTTTTTGAATCTGAATTGTTATAATAGCAATCACCAAGTCTTGCTAACGTATATGTAGTACTATCTCCTTTTTTCACTGCGCTTTCATAAAATTCAGCTGCTTTTACATAAGCATAATCCCTAAAGAACTTATCTGCTACTCTTTTCTGAGAAAATGAATAAGAGAATGAAAAAATTAAGATTAAAAGTGTAATTTTTGTCTTCATAACTATGCTTTTTAAAAATATCTAGGAGATTTAACTCTATTTACTTTATGCAATTCAAACATCAATAGTATTTCGTGTGTTCCATTTGAATACTGATTAATATCTGATAATGGATATTCATACGCATAACCTACTCGGAACTGTCGTGATACTTGAAAATCTACTAATGCTCCTAAAGCTCCTGTATCTTCATTAATTCTATACGAACCTCCTAACCAAAATTTTTCATTGAATAAAAAGTTTGCTGTGATATCGTATGATAACGGTGCTCCATTGGTTGCTTTTAATAATGTAGAAGGCTTGAATTTTACGTTATCGCTTACATCAAAAACATACCCTCCTGTTAAGTAATAACTTACTTTATCTACAACTCCGTAATTAATTCCATTAATTTCTAAATCATTATGATCTATATTCAATAATCTTGGGGCAGAAAGCCCTACATACCATTTATTGGTATGTAGTAGCAATCCACTACCTATATTTGGTTCCCATCTATTTTGAATTCCTGAAATCCCTGGATCTGAACCTTCGGCTGCTATTAAAGCATCATCAATATTATATTGTGTAAACCCTGCTTTAAGTCCAAAGGCTAATTTTAAGTCATCATTAAGTTGAATGGTATATGAAAAATCTCCATATAAATAGGTGAATTTTTCATATCCTAATTGATCATTTATAAATGATAATCCTAATCCTATTTTATCATTTCTAAGAGGAGTGTGAATAGATAGTGTTTGCGTTTCTGGTGCTCTATCTAATCCCGCCCACTGGCTTCTATGTAACCCCACAATACTCAATACTTGTCTACTTCCTGCATAGGCTGGATTAATAGAAATTGTATTATACATATACTGAGTAAACTGTGGTAACTGTTGTGATTGAACTGTTAAAACTGTTGTAAAAAACAGTACAATAACTGCCTGTAATAGTTTGTAATTATGGTTCATAGCTATAATATTATTTGGTTCCTAAGTAAATTGCTCCTGTAAATGGTTTTAAACCACTATTTTCTAATATTACAATGTAGTAATATGTACCGGCTGGTAGTCTTTCAGCTCCTCCAAACGTAGCTCCGTCTGAAACTCCGTTCCAATTATTTGCATAATTGTTTGATTCAAAAACTTTAGCTCCCCAACGGTTAAATATTTTTACATTAACTATGAATCCACAGGATTCTACTCCTGTAACTTCGAAAAATTCATTCCATGAATCTCCATTAGGGGTTACTGCTTTTGATATTACCACATCTTCTTGTCCACATGGTAATACTATACAATCGTCGTTTATATTAATTGTAACTTTTGTTGATGTTAAACATCCATTATTTGGTGATGTATATGTAAATATGTAATCTCCTAAGTTTAATCCTGACGGATCAAAAC
>JAUHZI010000109.1 GCA_030426105.1 Bacteroidia bacterium | reverse complement strand
GTTCCTTTAATTAACCGTCTTAAACTACAATTAGTTGGTGGTGCAGGAACCTTATTAATAAGAGATATTGACTTTGCCCATTTTGAAGCTTTTGGAGGATTAGAACGCATCTTCAATGTTCGTATATTCGGCGAAACTCAACCATTAAGGCTTGGGGGATATTTTGTTACTGCTGACAACACTCTAGATAATGCAAACTTTAGATTTAAGGTTGGATTAGACTTTTATGATTCTAGCAGAAAGAGGTGGAATTACTAAACTAGAGATATTCATTTTTCACAAACTACACTGCCTCTTGCCTGGATACTGTTTCTTTATAAAAGACTTTGAATGTCGCTCCATTATTGTACTCATATTCAACAGAACCATGAAGTTGCTTAGCTAAACTTTTAACCAGTCTTAGCCCAATACTTTCAGTGTTCTCAAAAACAGCTTTATTTTGAATACCCTCTCCATTATCACTAACAATGAGCACATTATTTACCCCATTTTTTTGGCAAATTATTTTCAAAGTGTTTGTATCAGTTGCCTCAAAGAAAGCATATTTAAATGCATTGGTAATCAATTCATTCAAAATCAATCCCAATGGAACTGCTGTATCTATATCGAGATTACATCCTGAAGGCACATCTACTTCTTTGATTATACTCACTTTATTATAGAGTACATTAATATTACTAATCAACGTATTGATGTAATCTTCAAAATTCACCTGCAAGTCTTCATTTTGGTATAGCTTTTCATGAATTAAAGCCATAGACTTTACTCTATTTTGACCTTCAATTGCCATTTCTATAGCTTTTTCGTCTTTAATGCCCTTTACTTGAAGTTTTAATAAACTGGATACAATTTGAAAATTATTCTTTACCCTATGATGAATTTCTTGGAGTAACAATTGCTTTTCTTGTTCTCGTTTAGCTATTTTTTTATGCTTAATCCTAAGAATGATTAATCCAATAATCGTAATAAAGATTATTACACCTAACAATAGTATACTATATAGAAACCGTTTTGACTTCTCATTAGCCAGAGAAAGTTCATATTGTTTCTTTTTCTCTAGCTCTCTTATTTTATATGTAGCTAAAACATCTGCTAAATCTTTAGTATAAATCTCTCTTATTTGGGTAACACTTAAATAATGTATTTTATTGGCTCTCAAATAGTATTCTTTTTTAAACAAAGCCTCTGCTACCAACCTCAACAGTTGATAGTATTCATTAGGAGGAATAACACCTTTTGCTTCTTTAATAGAAAAATCTGAAAACTCTATGATATCATTTACCTTAAACTTTTGTAGTATATGCTTTGAAAAAGAAGAAGAATCAGGTAAATTTCCCAACAGCTGAATATAATAAGAATAACTATATTCCTTGTATTTATCTTTATTATATACTTCCTCTAACAGTTTCAAAATCCGCTCCTCCTGACCTCCTTTATAAATCAAAGCGTCTATGAGGTGACAAAGATTTGCATAATAAAAATTCGTTTTTGTTTTAAGTTTATGCTCCAAAGAAATATTCTCTTCACATACTTTGATATACTCCTCTAACTCACCTCTGGCTAAAAGTAAGTCACTACGATAATAATTAGATACAATTAACAAGTTTGTATCTTTTAGATGATTCGCTATTTTTTGATTTTCATAGTATAATTGCTCTCCTTCTTCAATATTTCTATTAATAGTATTTAATATTATTGGATAGATATTTCTATAAAAAACAGCCCTTTGAACATCATCATTTTTGGCTTCAAATTGTGCTATGTATTCTGATAGTTTTGAGTGCTCTCTTTCAGCTTCTTCCATCATGACTAACTCTGTCAAAAACGTAATTTGCAACCATTTAATCTTAACATAATAAATATTAAGATTCTTCTCTTTTGGTGGGGTTAAATATTCTATTAAATAGTGATGAATATCTATTTCTCTGATCCGCTTATCATCGATTACTTTATTGATAAAAGTATATAAATCATGATACTCTATCTGCTCTGATAAAGCTATATTTCTTAATAATTTGGCATAACTTGACAGCTCATTTTCATTAATTTGATTGTACACTAATAGTACGGAATCCTTTTGCTGGTCTATAATAAACCTTTCTACTTTACTGATATCAACATCAGAAAGACTTCCATAACTGAAACTCCATTTGAGAAAAAAGAGCAAAAGCAAAATCAAATATTTACGCTGTTTGAACATGTGTATTAACCTTTATTTATATGTGTCATTAATCCTTTTTTATACTTCACCCCAATTGGAACTTTATTTGCATTTAGAACAAGAGTTGCATGCTCTATTCGTTCTAAATAAGACAGGTTAATAATATAACTTCTATGAACTCTTAAGAAGTTCGCATTTAACTTTTCTTCATATTCATTCAATGTAGATCTAACAATATAGTTTTGGTCATCTTTTGTTTTAATTTCAATGTAAATATTATCGCTCTTTACATAAACTATATCATCAAAATTAATTCTATTAAACCCATCCTTATCCTTGATAAAAATAGCTTTATTCAATAAAGAATTAATCGCTTTTAGTTGCCTCTCCTTTTGTATAGAATAGTTGTGAAGTGCTAATTCAATTGAGGCAAATAGTTCTTTATCATTAAATGGCTTTATAAGAAACGCTGCTGGCTCTGTCAGTTTGGCTTCATTAAGAGTTAATTTATCAGAATTAGAAGTCAAAAAAATAAAAGGGAACTTATAATGCTCCTGTACATACCTTGCTAAGTCTATTCCTGTCTTTGTTCCAGATAATTTAATATCAAAAATCCCTATATCGGGCCGCTCATTTTCAATGGTTTTTACCGCTTGAGTAAAATTAATTTCTGGTTCTAAAACCGTATAACCATAACTAGATAATGTATCAGCTATGGTATCTGCAATGAGCATCTCATCCTCAACAATCAATATTTTTATTTTTTCCACTACTCTATCTTTTTTAAGAACAAAACCTCTCCTCAATTAAAAAATGAAGAGAGGTTTTCTATTTTACGAAGTAAATCAAAAAAACAGTATTTTATCTAAATTTTAAAACTTTATTAAATTAAAAAATATAAAATAAAGCTTCTAAAGACTTCTATTGTTTAATGACTTTAACAAACTCGCTTACCTCATTTGATTTAACCTCAAGAAGGTATACTCCATTCTCAAAACCTCCCATAGGAAGATTGAAGTTGCCAACACCATCAATATTTGCCTTATAAACAACCTTACCTAGATTATCCCTTAAAGACAGCTCTATCACGCTAATATTATTTGTTAAATCTATTCTCAAATTCTCTCCTTGAACTGGGTTCGGATAAACATTGATAGAAAAATCTCCTTTATCTGCAGAACTTACAATATAAGGTAGTTCCTCACATATTGAAGTATCCTTACAAACACCCATTGAAACAATAACTGCATAACTGCCTTCTTGACTCGCAGTGTAAGTTTGATTAGTCGCATTAGCAATAAAAGCATAATTATCATTACAGTCTATCCATTGGTATTGCGCTCCTGCTTGATTTACTGTATATACAGTATTTAATCTTTCTACATAAGTATCGATTTGATTTTCAACTGTCACAATACTCGTAACTATCGAATCACAACCTGTTGTCGACAATATAGTATCTACATAGGTTCCTGCTGCGGAATAATTACTATTCCCAATATTGTATATAGAACCATAGCAAATTGTTGTATCCATAGAAACACTAACAGAAGTATTAATTGTTAAATTAAGCATTACTACTGAATCGCATCCTGAACTATTAGTTAAGGTATGAGTTGCTGTATTATTAGATGTTGTATAGGTTACTCCATTTATCCATGTATAAGAAAGACAAGCTACCTGAGTATCAATACCTGTATTACTATTATTTATAGTTAGATCTAATGTCACTACAGAATCACAACCTGCAGCATTGGTCAGCGTATGAGTTGCTGTATTGTTAGATACTGTATAGGTAACCCCATTTATCCATGTATAACTATCACAGGCAACTTGAGTGTCTATACCTGTAGAACTACTGTTAATTGTTAAATCTAATGTCACTATAGAATCACAACCTATTGCATTGGTTAAGGTATAAGTTGCGGTGTTATTAGACGAAGTATAAGTATTCCCATCTATCCAAGTATAACTGTCACAAGCTACTTGAGTATCCACACCTACAGTACTACTATTTATCGTTAAGTCTAATGTAATAACAGAATCACACCCCTGAACTGATTGCAATGTATGTGTTGCGGTATTATTAGAAACTGTATAGGTATTGCCATCAATCCATGTATAGCTATCACATGCAACCTGTACATCTACTACATTAATTACGGAATTAATCGTTAGGTTCAATGTCACTACAGAATCACAGCCATGTACATTAGTTAAGGTATAAGTTGCCGTATTATTAGAAGTTGTGTAGGTATTTCCATCAATCCAAGTATAACTATTACAAGCGAATTGAGTATCAGTCCCCGTATTACTATTATTAATCGTTAGATTTAAAGTCACAACTGAATCACAACCTGCTGTATTAGTTAAAGTATGAGTAGCAGAATTATTAGAAGCTGTATAAGTATTCCCGTCAATCCATGTAAAGCTGTTGCATGCCACTTGAGAGTCCACTCCAGTACTGCTATTATTAATTGTTAAATTTAGAGTGACCACTGAATCGCAACCTGCCACATTAGTCAAGGTATGCATAGCTGTATTGTTCGATGAGGTATAGGTATTCCCATCAATCCAAGTATAACTATCACAAGCTACCTGAGTATCAATCCCAGTATTGCTATTATTAATCGTTAAATTTAAAGTCACTACTGAATCGCAACCCTCCATATTGGTTAAAGTATGTGTAGCAGTATTATTCGATGAGGTATAGGTATTTCCGTCAATCCAAGTATAACTATCACAAGCTATTTGAGTATCAATCCCAGTGTTGCTATTGTTGATTGTTAAGTTCAATGTATAAACAGAATCACAACCATTAGTTGCTGCTCCTACGACAACATATGTAGCTGTACTATTTGAAACAGTGTAAGTATTTCCATCTCTCCATACATAACTATCACAATTCGTAATCATATCTGTGGCGGTGGCATTACTGTTAATCGTTACTGTTATTGTTAACACACTGTCACAACCTAATACTGTTGGAATAGTATCCATATAAACCCCACTTGAAGTATATGTTTCATCTCCAGAAGGAACAGTATACGAACCGCAAGATGAAATACTAAATGCTCCTACATCATCAGAACAATTTGGGTGTGCTAAATACATATAATAATAGGAAGGCTGGAAACTACATACCGTAACATCTTCCCATCCGTCATTGTTAACATCTTCAATATCAATAGCGATGAAACGTCCAAAATCAACTGTATCTAAATGAGAATATCCAGGCACCGTTGGTATTCCAGTTCCCCAGTTCATATTAGTAGGAGTACCTATATTCTCTACCATTCTAACGAAGCCAGCTTCATTACCAAAAAACAAATCATAATCACCATCTCTATCCATATCTTTTAGTGAAAGTGTTGGAGCTAAAAAAGAAATATCAGACCAATTATCAAAAGGATTATTTATCCCATATTTCCTATCAAAAGAAGGATTATTTGGACTTCCTATATTTTCAAAATAGGTACAACTATCTGACCCTCCAGCAACTAAATCTAAATCCCCATCAGCATCCATATCTGCAAAACCAAGTCCTACAAACTCAGCCACATTTTGATTCTGTAACCCATTGACATTATTTGTATTGTATTGAAAAACAGGGTTAGTTGGACTTCCTATATTTTCATAAAAATGAATATCATTGAAAAAATTATAACCATTGTAATCATATCTTGATGTGACAAATAAATCTAAATCACCATCATTGTCAATATCTACAAGTTTTGGGCGACATTCATTAATATTATTATTAGGAGCAATATTAATTGTATCTAAAGTAGCCAAAGATTCTCGTAAAAACTTAGGTAATGTCGGAGTACCAATATTCCTGTAAAAATAAAACTCTCCTATACGGCTACCTGATATAAAATCCTTATCTCCATCATTATCCAAATCTCCATATGAGACACTTCCAAACCTACTTGAGCCAAAAGCTAGAGGGTGTGCAATTGTATCAAAGTTAGTATGCCCAGGGCCACCTGGCCCATCGTAATATTCCCAAGTAAAATTTTGAGAAAAAACAGTCATCACATTTATGCTAACCAAAGCTAAAACCAATATCTTATTTAACGTAACCATTCAGTATTTTATATGTAAAAAGTTAATATTTGTATAAATTTTCACTAAGATGCTACTTCATAAGTTTACAACAAAAAAAATGTTGCAAACACCTTTTTTATTGTTGTTAAACACCCCTAATATGTTGCGAAGTAATCTATGCTTTTAAATCTATCAAGCTTAACTTCGAATATCACACATTTTCCGTATATTCGTGAACCTAAACTAAAACGAATATTACAATGAAAATACAAAACTATGTACAGGGAAAATGGATTGATGGAGAAGGAACTGAGCTAGAGGTTTTTAATGCCATTAATGGAGATTTTATAGGCAATGTTTCCAGTGCTGGTTTAGACTATGAAGCAATTTTAGACTATGGGCGCAAAGTAGGTGGTCGTGCTCTACGTAAAATGACTTTTCAAGAAAGAGGATTGATGTTAAAAGCCTTGGCTCTACATTTAATCTCTATTAAAAAGAAATTCTATGCACTAAGTGCTGCTACAGGAGCAACAAAAATTGATTCATGGATTGATATTGAAGGAGGTATTGGAAACCTTTTTGCCAATGCTTCACTCAGAAGGCAATTTCCAGACTTACCTTATTACGTTGATGGAGAAGCTGCTCCCCTTTCCAAGGGAGGGAGTTTTATAGGGCATCATATCATGGTTCCTAAACAAGGTATAGCAGTTCATATCAACGCTTTTAACTTCCCAATTTGGGGAATGTTAGAAAAAATTGCTGTCAACTTAATGGCTGGTGTGCCTGCGGTTGTTAAACCTTCAGAATACACAAGTTACTTAACAGAATTGATGGTTAGAGAGATTATTGACTCTAAAATTTTGCCTGAAGGAGCTTTACAACTCGTTACAGGTAAAGGTCATGGTATTATTGACCATGTAAATTATCAAGACGTAGTAACATTTACTGGTTCTGCACATACGGGAATGAAATTGAAAAACCAATCCAACATCATTCAAAACTCGGTGCCTTTTAACTTAGAAGCGGACTCTTTAAACGCTTCTGTTTTGGGAGAAGATGCTAAACCAGGAACACCTGAATTTGACCTTTTTATCAAGGAAGTTCAAAGGGAAATGACTGTGAAAGCTGGACAAAAATGTACTGCTATTCGTCGTATTTTAGTTCCTGAAAACTTAATCGACGATGTGCAAGGTGCACTAAATGCTCGTTTAGCTAAAAACACAATAGGAGATCCATCTATTGAAGGAGTTAGAATGGGTGCTTTAGCTTCTAGATTACAAGTTGAGCGTGTAAAAGAGAATGTAGAGCAATTAATGCAATCTCAAGAAATTGTATTTGGAGATATGGAAAACTTTGAAATTACTGGAGGAAGTAAAGAAAAAGGAGCCTTCTTCTCACCTATCTTATTTAGAAACAATAATCCATTTGAAAATACAGCTGTCCATAATATTGAAGCTTTTGGACCTGTTTCTACTTTAATCCCTTATAAAGATCTAGATGATGCAGTTGAATTAGTCAAAATGGGGAAAGGATCATTGGTTACTTCTATAGTTACTGCTGATGATAATTTAGCAACTGATTTTGTTGTTGAAGCTGCACATACCAATGGACGTATCTTAGTTTTAAATGAGGCATGTGCTAAAGAAAGTACAGGACATGGTTCTCCTATGCCATTGTTAACACATGGTGGACCAGGTAGAGCTGGTGGTGGAGAAGAAATGGGAGGTAAAAGAGGTGTTTTACACTATTTACAACGTACTGCTATTCAAGGTCACCCACAAACAATTACAGCTATCACGAAACAGTTCCAAGTTGGAGCCAACCAACCTGAAGCTAACCCACATGTATTTAGACAGCATTTCGAAGAATTAAAAGTTGGGGATACAGTATTTACTCATAAACATACTGTTATCGAATCAGACATTAACAATTTTGCGCAAGTAAGTGGAGACAACTTCTATGCACATGTTGATGCAACATCACTTGAAGGAACGATTTTCGAAGGAAAAGTTGCTCATGGTTACTATATTTTATCTAAAGCTGCGGGAATGTTTGTTGACCCTAAAAAAGGACCTGTTTTATTAAATTACGGAATCGATGAATGTCGTTTTATTAAGCCTGTTTACCCAGGAGCAACAATTGGTGTTCGTTTTACTGTAAAAGAGAAAATTGATCAAGAAAAGAAATCAGAAGATGATGTAGCTAAAGGAATTGTAAAGTTCTTAGTTGACGTTTATGATGAAACTGGAGAAACAGTTGCCTTAGCGACTATATTAACAATGGTTAAAAAGCTTGACCAATCCAAATAATTATAGTATTTATACAACAGTCCTAATTATATCTATGATTAGGGCTGTTTGTTACATTCATCTTTGCCTATAATATTCATTACAAAATATTCCTGTAGAAACAGCCAAATTTAACGACTCTGTTTTTCCTGCACCAGGTATAGTCACAGGATGTGAAATATAAGGCTTTATCTCATCTGAAATACCATGAGATTCACTCCCCATCAAAATAACTGAAGGATTGGCAAATTCTGTTTGATAAATAGACTCCCCTTCAAGCAATGCTCCATATACAGGTAGTTTATTCTTTTTAAAAAACATTGGTAAATCTATATAGTTGATTTGCGCTCTAAAAATAGATCCCATCGTTGACATAATCACTTTAGAATTGTAACAATCTACACTATTAGTAGAACACACTATTTGCGAAATTCCAAACCAATCTGCAGTACGAATAATTGTCCCTAGGTTTCCTGGATCATTTACACCATCTATTACTAAAATAGTTTCAGAAGTATCTACTATACTTTTTTCCTGAGGAATCTCAACTAAAGCCAAAACTTTATTAGGAGAAGATAAATGCGTTATTCGCTCTAATTCTTTTTCCGAAATTTCTATAGCATTTGGAAAACTATCAACGATCTCTTTTAATGCATAAATCGTCTCAATCCGATAATTCGACACTAACAATTCTTCCACAATTTTTATCCCTTCTACGACAAAAAGTCCATTTTCTTTTCTTTTTGACTTACGTTTAAGTGAATTAATTCGTTTTATATCTGATTTTGTGAGCACCTTTCTTATTTTTACAGTCGCGAAGTTAAGCATTTAATTGATTTTGATAAAAAGGGGCTACATATATCTCGGAATTCTACTTCCAATTTTTATATTGATACATTCATGTAGTATCACTAAACATGTACCTGAAAATCAATTTTTACTCGATAAAAACAACTTTGAAATACAGCAAGATACTAGTCTTTTGTTCTCCAAACATGAAAACATAGATGAAGAGGAAATGCAAGATATTTTAAAACAAAAACCCAATCGGAAAATTTTGGGGCGTGTTCGTTTTTATTTACGGTTATATAACCTCTCCAGTGAAAAACGAATCGTGAAACACCGAATAAAGCAACAGAAAAAAGCTGAACGAAAGAATGAACGAATTGTTGAAAAAAACGAGAAAAAAAGCAAAAGGATTGCCAAAAAGAACGAGAAACTAAAAGCTAAAGGTATTCAAAATGATACCATCTACCCACCTATTGAGTTTATTCCTAAACCTCCTGTAGAACCTAAACTTACATTTGGTGAACGCGTTAGAGAGTCTGGAGAAAAGCCAATTATAATAGATTCTGTTAAAACTGTTACTTCTGCTAAACAGCTTAATATCTATCTCATTAATAAGGGCTACTTTAATAATACTGTCGATTATCATATCACCTATTACCCAGATACTATCCCTAAACGAAATGGGAAATATAAAGTCAAGCATAAACGAAAGGCAAATCGTGGTGAAATCGACTACCTTATTAATTTAGAAAAACCATACCGAATAAAGAACATTACATACAATGTAACTGATACTTTAATTCTAAACTATCTAGACTCCATTAACAAACAAGCAATTATCGCTACCAATCAAATTTACGATTCTGAAAAGTTAAATAAAGAACGTGAACGAATCACGACTTTCTTAATGAACAATGGTTATAAATACTTCAACAAAGAGTTCATTTACTTTAAAATTGATAGTAACCTCAACAGTAATCAAGTTAATGTAGAATTAAGGATCCAAAACTATAAATACAAAGACCCTGTTTATGATACAATCTTAGAACGTAATCATGCACAATACAATGTTATGAAGGTTGAAATTTTTCCTGATTTCTCAATAAAAGCAGATGATTATTCTTATAAAGATTCTCTTTATTTCACTAAAAACATTTCTATCATATCACGCAAAGAGTTAGCCTTCAAGCCCAAATTACTCTATAACTCTGTACGATTTATGGAAGGTGATTTATACAATCAAGACGATGTTATTGCAACGTATAAAACACTCTCTTCATTGGGTACATTTGAATCGACTGCTATTGAATTTGACACGCTAGAAAATGGTTGCAATGATTTAGTTGCTAGAATTCGTTTAAAACCTGCCAAATCACAAAGTTTTACTATTGCTACCGATGGAACACATCGAAACGGTTTACTTGGAATTGAAGGGAGAATTGCTTATTCACATAAAAATATTTTTAAAGGTGCTGAAAAACTACAAATTAGCTTGAGTGGAGGAATTGAAATGCAACAATTATTAGTTGATGAATCAGCGAATGAAGATGGTCTAGAGGATGTTATCTCAAGTTTTTCTAGCTTCAATACGATAGAGTTTGGTCCATTAGTCAATCTAACAATTCCTCGATTTGTATTCATTGGTAAACTCTTTCCTAAAGCTTATAATCCTAAAACCGAATTTTCTGGCGTTATCAATTATCAACGACGTCCAGATTTTACACGAAACAAAGAAAACTTTTCGTTTGGCTATGTATGGCACGAAAGAAGCCCTGTTACCTATCGTTTTACCCCTATCAATATTAGTGCTATTGATATTACGAAATCGAATGCATTCCAACAAAAGATTGACTACCTTAATGACCGCTTATTAGCAGCTAGTTATCAGGATCATATTATTGCCAGTACCAAACTAAGTTATACTTATAACGGTCAAGATATTAAGAAAAAACAAAAGCATCAGTATTATTTTCAATCTATTCTAGAAACTGCTGGAAACTCATTAAGAGCATTCTATAACCTAACTAACCAGGAGCTAAACAGTGATGGAGCTTATGAGTTTCTAGGAATTCGTTTTGCTCAATTTGCTAAACTTTCTGGGGATTTTAGGCATTATAACAACCTTACAAAAAGAATAAGAGTTGTATCAAGAGTAGCTGGA
>JAUHZI010000273.1 GCA_030426105.1 Bacteroidia bacterium | reverse complement strand
CATTTCCCTTTTCGACTTAATGAATAATGGCGATTTCTTTAAATCTTTAGATGAAAAGTATCAGGACGAGATTAATTATAGAGATCGTAATTGGGGGAAGAATAACAACTTTCCTATATCGATGAATTGGTCGAAAGATGAAGGCAATAAAATGAGTACTTTTTCTGCTATTAATAATGAATTAAAAACCAAAGGAAAAGCAGTCATTAAAATCTTTACTGAGGCACATGATGAGCAAAAAAACATCATCCCAATGAGCGACCCTAATTATGTTTTATCAGGGTATGGAACAATAACTATAGAGAAGGCTAAAGGTTTAAAAGATAAGTTAGGAGGGGCAGCCTATTGGTCTGCTTGGTTTGTAATGAATTCTCCTTTTGGTAAGTTATTTCGTAATGTAGGAAAAGATAGAGATACTTGGAATGGGGAAAAACTAAATACTGAAGATAAAATTTTATTAACGCTTGATGGCATTTTAGACCTTATGACACTTGGAACAGGTCCTATGTCTGCAATGTTAAGTCAAGGCCTTGGAGTATTAGTTGAACTAAGTGAGCAATTAGAAAACGATTTTCTACAAGATACCAAATTAGCTCCATATACCAAAGAGATCATCGAGCTTGTTGCTAGCGGAATTAGTTTAATTAAAGACGGAGAAAAATATGCCATCGTTGAAATTTTTGCTAACCTAATACAGTTTGGTTTAATTGGCTACAGTGCTGGACACTTTATGGTAAATACCGATATAAACACTGATACTGCTGATATTTCCAAAAGGTTTATTGTTAGGTACACGCCTTAATACTTTATAAACTACAATTATTTAGGCTAGGTAAATCTATATCATTGATTGTTATAAGATAATCTAGCCTAATTTCTTTTCCTGATTCTAATTTTAAATATTCTGCTTTAGCTTTTGTATAAACATCTATAATAATTCCTTTATCAGATTCTACGCTATCATCTTTTTGATAAGTTACTGTCACTTCTACTTTCTGTGATGTCCATACTAACAACTGATCGTAAACACCACAATTGATTGGTTGATATTTTTTCATCGCTTTACCCTTCTTAACTTCACAAAAGTAATGCTTATTAAGAGACTAATTAAGAAAGTCATCCATATAAACGATTGAATTCCCTTTATAATATAAAAGCTTTTGATATCTTGTATTGACGCAATACTATTATATAACAATTTATTTTCAGTGTAGCCACCAATATTTAACCCTCCCCAACTGGAGAAAGAAGTAAAGAGCTTGTAAAAGAAAAACAACACGAATACTAATGATAATGTAATGGTGGGAATTAAATAATTTACCGTTTTTGATACAGATATTTTTAATAGAGATGAAATAAAAATGGTAATTATTCCATAGATTAAAAACACCACAGCTCCTAATAATAAAGCTACTACAAAAGAACCCAGAACGCTCAAACCTAGATAATCATACTTGATCAATAAGTAATTTGAAAAATATTCTTCAGAAATAAAATAACTTAAGGTGTTTATTATTAAACCTAGACTTATGAGCATCAACAACTCACGGGTGTATTTTTTCATTAATTGGGGCATCAAGAAATAATTAGAGTGAACTCCTAATTTAAGAATAAATATTTGTAATATCCAAAAAACTCCCTAAATAAACTATAACAATCTCTCCACTCAAAATAATCGCAATGTGCTCCATATACAGCGTTAAAACCTTGTTTTCTAAAGGCTAATTTTGTTCGAGAAATATGATAAAACTGACTTACGATTATAACTTTTCTAACCTCAGGAAACTGCTTTTTAAAGTTAATAGCAGTTAGTTGAGTAGTATTTCCTTGATTATCAACTTTAACAACCGCTTCTTCTACTCCATTTTGGATTAAATATTCCGCCATTTTTGCCCCTTCTAAATGCCCTTCCTTTCCTAAACCACCACTAACAAAAATAATTGGAGCAATTCCTTGATCATAAAGCGCTAAACCTTTATCTAATCTCGCTTTTAATCGAAGTGATAAAGAACCATCCCTATTCACTTTATTGCCTAAGATAACAAGCACTTCAGTTTTTTCCTCTTCATCGGTTAGTCCATCATATATGATTGAAAATTGATGGATAAAAAACCACATAAGAACTCCATATAACGTGAACTTGATAGCCTTTTTCATCTCAAATCTATTTAGGCATAAAAAAAGCCTCTTTCAAATTTGAAAGAGGCTCCTAATTTATTTACTATTACTATATTAAGCAGGTACGTTTAAAAGTTCAGCCATTTTAGCTCCAATCTCAGCTGGAGAATCAACAACATGTACTCCACAATCTCTTAAGATTGCTTTTTTAG
>JAUHZI010000108.1 GCA_030426105.1 Bacteroidia bacterium | reverse complement strand
GACATAAGAATGAGATTCATCGACTAAAGTTGAGCTGATATATATATTACCTTTAGAGGTGAATTTAGCAGCGTTACTTACAAGGTTGGTGACAACCTGTCCCAATCTAACTTTATCACCTAATAAGAACTTAGGGATATTATTATCATGTGAGAGGATAATTTGGTTTTCTCTTTCTTGTGCTAATAAAAGATTTCCATCCTTGATATCATTAAGAAGCTGAGTTATTGAAAAACTACTTTCCTCTATATCAATTTTTCCTGATTCAATCTTGCTAAAATCAAGAATATCATCAATAATTAACTTTAGGTTGTTTGCATTGATTTTTAAAGCAGAGAGGTATTTCTTTTGAGTTTCTAAATGTTCTTCTTCGCTTAAAAGGTGTGAAATACCTATAATTACATTTAGTGGAGAGCGAATTTCATGAGACATTGTGGATAGAAAGTCCGATTTAGATTGATTGGACTTATCCGCTTCACTTTTGGCCTTTCTTAATTGCTCTTCAGTACGTTTTCTGTTTTTGATCTCTTGTTGAACTAATGATGTAATAGTCAATAGATCACCTTCCTCTAACTTCTCTTTTTCATAGAGCGTTCTAGAGTTTCTTAAAACTGTTAACAGCTCTTTAAAAGCTTGTTGTGTAAATTGTTTTTCAATTTGTAGTTTTTGATTGATTTCTTCATACTCCTGACTGGCAACGTCAAAAGCATTTTTATTGAGTTCTAAATAGTTGTCATTATTGATATATGAAGAATTAACAGCATTAATAAAGTCTTGGAGTTCTTTATTGTGCTCTATGTCAGTATCCTTCAGATATTTTTTGATCTGTCTATTTAGTAATTTATGATAATTCGAATTCATAGTGGGGCTAGTCTTCGTAAATAGTAGTAATTGTCATCGTTTGGTTGTATAAGTCACAACCTTTAAAATTGGAAGTAGAGGAAATTTCTCCGTAAGAGTAAAATCCAGTGATGCAAGCATTGGGGTTGTTGATTGCTTCTTTTACTTCTTCAATCTCTTCTTCAACTCTGTGTTCTAAGATTACTTTTCTTCCTACACAGCTGACAATTAATACCAGTTCATCTTTTTGTTCTTCATTAGGCAATTTCGCTTTTTCGGCAGCTTCACCAGCTGAAACTAACAAGTTGTCAATGTTGGTACGCATTAGCCGCAAGTTAGCTCCTTCAGGGATGTCGCCTGCAAAAGTCATTTTTTTTTCAGCTTCATCTATTGATAAAATTGTCCGAACAAAACAATCTTTTTTTTCGTCAATTCTCACAGATAAAGGGAAATATAAGGAAGATTCAGCTAGGTTTTCAGCATGGTTTCCTAAATATTTTTTATACAATTCAATTGCATTTTGATTGTCTATTTCATACAACTCATTACGATGTGATTTAGTGATTGTTTTAATAGGTCCAAAAGTTTCAAAACCTCCTTTTTCACCAAAACCTACATTCAATTGATCTCCGTATAATCCAATTGCTACAACTAAATTTTGAGAAAGTTGGTCGTTTAATCCAACTAAAGTTTTTTCAAAACGTACACCATCTCCAGCAATTCCACCTGTAACAGACATCTTATGGTTAAATAAATGGCTGATACCTTTTGTTAAATCACTACCGTTAATGTTTGTACCTTCTGAGAAAATTAAAGCGTGTTTTAATTGATCAGATTTTAATTGATTAGCAAGCTGCTTACCTATTTCTCGGCTTGAAATAGACTTTGTATGCTCTTCTGAGTAAATCTTGTATGTTGATTTTTCAAATTCAATAACAATTGCAACTGATTCTGAGTCATAAATCTCAGTATCATTCAATTGCCCTGAAGTAGATATCGAAATAATATCGTCGTTAGGGTATAATTCTCTTAAAGAATTATAAACAGTTTTTTCGTTTTCTAAAACTAATCGATCTGCAAAAAACAAAATCAGTTTTTTGTTGTTGCCATGTTGAGCAGCTTTTGTACAAATCCATCTTTTAGAATAAGTCAGTTGGGATAGTCTCATCTTAAAAAATTTTATGGTTAGGGTACTTCGAATTTAAGAATTATATTTTGAAAAAAACTATTTTATTATGTGTATTTGTGTTTTTAATGGATAAATATTTAAAGAAACAGGATGAATTATTGAATGTTTCTTTTGTTTTCAAAGAGCATGAATTGATTAATCTCTAAACTATATTGTAAGGTATTACCAACGAGGGAAAAACTGGTGATTTTTTGATTGGTGATTTTTTCTTTTTTGCCATCAAAAACATAAATTAACCAACCTTGATTATCAATATAGGCTAAGGCTTGACCATCTGCTTGAAAGTTTTGAACCCAATAATTTTCAAGTTCATAATTTTGGCCATTTACAAAGACCGTAAAACGACCTAAGTTTTCATAAATAACTAAATCGTCGATTGTTAGATAATTTGCTGGAGCATAAGCACATATTTCTTGTACCTGACCTCCTTTATACATCCTAAACTCGTCTTGGTTTGTAATGTATGCCATGAAGTTATCTCCACATTTGAAGGATAGTGGTAAACTTTCTTCTACTAATTGAATGTTACCATTTTCTATAACATTTAAGCTTTCATTATCAATATCTATATAAGCTACAATATCTTTCCCAACTTCATAGTTGTACAATGTGGAAGGTCTATCAATTTCAAGAATATTGTTAGCGTTAAAGATTTTAAAATACCCTTGTGCATTGAAATATGCCAATGTGTTTTCAGTAGCTTTGAAATTGGTAACTTCGTTTTCTATAATGTTGTTCTCAAGCTCAATGATTTCGTTGTTGTAGTAAACATAAAACCCCTTTTTTATATTGTCATTAAAAGCAATAAGGCTATCGGTAATATGGTAAGCTCCTACATTTTGAGTTAAGGTTTTCTTTTGCAAATTTTCAATAGTACCTAAACTTTGGTTGCGTTGGTAACCAAATAAATAATCCGTAGTTTGATAATGACTAGCAAAAGTTCCAATTTCTAGCTTTTCTTTTTTATCAGAAAAATAGATAAGACTGCCTCTTGAATCAACATACCCAATTCCTTTGTAACCAACTTTATATGAGGCTACTGGTTGGTATTCAATGTTTATTTTTTGTTTATCAAAGAAGCCAAAGAAATATCCTCTGTCATCTGTATAGACATTGAGGTTCTGAGAAAAGTGAGAATGTGTGATTGTAATAAACAGAATTAGAGTTATATGCTTCATATGATTTAACAAATTAAAAACAATACTCTAACAAAAATCGAGCCTTAATAATGAATTTTATAAAATATTTAAAGGTTATAAATTAAAGCTCCTGAAAGTACGGTAGCTTTACCTACGTTTCTACCTGTTATCACGTAACTTCCGCCTAAAGATAAACCTATGTGTTGATTAAAAGGTTTGTAAACTTGTCCCCCAATTTTCGTATAACCAACTCCTAGTGTTCTAAAAGAGAGTCCTTGACCGTCAGCATAATCACTTCCTCCAAATGCATGTTGGTAGTCCAACCATAAGTCAGCATAAATTTTTCCTGAGGCATATCCAATTTTTGCTGAGAAAGGTACAGAAGATGGAGTAGGAGTAGTACGTCTGATATATCCACTTTGAGCCATAACAAAAAGCCCATTACCCAAATCTTGCTGAAGAATAAGTCGAGCATCAAGCGCACTAGCTTGTTGTCCCAAAGCATAAAGTCCTTCTGTTTGATAATCTGCGAGTGGGGAAGATTGACCAAAAGCCCCTAATAGTTTTGTTTTTCCTTTATTGAGCAAAGCATATTTCATATAGATAGAAATATCTTGTAAGCTTTGTTGAGTACCTGAAACAACATAAGGTAAGCTCATTTGTACGTCAAACCTATCTGATATACCAACAACTCCAAAGAAGCTATAGGCTTGAGTAGTTCTTTTTATGTTTCTTAAGCCATCAGCAGCATAATATTTGGCAAAATTTTCATTAGAAAATGCACCAACTATAGTGGCATTGCCTTTGCCTTTATTAAAGCCATCTATAGGAGCTTGAGCGTAAAGGTTAATTCCAAATAGTAAGCTTGTAAAAACAGTGAAAAAAATTCTATACATATCTTGATTTTAATATTGTAGTCGCGTATTTAAATAATTACTTACACAATTTCCATTTTCTTTAGTAAAAAGGATGCATTCATATTCTGACAGACTCCATCTTTCATACGATAATCAAAAGAAAGCTCATCGTTGATAATCTCAGCATCAAAGTAATGATTGACTACTTGAGGATAGGTTTCCGAAATTGTACATAGGGCTAGGTCATGAGTTGCAATAATCCCTGTAGAACCAGAAGAAACTAGCTTTTGAACAAACTTTTTGGAACCAATTTCTTTGTCCTTACTGTTTGTCCCTTTTAGAATTTCATCTAAAATAATGAAGTATGTAGCTGTTTTGATTTGTTCAACAATAAACTTAAGACGCTTTAATTCTGAAAAAAAGTAAGACTCTTCATCCTTAAGTGAATCTGAAGTTCGCATACTTGTGATTAATTGTATGGGCTGGTATTCAAAGGTTTTAGCACAAACAGGCATTCCAGTATTAGCTAAAATTAAATTTAACGATATTGTTCGTAAAAAGGTACTTTTACCTGCCATATTTGCACCAGTTACAATGATAAAGTTATTGTCTTGTATCGTCACATCATTGTTGATACGTTTTGAGGTATTTATTAGTGGGTGTCCAATAGCTGTTGCTTTGATAATAATTGCATCTTTAGTTAGAGATGGGTATGCGTAGTTAGGATGATTGAAACTATAATTAGCACAAGAGAGTTGCGCATCAAAATAATAGATAGAATCAAACCAATTTCCTACTGTATTGTGATTTTCACCAATCCATTTTTCCAATTGTGAAACGGCGTTTAGTTCCCATAGAAATAAGGAGTTCCCTAGTATTCCTACAATGAGGTTATTTCGACTATTTAGACGATTAAGAATTGTTCCTAATTTCTTTAAAACCTTTGACGCAGGAGTAGTGTCGGTTTTTATCGCCTCTTTTTTTAAAAGGTTTATCGAAGCTTGAAAATCTTTCGCTTCAATAATTTCTAATAAACCTGCATATTCATTGATTGTATCAACAACTTTATTGGCTTGTTGGTAAACAGTATTGGTTTTACTCACATATCTGCCAGTAATGAAGAGTCCTATAGCAAACCAAACAATGAAAAAGGTGGTTGGAATAATATTGACAGAAAGCAATAGAATAATCAGAATTGATATAAAAGGAAATATTTTTAAAAATGGGATTAATCCTTTAGGTATATATTTTTCATAATTGTTAATCCACTGAACAACTTCTTGGGATGAATATTCGTTGTTGATGGCAGATGATGTTGCTAAAAAATGTTGACGCCATTCAAGGTCAGGGGCTAGCTCTTTAATTGCTTCTTGTTTAGTAATAATATTTTCGGTGGAATTTTCTTGTAGTAAATTTGCAAGTGCTACTTTTCCTCCATCGGTACTCGTTCGATTGAAGTATTGAAAAAAAGTTCCATCACCAAATAAATCAATATCATAACTGTATTCATGATTAGGGTTAAGAAACTCTTGACCATTCGCTAAATCGTTGTAGTTTCCTTCTAATACATTAATTTCTGTTTGATTAAGGTTGACCTTATTGACAAAATATTGTTTTTTTCGACTAAGATTTGCATGTATTTGAACCAAATAAACAAAAGCTAAACTACCAATAATAGCAGTTAAAATAACTATAGGAGTATGGTTACTTAATAAGTAACAACCTGTTATAGTAGCTATAAATAATAATACACGGGTTAGAACAATACTGTTGATCTTATTTTTAACAGTCTTCACTTGTTCCTGAGCCTTATGAAGCTCTGTTTGGTATCTCTCTATCAGGTTAGCCTCCATTGATTAGTCGTTGTATAAAACTTCTTTTAAATTTACGTTCAGTGTATTTTATTAGCTCATTAGTTAATCACCTAATCCGCATTTATTCCATTATCTAATTAGCTAATCGGCTCATCATCCAACACATCCCAAGTATGGTCTGCTAATAAACGAACAGAGGCTACAAATTCATAAGGACAGCCTTTTCTTCCCCAATCATCCGGTCCAACCATTACTAATAAACTCTCTTCTCCATTATTATAAAGGTGATAAACATGGTTAATTAGTGGTTCAAAACGAACTTTAGCACTGTATATTTGTTGAGAAACATCGACTCTTTTTTGAATTTTTTGTGCTTGTTCAGCCAACAATGCCATTTGCTCTTTTATTTGAAGCAATTGTATATCTGTTTGGTGCTCCATAGCACTCAAAGATTTTGACTTGATATCTCCCTCTTTGGTTGGAACTATAGGTAAGCTCCCACGGTGGTGACCGTATGTAAGCGTATTTGGGTTTTCTGTTATATGATCATCATCAATGGGATTGATAAATTCCTCTTTTGATTGTTCTTCACTCATAAGCATCGATTTTCTTAAAGATACAAAGACTATTTAAAAGTATAGAGTACAGTATTAAAAAATTAAGATTGTTTAACGAATGATAGGGGCTTAAAACTTTTGATCTACTTCCGATTCAACTTTAATCCATTTATCTGAATCAAGTAAGTTGTCAAATAGCTGCTCATATTCAATAAGTTCTTTAGGAAACCCAAACCTACGATATATCTTTTTTCTAGTACGGTTAATTACAATAGAACTTGTTGTGCTGGATACATCTGTAACACTTGGATTGTCATAAGAATCATCCATTTTCATGTATTCAATGGCCTCAGCTTTGTTAACAAAAGTAAGCATTTGAGCAGGAGTTAATTCCATGACAAATTCACCAGTTCTTTTAACAAAGTTTTTCCCTTTATATTTTACCAGTCCATTGTTATAGATGTGCATCGTGTATACTGGACATTGTCCAAAACAAGGAGAGCGCTCAATAGAGGCAAATAATGAATCATTAGGACTTACATTTTCAAATTGATACTCATCATCTTCAGTATAAACATCCTCTATAATTTCATCATCACCAGTAGTCGTTCCTTTTTTAGAATTACATGCCATGAATAAGCATACTGAGATGATTAATGAAAAGACAAATTTCATGATTATAGTTTATTAAGAATGAATTGAGTCATTTTGTTGTATAAATGCAAGCGGCTGAGACCTCCATAAATTCCATGGTCTTTATTTGGGTACGCCATAAAGTCGAAAGGAATATTTTTTTCTACTAATGTATTTGCCATTTCCATTGCATTTTGAAAGTGAACATTATCATCGGCAGAACCGTGTATTAATAAATAATTACCTTTGATTTTTTCAACATGATTAATAGGGGAGTTGTTATCGTAATTCTTCCCATTTTCTTGAGGTGTACGCATAAAACGCTCTGTGTAAATATTGTCATAGTATCTCCAATTGGTAACAGGAGCAACAGCAATAGCTGATTTAAATACATCCGCACCTTTAGAAATGCATAATGAAGACATGTAACCTCCATAACTCCATCCGAAAATACCGATTCTATTTTTATCGATATATGGCATAGCTCCTAGTTTTTTAGCTGCAGCAATTTGATCTTCAGTCTCAAATTTTCCTAATTGTAAGTAGGTACTGTGTTTAAAATCCTTACCTCTATATCCTGTCCCTCTAGCGTCAACTGATACTACGATATAACCTTGTTGAGCTAAGGATTGAAACCAAAAATAGTTTCCATATTCCCATTTATCGTTTACAGTGTTAATTCCAGGACCTCCATATACAAACATTAATAATGGGTAAGCTTTTTTCTCATCAAAATTAGAAGGTTTAATCATCCAGGCATTTAATTCTGTCCCTTCATTATTCTTTACAGTAAAAAACGTTTTTGGGCTAATATCATAAGTAGCTAAAGTCGCTTTTAGCATTTTGTTATCTTCTAATACAATAGGAGTGTTTTTCAGATGTGTGCTTTGAACCGTAACCGTGAAAGGAGTATTAGCATCTGAATGATGTAAGATATAATAATCAAAAGTGTTACTAAAGTTAGCATAATTAACTCCGTCTTTTTTTGATAAAATATTTTCTTTTTTGCTTTTGATATTTATACTATAAACTTCCCTTTGCATTGGATTTTTATGAGCAGCCTGGAAGTAGATTTTATTTGTTTTTTCATCTATTCCATATACCGTCGTCACTTCCCATTCTCCTGAAGTAATTTGTTCTTCTTTACCTGAAGTATAATTGACTTTATATATGTGGTTAAAGCCATCTTTTTCGCTAGTCCATAAAAAAGATTTCCCATCTTTTAAGAAGGTGGTGTTGTCATGAATGTCAATATATGTCTTGGATACTTCTGCATAAACAACTTTTGTTTCAACACTTCTGTTATTGGGACGGTCAGGTAAAAAAGTTCCCATCCACATTTCTAATTCGTTTTGTAAACGATTTAGTTTTTGAACACTTAATGTATTGGCATTGGCCCATTTAATTCGAGGGATATAGATATCCGTTTCGCTACCGTTGTAAAAGTCAGTTGTCCTGTTCTGATTAAGCTCATAAACATGAATAGTCACTAGAGAATTAGCTTCTCCAGCTTTAGGATATTTAAATTTTTGATGTTCTGGATACAAAGTTCCATATATTTCCATTTGAAACTCTTTTACTTCACTTTCATCAAATCGGTAATATGCAATCTTACTTCCATCTGGAGACCATTCAAAACCTTTATCAAAACCAAATTCTTCTTCGTAGACCCAATCCGTTCCACCATTGATGACTTCGTTATATAAACCATCAGTTGTAATTTGAGTTTCACTTCCTGTTGTGAAATCAACAAAGAATAAATTATTTTTTCTTGTAAAAGCAACTTTATCTTCAGTGGGAGAAAATTCAGCTAGACTTTGTTTCCCTTTTGAAAAGTCAGTAAGTGGAAAAAGCTGTTTGGTAGCTAGGTCGTAAATATAGTAATTGTATTTTCTAGAGTGGCGGTAAATTTTTTCACTCTCAGTAGCGATTAATAACTTCGTTTCAGAAGGGTTAAATTGATAGTCCTCAATACTGACTCCTTTTATCCCATTTTTTTCAAAAATAGCATCAGATAGGATAGTTTCTTTTTGAGTAGGGGAATTGTAACTTGCTTTTTGAATAATTGAACCTTTTTGGTTGTAATCAAGTGTTGTAAAATGTACCCCGTCATTCATGGAGTTGATTCCATAAACATTTTTAGCAGAAAATGTTCTAGAAGCCCAAATGTCTTTATTAGAAATTTGTTTTTGAGAAAAAATACTAAGTGTTACAAAAACAAAGAATATAGTAAAATATGATTTCGTCATCTTTTATTAAGTTTAGTTCAAGAATTAAACCAAAGTTAATAAATAACGTGAGTCCGATAAAAAATATCTTTACAGAATCCTTATAAATAATGAGTTTTGTTTAAAAAATAAGAGGGGTAAGTACAGAATTGAAGGATATTAATTAAATATCTAATATGTTATTAGATTTTATAGTGGCAAAAAGCAAAAAAGGATAGCTATAAATTACATTAATTTATAGCTACCCCTAAAGAATTTATTTATTTCTTGAAATAATCACGAAGGCGTGAATAATTCCACCAATACCAAATAAGAGTGTTAATAAAATATTGTGGAATATAAGCTTCCCGTTCCACTTTGTCGCTAACCCAACCGATATAAAGGGTATGAGTATGGCCAAAACATAAAGTAACCATAAAGGAGTATTACTTTGTAGATTGGTTTGATGGTTAATAGTCGTTAAGTTTGATTTTTTAATTGTTGTCTTTTTGATGTGGTTAATTACACGACTTGCTACTTTCTCTATTTTATTAGGGGTAATACGTTGATTAGAGTTTAGTTGCTTTTTGACTGTTGAAGGGGTTATTTTTTGTTTAGTTTTTGAAACAACTCTAGCTGGTGTTTGTGTTGAATTTATAGAGTTATGAGCTATCAGTGTAGGTTTGTTATTTTCAACAGAGCTAGTAGTGGTTTTCTTTTCAGCTGGGGAATTAACAAGTAGTTCTGTTGGTTTGATGTCTTTAGTATTTATAGACTTTTTAGGATGCTTAAAAAATCCTTTGTTGTACTTACGTTTTTGAATAATACGTCCAGAAACAACATTCTCTGATGAGCTACAAGATGAAACTCCGCCTCCAATTAACAAGGCACTTAATCCTAAGATTACTAATCTTTTCATAATTAAATTTATTAAGGTTTATATTTTTTGTTTCGGCAAAACAAAAAAATGAAAAGATGTTTTCTAAGGACAAAACAAAGACAAGCTTAGTATATCAAGCTTTGTCTTAGGAGTGTCTTTATATAAAATGAACCTTTAAAGAGTAGATTTTAGATATACTTTTCAATATCTTCTCCTTCGATTTCTTTTCCATTCATAATGAGGGATTCCAAATCGTGGAAATTGTAAATATCTCTATCCAATAAGTGAGTAGGAGACACATTTTTTAGAGCATTAAACATAATTGCTTTACGGTTCGGGAATTTTTTTTCCCAATTGTTTAACAATTGTTTGGTAAGTTGACGTTGCATATTGGGCTGGCTTCCACATAAATCGCAAGGAATAATAGGGAAATTTTTCTCTTGTGCATAGATAATAATTTCCTCTTCTTTACAAAAAGCCAATGGACGAATTACTTGTAATTCTTGATCGTTTGTAATGAATTTAGGAGGCATAGCTTCTAATTTTCCTGCAAAAAATAAGTTAAGGAAAAAAGTTTCTAAAATGTCTTCTCTATGGTGACCCAATGCTATTTTGTTACAACCTAGTTCTTTGGCAGTTTCGTATAAAGCCCCTCTTCTCAGCCTAGAACATAAACTACAGGTAGTCTTACCTTCTTCTAGAACTTCTTTTACTACACTATAAGTGTCTTGTTCCACAATTTTATATTCAATTCCTAAGCCAGAAAGGTACTCAGGTAAAACATGTTCAGGGAAATTAGGTTGTTTTTGATCTAGGTTTACGGCAACAATGTTGAATTTTACATCAGAATACTTTTGGAAGTGTATTAAAATGTCTAGCATCGTGTAGCTATCTTTCCCTCCAGACATACAAACCATTATTTTATCTCCATCTTCAAATAGGTTGTATGCTTCATGTGCTCTCCAAACATCTGTTCTTAACCTTTTGGTATACTTTTTTAAAATGTTTGGCGCTTTTTTGGTAATAACTTCGTTGTTTTCCATTGTTCTACTCTTCACTAAAATTCTCACAAATATACTACATTTTATACTTATACCATTCACAACTTAAATTTACTGTAACAAAACATGAAAAGCACTTGTTATTAATTACTATGGAATTGGAGTGATAGGTACTTAAACATAGGAATCTTGGTTTGAAAGGTAAAAGGGTTTGAATATTTCATAGAAGGTTGTTATTTTTGTGTGAAATCCAACTAGCTATGAATTCATAGTTGGTAGTAATAAGAAAAGACATGAAAATAGGTTTTGATGCCAAAAGGGCTTACCACAACTATACAGGTTTGGGAAACTATAGCAGAGATTTAATCCAAAACTTATTAACCTACTATCCCGATTT
>JAUHZI010000272.1 GCA_030426105.1 Bacteroidia bacterium | reverse complement strand
TTCAAAATCCCTAACCGATAAATTATATCAATGGGTTAAAAAAGTAAACCTAAAAAGTAAATGGAGCTTAGTACAACGTTTTGATAGTGGATCAAAAACAGTTTTAGATATTGGAGCAGGTACAGGCGATTTTTTGGTTTATGGAAAAAAATTAGGTTTTAAAGTTCATGGAGTGGAACCCAATGAGGGGGCTAGAAATTTATCTTCAGAAAAAGGAATTGTAGATGTCTCTAATATTGAAAGGCATTTAGATTTAGAAATAAATGAAAAGCATACTTATACAGATAAAATTAATTATATAAATGGAGAAACACATTCTAGAAAAGATGCGATTCGTTTAACTATTAGAGATGTTAAGGATTATGTAGAGTATTCAGAGTATGTAGGTATTGGGTTAAATAAGAACTACATATTAGAAAAGTTTAATAAGGAATTTGAAAAAGCAGGAGAAGATTGTAATAAACTAGATTTTTTATATGAACATGCACCTAATTTTGTAATTGACGAAAGAAAAACAGAACACTGGAGTGATCTTATATCACTCGCTTCTTGTTCAATTAATGAAGGTGGATCAGATGAAGAAAAAGCAGTAATAAAACTAATAGATGCTATAGGAAGAGACAATTCTCAAAAACTTTTAGATGGATTGTTAACTCATAAAGTAGATGACAAGAAGTTATTCAAGGTGCTTTATGAGAAAATTGATAATTTCGGAGGTGAAGACAATTTTACCAAATTTATTCAAATAGTTTATAAAAATTGGTTACAGAGTAATTATGCTAATCTTGAAACAGAGTTGTTTATTCCATATAATTCTCAGAAAACATTAGGTTTTTATACCGATGATTTTGGTGTTTTTTTTAAAACTAATAAAGATGAGATTTTTATCACCTCAAAATATAATAGCGTAGACTACAAGGTAGTTGGATCATTTGGTTTTTATAGTAAGTTAAATATCCTTAATACAGGACAAACAGTAGAAGGCTTGAAAATTCCTTCAGAAGAAATCCCTGCATTTTACTTGAAAGCTATAAAAGAAGTAAATCAAACAGCCAATTTAGAAACAGCATTTAATTTAACCTTTGATGCAGTAACGACTGTTTCCGGTGTAGGGAATTTAGTTAAACTTAGGCATTTAAGACATTTATCTAAAGGAGCAAAAGCGGTTAAATATACAGTTGCAGGGGCAGAGATATCAGCGGGAGTTTTAAATGCAATGCTCACGTTGTCTGATTGTAAAACAGAGTTTTGTAATAAATTAAGAACACATTTGTTCTGGTTAGAAATGGGGTCTTTAGGATTAGATGTTTTTACTGAACAAATGATAAAGAAAACAGCCAAAGAAGCCTACGAAAAAGCAGATGAAACAATTGATGTTAATGTTAGAGAGGAGTTGGCAAGAGTAGCTGGAGTTCAAGTAGGTATTGCAGATAAAGTTAAACAGCTCTTCAGAGGTAATATTAATTTAACAGGAGATAAAATTGGAGCTGTAAAAGGATATATTAATACCAATGATAATTATATTGATATAATTGTACATTCAGATAATACGGGAGATAACTTCTCAGTGATTATCGAGTTAGGTGGAAAGACAGAAAATATAACACTTACTGCAGCTGAATTTGGTCAAACACTTACATCAATACCATCTAATAAAACTATTCGATTACTAAGCTGTAATAACTCATCTAGTGCTAGCGAAATAGCTAAAGTATTGGATAGAGATATAATTGGATCAACAGGGGAAATGAAAATTTACAGTAATAATGTAATAGAAGCTGATAATTGGTATGTAGCAAGAGCGAATGGAAAGGTAGAAGGTATTGACATGAGCTCTGCAACTCCATCAGGAGATTTTATAATTCTAAAACAGAAGTTTGTTGATAATTTGTCACCTGAGGTGATAGCTAGTTTAAAGAAGACCCTTGGAAATCAATATGACGAGTTTATTGATATGTTAACAAGAAGTAAGTTACCAGGCACATGGACAATCAAGAATGTAGAGGGAAAACTTACTGTTGTAGATAGGAATGGTACAGTTTGGGGAGAAATTTCTGAAGGAATTATTAAAGCTAAAATAGGAGGAACAGGTAATGGATGGAATCATTTATTAAATGTAGATCCTCCCTTAATGAAAAATTTCAGGTATGAAGTTGATGGGGGAAAATTTGTATTTGAAACAGATCAGTTTGGAAGGGTTTCAAAAGCTATTATGAATCCTGTCGAAATTAATAAAAATATTAAAAGGAGTGAAGAGTTTCAAGCAAGAGCAAAAGAGATAAAAGATGGATCAACAGTAAATGTAGATGATGGTGGTCATATATTTAGAAATGAAT
>JAUHZI010000271.1 GCA_030426105.1 Bacteroidia bacterium | reverse complement strand
CCATCGAAATCTCCGTTTCGTTCAGGACGTTCACGTTTTTTCTTTTGGTTGAAACGATACGTGAAGCTTAAAGATATTTGGCGTTCTCTCCACTGGAAAGCTCCATCGTTAATTGTTTTAAGTATTCCATCTTCATCATATAAATAAGTAGTGCTTTCACGTTTACGAGAATTAAATAAATCGCTAACGTTTAATACTAACGAAGCTTTTTCGTTAAACAAATCTTTACTAAAAGCAAGGTTGGCCATAAACATACCTTCTCTATCATCTTGAGCAGATGATTGTGGGGCACGATACATTAATCGTGTTTGCCATTCGATTTTAGCAGGTAAGGTAATTCTTGAGTTGAAACGAGCAAACCAACTACTATTATTAACTTCTTTTAAAGGTGTTGTTATTTGTGAACCATTAGGGGCTGTGTACACATAAGTAAAAGCGTCTGTATTGAATTTAAAATAATTAAATGTTGCTGATAAACGAGCCCATTTAACAGGGTTGTAATTTGTAGTAAATTCGAAACCATAACGATTTTCGTCATTTAAATTTACGGGTTGTCTTACTGTTACATCCGTTAAAACACCGTTAACATTTCTTTCTTCTAATATAGATACTCGTTGAATAATATCTGTTGAATGTTGATAGTATAATGAAGCTCCTAAGTTTAATTTGCTAATTCGCGCATTATATCCAAGATCAAAAGAGTTTGTAAAAGTAGGATCAAGGTCAGGGTTTCCTTTAAAAACGTTGGTAGCAGAACTACGGCTTTCAAATGGATTTAAGAACCAATGACGAGGTCTTTGTAGTCTTCTGCTATATCCAAGAGCGATGTTGTCACTTTCGTTAATTTCGTATCCTAAGTTTACGGTTGGGAATAATTCAGTATATTTTTTCTCTTTGAATTCATCAATAGTGAATACAGTTAAGTCAATATCAGTAACTTCAGCTCTTAAACCTAATAAATATGAAAATTTATTGATTTTACTTCCGTATTGAGAATAAAAAGCATAAATGTTTTGTTTAAATTCGATTGCATTAGAAGGGTCATCTAGCAATGGATTTCCAAATGCATCACGTACTCTAAAATCTGAATTTAAGTCTTGTAATGTAGCTTTATGACCTACTTCAAACTGACTGTTTTCACCAATTGGTAATATATAATCTATTTGTAAAAGACGATCTTTAGAAGTGGTTTTTTGTGAATTTTGCTCAGAAAGAGCTCCGTTTACAAAAATATCAGCAGGTTCAGATTCGTCACTTTCTCCATATTGTAAATCGATAATTAACTTTTGCCCTTTATCGTCTAAATTATTAGTATAGTTAACAGAATATTGTTTGTCTATACCATTTTCTCTTTCATCTTCAATTCTGCTTTCATTGCTTGCTACTTGTTTGTTAGCATCAAAAAAAGTAGTGTTGTTTGTTGCAATATCTTTGTCTTTAGAATTTCTATAAAAGAATGTTCCTGTAATAGAGCTTTTTTTATCGATGTAGTATTCTAAACCAAAAGAACCATTATAGTTGTTGTTTTTTCTATCAAAAGTTCTTTCTTCATTTCTATAATCTTTTATAGTACCATCATTGTTAAAGTTGGTAAAAAAACTTTGAGAGTTACCTGGTCCTTTTCTATATGAGTAGGCTAAATTTGTAAAGATGTTAAGCTTTTTAGTTCTGTAATTTAGGTTTGGAGAAAAACTAAACATATCAGGGGTACCAGCAGTTAAGTTTACAGATCCGTTAAATCCTGTAATTTTTCCTTTTCTAAGAATAATATTTAAAATACCTGCAGTACCCTCAGCATCATATCGAGCAGAAGGAGAAGTAATTACTTCTACCTTTTCAATAGCATCAGCAGGAAGGTTTCTTAAAGCATCTGTACCGCTTAAACCAACTAAAGCAGAAGGTTTACCGTCAATTAAAATACGAACATTTTCATTTCCTCTTAAGCTTACAGCTCCCTCAGCATCTACGTTTACAGAAGGTACGTTATCTAGCACATCAGAAGCATTACCTCCTTTAACAGTCATATCTTTACCAACATTGTAAATCTTTTTGTCTAATCGAATTTCTACGGTTGATTTTTCTGCAATAATTTCAATTTCGTCTAAAGTTTCAGTGTCTTCTGAAAGAGAAATTACACCTAAGTTTTTATTTTCGGTTAGTGTGTGGTTTCCTAAGTTCTTAGATTTAAAACCAATAAATTCAACTTGTACAGCATAAGTACCCGATGAAACATCTATAGAAAAGTTTCCTTTAGCATCAGTTACTCCTCCAACAACTTGTTGAGTGCTGGTGTTTGTAAGTACTAATGTTGCGTATTCTAATGGTTGTTTTGAGTTGGTTTCAACAACTTTTCCTG
>JAUHZI010000107.1 GCA_030426105.1 Bacteroidia bacterium | reverse complement strand
AAGAAGCTGAAATTTACCAATTAAAAAATGTTGAGCTCAAAAAAGCATACCATATTGTTAATGAAAAAAACAGAGAAATTACAGATAGTATTAACTATGCTAAACGTATTCAAGACGCACTCTTCCCTACTCTAGCTAACTTTTATAAATCCTTTCCAAAATCTTACCTAATCTATAAACCCAAAGATATTGTTGCTGGTGATTTCTATTGGATGGAAAAAGTGGAAGATAAAATGCTGTTTGCAGTTGCAGATTGTACAGGGCATGGAGTTCCTGGAGCCATGGTAAGTGTAATTTGTAATAATGCATTAAATCGTGCTGTAAGAGAGTTTAAAATAACTCAACCATCAGCAATTCTCGATAAAGTAACAGAACTCGTTAAACATACATTTGCTAAAAGTGAAGAAAGAGTTTTAGACGGCATGGACATTTCTTTGTGTGCGTTTAACCTCAAAACAAGAATGCTAGAATTCTCTGGTGCAAATAATGCTTTATACATCATCACAAAAAACAAAGATAAGTTTACAGAATTTAAAGACAACCGTACTGTATTTGATGAGAAATCAAATTTAATCACTATACCTGCCAATAAACAACCTATTGGAAACTTCGATTACCTTGAACCTTTTAAAAACCATTCTTTACAATTAGAAAAAGGCGATTTTATATGCCTATTTAGTGATGGTTATGCAGATCAATTTGGAGGTGATAAAGGTAAAAAGTTTAAATACGCACCTTTTAAACGATTGTTGCTTTCATCATATCACATGCCCTTTAGTAAACAACAAGAGTTAATTGAAACTACATTTAACAATTGGAAAGGAGATCTCGAACAAATAGATGATGTTTGTGTTATGGGAATCAATATTGAGTGATTTAATGACATTTAACACCGTTTTATACAACCTTAGAAGTGCCAAAAATGTTGGTATGATTGCTCGTTCTCATATTGCTTTTGGAGGACATTATCTTATAATAATTGGTGAGCAAAATAAATGGGATTTTAAAGGAGGGACAAGCACTTATACCCGAAAACTTATCGAATTAGAGCAAGTATTGTTCTTCGAAACATTTGAACAGTTTTATATCTGGAATAAAGCACATATTAACGCGCAAAACATTGCTATAGAAATAAGCGAACTAGCTAAACAAACCAATAGTTTTAATGACTATAATAACAGTAATTTGATTCTTGGTAATGAGCGAACAGGTATCCCTGAGTCTATTCTTAAACAATGTGATCACATACTTACAATCCCCCAAATAGAAGCCATTGGGAGTTTAAATGTTGCTATTTCAGCCTCTATTGTTTTGTATGAAGCAAGTAAAAACCTGCAAACTCAATCAAAAATTGAGGGGTTTAAATTTGTTTGAACCTTCTTGTTCCTTTTATATTAAAAATCGTTGGTTCAAAAACCCTGCACTAAAAAAAGGTATGGATGCTGCTCTTTCAAGGCTTTGATTTTTTCATGAGTTTGTTTCACAAACTTCTGGTAATCCGTGGATTTTTCATTAAAAGGACGATGTGCTAAAGCAGCTTTTAACTTGCGAATTGTTTTATTTAACTCTTGCGTTCCTTCTGTATAGAATACTTCTTCAAAACGTTCATAAATGTAATCTACAGCTTGTTGATTGGGATGCAATAAATCTTCTTTATAAAAACGATAATCCCTTAATTCATCCAATACAATTTCATAAGAAGGAAAATAGCTCGCAAAATCATAATTATTCACCAATTCCATGATTGCCAAATGTAACACCGATTTGCTTTGGTTATTTTCTACCACACCATCTTTCCAATGTCGCACAGGACTTATTGTGAATACTATATTTAAACTCGGATTGTATGCACGAATTTCTTGTAATAAGTTACTATAGCATTTCACAATATCTTCTACAGTTAACAGACTTTTAGTAAACTGTTTCTGAGGTATTTTATGACAGTTAGCAACTACAGTTTGAGAAGTTAGATGAGTATATATCCAAGCAGAGCCAAAAGTAATAAACAGGAAATTTCCTTCAGCATAATAATGTTTACTTGCTTTTATTGCAGCATTAATCTTGGTCAAAGTTTCTTCCTTTGTTAATGCATTAAATACACTATGATGCTGAAGACTTAACCATTGCTCACCTTGTTGAAGTAGGTCTTGAGCTGTAAATTCTTTTTGATCAATGCATCCCTTTATAGCATTCGCAACCGATATTGGATTAAATAATATCCCAAAAGGGTTAATCGAAACATCAAATTGATCTCCCAACAGCTTATTTCCAATATTATTGGTAAAACAAGAACCAATCATCGCTATCTTCTGTCGATGATCAATTCGCTCTGAATGTTCCTTAACCTCTACTTTTGTACTAAACTTCATGACAAGCTCAAGCCAATTATTCTATTGTGATTAATCGTGGTGTCGCTTTCGCATGCTATCCACAACACGTTGTAAACGTTGGGCAGCATTTTTATATTTATATACGCCTAAGCTAATTGTTTTTTGAATATAATAATCAGCTTTATTAAAATCTTTAGACCATAAATAAGCATTAGCTAAATTCATATATACAATGGCTGTTACTTTCTTATTAATCCTAGCTTTTTTATCTTGAATATAGCTTTCTTTTTCTGCTTCTTGCCATATTTTTATCGCTTTACTCAATTGAGCAGTGACATATTTTTGTGATTCTTTTGGAACAGATAAATACCCTTGCTTAGCAATAGTATAAGCTTGGATAAAATCTGAATAATCCATCCCTTTATGTTTCTTAACAGTATAGATATCTAATCCATAAGACTTTATTGGGTATCCTAAATTATTATTAATTGCAGCCTGCTGAACAGTTGGCCACATATTATCATAATTATCGATCTTCCAATATTCGTAATCATATTCTGTATCGAACTTTCCTATTTTATAGCTACGCATTCCCATACCTCCTTTATGAGAAAAGACCTCTTCTCCATTAGGTAAAACAGCTTTGATAGTATACGGACTAGTATACCTTAACGTATATTCTATTGAACGTACCGTCCCAGTTGTTTTTTGTTTTTTCTCAAGCTTTACTTGTTCTAAACCTTCAGGTGTATATAATAATCTTATTCCACCATCACCTTTATTGAAACCTTCTAATTGAATCCCATTTTCAATAATTGTTTGATTCAACTCAGCTAATAAAACTGGAAATTCAACATCCTCTTTAAAAGGTTGAGGAGGATAAGCTTGTTTGATTGGTTGTGGTAATGTTGGATTAGCAACTCTCCCCTTTTCCCAAGCAGACATCTCTAGCAAATAACTTTTGTCTATTTTTTGTTTTTGAATATACCAATCATTGTACGATTGTTCAAATTGATTCATTACATACTCATAACGTACCAAAGAATCATCACTTTTCTGAGCATATTTTACCAAATCAACTTCAATAGCATATGGCATTCCTTTGTCAATAACATATAAGGGCTTTTGCTCATACTTAAAAGCTACCTTCTGCTCATCAATATTTTGAGCAAATACACTGTTTGCTCCAATAAATAATAATAGTACTAATCTTTTCATAACCTACACTTTTAAGTAATTAAATATATATTACTCCTAATAGGCAATTAATATACCAAAAAGATTTAGAACCCAAAACGACGGTTAAATGTTTATTTTAATTTATCCCCAAAAGCCTTTTTAAATTTATCGACTTTAGGCTGAATTACCATTCTACAATAACCTTGATCTGGATTGTTTTTAAAATAATCATTATGATAATCCTCAGCTGGGTAAAAAGTTCCCAATGCAGTTATTTCAGTAACAACAGGATTATCCCATGCTTTAGATTCATTCAATGCTTTTTTATAACGTTCAACTTTTTCTTTTTGAGTATCAGAAGTATAATAAACTACTGAACGATACTGCGTTCCCACATCTGCTCCTTGCCTATTTAAAGTTGTTGGATCATGTGTTTTCCAAAAAACTTCCAGCAACTCGTCAAAAGTAATCACAGACGGATCAAATACAATTTTAGCAACCTCAGCATGGTTAGTTGTACCTGAACAAACTTCTTTATAAGTTGGATTTTTTGTTGTCCCACCAGTATAACCAGGTGTTACAGATTCCACACCTTTTAATTGATTAAAAACGGCTTCAACACACCAAAAACAACCTGCTCCAAAAACTGCAATTTCTTGATTTTCCATATCCTTACGATTACTTTGTGATTGACAACTTAAAGTGGTCAATATTATTCCTAATAAAACTATAAACTTCATAAATTCTAAATTGAAAGTGTTTGCTTTATTAGTTGATGATTTATGATTTCCTTACAGATTAAAATGCTTTTTTGCCATTTCTACAATCTCATCACCAATTGCTAAGGAAGCTGTTGCTGCAGGAGACGGAGCATTTAAAACATGAATACTATTTTTTCCATATTCTATTCTAAAATCATCTCTTGTATCACCATCTTCACTCAATAATAAAGCTCTAACTCCTGAACGTCCAGGTTTGATATCTTCCATAGTTAAGGAAGGGATTAGACCTTGAAGTGTTTGTAAAAATAATTTTTTAGAAAAAGCTCTTCTGTATTCATTGATTCCAAAACTCATGTTTTTAAAGAATAACTTCCATGTTCCTCCATAAGATAATGCACTAGCAGTATCTTTTAAACTAAAGTCAGTCTTACCATACCCTTCTCTTTTAAAAGTGAATACAGCATTCGGTCCACATTCAATTTCCCCATCAGTCATTCTTGTAAAATGAACCCCTAAGAAAGGAAAATCAGGGTTAGGTACTGGATATATTAAATTTTTTACTTTATGCTTAGCTTGTTCTGTTAACTCATAATAATCACCTCTGAATCCAACAACCTTCTCCTTAATAGATACTCCATCTTTTTTCGCCAAACGATCTGCTTGTAATCCACCACAAAAGACTAAATATTTTGCTGTAAAATCTCCTTTAGTTGTTTTTATTTCTGAATAATCTTCATGATGAACAAAACCTAAAGCTTCAGTACTTAAACTTACTTTACTCTCAGGTTGAGCACCTAAAGCTACTTCGGCCATCTTTTCAGTTGCTCCTCTGTAATCAATAATACCAGTACATGGGACCCAAATTCCACCAATACTTTCTACGAAAGGCTCTATTTCCTTAACTTGATCTCCTGTAATTTTCTCTATTCCCTCTGTATTATTTGCTAAACCATTTTGGAAAATTTTATCCATAAAAGGTAATTCACTTTCTTTCGTAGCTACAACCACTTTACCACAGACATCGTGCGCTACATTGTGTTCTTGTGCAAAGGCTACTAACTCATGTCTTCCTTTCACACAATTCTTTGCCTTTAATGAACCTGGAGTATAATATAACCCTGAATGAATTACTCCTGAATTATTTCCTGTTTGATGATCGGCTAATTTAGCCTCCTTTTCTACTAGTAGAATCTTCATCGAAGGATAAGCTTTTTGCATTTTATATAAAGTTGCAGCTCCAACAATTCCTCCTCCTATAATCGCTATATCGTACTGTGGTGTATTTCCCATCATCTATTTTTTAAAACAATTCGACAAAAATAAGCATTATTAACAGACTAAACTGCTACAGTTCAACGATTTTTATTAAAAACTAAAAAAAATGTACCTTTTTTATTGCTGAAGATAAAAGTTTGATTAATTTTGCCCTCGGGTAAGTCTTACACGACCAGCTCCTACTTAATCCCCCAGGACAGGAATGTAGCAAGGGTCGGTGGTTGTAGCGGTGCGATGTAAGTAGCTTACCCTTTTTTTATGCCCTTTTTTTTCTTTATTCTATTTTATACACCTTCTGGGTAAAAACATGATTATTAGACTTAACCACTAATAAATATACACCTACTGGCAATGTCTCTGTGTTAATTACAGTTTTAGAATTACGCTCTTCTAAATTGTATAAAAGCTCTCCTAAGACATTATAAATACTTAACTCATCAAACTTTGCAGACTTCAATTCTATATACAAGTTCTCTTTTACAGGATTGGGATAAAGTTTTAGTTCTTCTTTTGCTACACCTCCTATTACTGTATAATCTGGTGTGCCACAACTTTCAGTTCCTTTTTTGTAATAAAACAATCGTGTCTCGGATATTCCCACCGAAGGATCACCTGGTTGAGATATATGGTCTACCACTAAACCTATCCCTTTTCCCCAAATACTTTTGTAAATCACAGGTTCAATTCCCATAGTAGCATAATCATAACCATTAATTTCACTATTACATAATAATGTATCAAACTCAACTATTGTATCATACAAAAGATAATTTGAATCAGGCATATTAAAATACATCTCAACAATAAGAGAATCTAAATTTGTAAGACACATATTGTCCGTATAACTCGAAAAATTATAACTCATTGGAGGAGATGATGAAATCATATATTCGCTATGTAAACGTTCATAACATAATGTATCTAAATTTTGAGAATACGTTTTATTCGTAATAATGACCCTATCTGCATTTGAAGGAGCATAAGGCATCTCATAGTGAAATTCATCTCCAATATCAAAATCAAAAACTTCACCAATTGTAAGTTGGGTTTGCGCTAGAATAGAGAAGTGAATTAGCATCAAGAAAATCAAAAAAATAACTTTCATAAACTTTTGTTTAAAGATATGAAAAATGCTAGTTCATCTAACCTTCAACAGGATTTTTAATAAACTGTTGAAATGTTTTCTCTTTTTCATTGTCTATATACCACAAAAAGGGTATTTTTGTACTTTATTTATATTAAATCTAAATAAAAATTATGATTGAAGTAACAGAAAGTGCTAAGAACCAAGCACTTCATTTAATGAAACAAGATAATAAAGACGGCTACTTTATTCGTGTTGGAGTAAAAGGAGGCGGATGCTCTGGGTTAATGTACGACCTAGACTTTGATAATGAAATAAAAGAAACCGATAAAGAATTTGAAAGCAACGGAATTAAGGTTGTAGTAGATAAAAAGAGCTTCTTATATTTAGTTGGGACCATACTAGATTTTTCTGGTGGTTTGAATGGAAAAGGGTTCGTTTTTTTAAACCCTAATGCTGAGCGAACTTGTGGTTGTGGAGAAAGCTTTTCGCTTTAACGAATAGAATATAGAGTAAATGGCATATACAGAAGAAAGTTTAAAAGAAGAATTAGAAAACCAAGAATATGAATTTGGTTTTACAATTGATATTGAAGCTGATAAAGCCCCTAACGGATTAAATGAGGATATCATTCGTTTTATCTCAGCAAAAAAAAATGAACCAGAATGGTTATTGGAGTACCGTTTAAATGCTTTTAAAATCTGGTCACAGATGGAAGAACCTGATTGGGCACACGTAACCTACGAAAAACCTAAATTTCAGGATATTTGTTACTATGCTGCTCCTAAACCTAAAAAGGAACTAGAAAGTTTAGACGAAGTTGACCCTGAAATATTAAAAACAATGGAAAGACTTGGAATTTCTATTGAAGAACAGAAAAAATTAACAGGTGTAGCTGTTGATTTTGTCTTAGATTCGGTATCCGTTGCTACTTCATTTAAAGAAAAATTAGGGGAACTAGGCATAATATTTTGTTCATTCAGTGATGCTGTAAAAGATCACCCTGAATTGGTCAAAAAATATTTAGGAACTGTAGTTCCAACAACAGACAACTTTTATGCAGCCTTAAATTCAGCTGTATTCTCTGACGGTTCATTCTGTTACATTCCTAAAGGAGTCAAATGTCCTATGGAATTATCAACTTACTTCAGAATAAATGAAGCTGGTACTGGACAATTTGAGAGAACATTACTAGTTGCTGATAAAGGAAGTTATGTAAGTTACTTGGAAGGTTGTACAGCTCCACAAAGAGATGAGAATCAACTGCATGCTGCTGTTGTTGAATTAATAGCATTGGATGATGCTGAAATCAAATATTCTACTGTACAAAACTGGTATCCTGGAGATAAAGAGGGCAAAGGTGGAGTTTATAATTTTGTAACTAAAAGAGGGCTCTGTGAAAACAATTCAAAAATTTCATGGACACAAGTAGAGACTGGTTCTGCTGTTACATGGAAATACCCTTCCTGCATCTTAAAAGGTGATAACTCTATTGGTGAGTTTTATTCAGTTGCTGTTACAAACAACTTTCAGCAAGCTGATACGGGAACCAAAATGATTCACATCGGAAAGAATACAAAAAGCACTATTATATCTAAAGGAATTTCGGCTGGTCATAGTCATAACTCCTATAGAGGATTAGTTAAGATTGGAAAAGGAGCTACCAATGCTCGTAACTTTTCTCAATGTGATTCTTTATTAATGACTGATACTTCTGGAGCACATACTTACCCTTATATTGAATGTGAAAATTCCACAGCTCAGTTGGAACATGAAGCTACCACAAGTAAAATTGGAGAAGACCAATTATTTTATTGTAAACAAAGAGGAATCAGCGAAGAAAAAGCCATTAGTTTAATTGTTAATGGATACGCTAAAGAGGTCTTGAATAAACTGCCAATGGAATTTGCAGTTGAGGCACAAAAATTATTAGAAATTAGTTTAGAAAATTCGGTTGGATAAACCATATATATTATCATGAGTAATACAATTATTAAAATAAAAGATTTATCTGCATCTATTGATGGGAAAGAGATATTGAAAGGTGTTAATCTAGAAGTAAAATCAGGAGAAGTACACGCTATTATGGGGCCTAATGGGGCTGGAAAAAGCACTCTTTCTGCTGTTCTAGCAGGACGAGACGAATATGAAATCACAGGAGGTTCAGTAGAATTTCTTGGAAAAGATTTATTGGAGTATGATCCAGAAGAAAGAGCTTGGTTAGGCCTGTTCTTAGCTTTTCAATACCCTGTTGAGATTGCTGGAGTTAGTAATATGAACTTTTTAAAAACAGCTTTACAAGAAAGAAGTAAATATCTTGGTGAAGAGCCTATATCTGCTAAAGACTTTTTGAAGAAAGTAAAAGAAAAAGCTGCTTTAGTTGAACTAGATGACAAATTAAAAAACCGTTCTGTTAATGAAGGTTTTTCTGGAGGAGAGAAAAAACGTAACGAAATCTTTCAAATGGCAATGTTAGAACCGAAATTAGCTATTTTGGATGAGACAGATTCTGGATTAGATATCGATGCTTTACGAATTGTTTCAAGTGGAGTAAACACACTAAAAAGCGATGAAAACGCTACCGTTGTTATTACACATTATCAACGTTTATTGGACTATATCGTACCAGACTATGTTCACGTTTTAGCTGATGGAAAAATTGTAAAAACAGGAGACAAGAACTTAGCATTAGAATTAGAGGAAAAAGGATACGATTGGATATAATTACATTCAATTGATTAATCAAAGAATAGAAATATGACAATGACGATATCACATCCAATCCTTGAAAAACTCAAACAATCGGATATCAATCCAGAAATTACAAATGCTGCACTTGATACGATTGAAAAAAGTAGTTTTCCCACTCGTAAGACTGAGGATTGGAAATACACTAGAGTAAACAAAATTCTAAAAAAAGAATACATTCAAAAAGAAGCACTTGATAATTTTAACCCTTCTGATTTTATTGATGAAAGTTTGGGAGCTATCAATGTTTTTGTTGTAAATGGGCACTACTCTACTACACTTTCTGATACGAATACAATTGATGGGTTATTCATCGAAAAAATAAGCAAGAATAACATCAACTACAATACCATTACAGATAGTGACGCTAATATATTTAGTGCAATAAACACTGCTTACGCAAATGAAGGATTAAGTATCTCTGTTCAAAAGAACACGAAAATAAAGCAACCGATCCACATTATTAATATTAATACTGAAAATCAGGTTTTTGCTAATCCAAGAACACTAATTGTTGTTGAACAATCAAGTGAATTAGAAGTCGTACAAACATTAATATCTCCTAATGCAGCAAATACATTTACCAATGCTTTGACAGAAGTTTTTGTTAAAGAAAATGCTAAATGTACATTTACTAAAATTGAAAATGAAGGTGAAAACAGTGCTTTAATTTCTTCTGAATATGTGAAGCAACTTAACGATAGTACATTTCAAATTAATACCATTACTAAAAGACAAGATTTTGTAAGAAATGGCTTAAACATTGCCGTTGATGGACAAAACTGTTCTACCTACTTAAATGGAGCTTACGCACCTATTAATGGGGAGCATATAGATAACCATACTCGAGTAGATCATATACAGCCAAACTGTATGAGTAGTGAAATATATAAAGGTGTGCTAAACGATAAATCTACTGGTGTTTTTAATGGAAAAGTAATTGTACATGTAGATGCTCAAAAAATTGAAGCGTATCAAAAAAACAACAATGTTTTAATCTCTGATAATGCTACAATGAATGCTAAGCCTGAACTTGAAATATTTGCTGATGATGTTAAATGTAGCCATGGTACTACTACTGGTCAATTTGATGAGGAAGCTATTTTTTATTTACAAGCAAGAGGAATTAGTAAGAAAACAGCAAAAGAAATGCTCATAGAAGCTTTTATGGATGAAGTTTATAATGAAATAGAAAATGAACTAGTTAGAGATTTTGTAAAGAAATTTTAATACCATAGTTTTGGTACAAAATTTGGTAAATAGAACAAAAACTAAAAAATTATGAAAAAACTTATTTTATTCGGATTGCTTTTAGCTGGTTTCTCAACTTTCGCTCAAGAGTACAAAATCATTACTGTAGTAGAATCGATTATTCCTGCTGGATTAGGACGTTCGAGAATGATTGAAGTAACAGAAGAAAAAGACCATAATGCTTTAACAACTGAACGAGTTGATGGAAAAAAAAGTAAAGAAAAGGTAAAACGTGCTGATGCTAAAGTTGGTAATTTAAAAGAAACAAAACTACTTAACTTCTACAGTGCTACAGGGTTACAGTTTTACAACATTGCTTCTAATGATGCTGTTGTAATGTCTAAAATTAATGAATTAGCTTCACAAGGTTGGGAATTGAAATTTGTAAACTCTGGTGTTGAATCAGATGCAGGTGAACCAGATGGAAAAGGAATCTTTGTAACAAGATATATTTTCTTTAAACCTTAAAAATAAACAATTAATAAATAAAAAAGCGCTACAGTTTGTAGCGCTTTTTTTGTGTTTATAGATTAATAATGTATTCATCTAGTTTTTGATTTAACTCAAATTTCTTTTTAATACGCTGTTTGGATTTTCTAACACCATCAACACTTATTCCTATAAGATCTGAAATCTGAACAGTATTGAAGCCTAGTTTAATCAATAAAACTGTTCGCAATTCTGACTTTGTTATAGAAGGATGTGCTTCCAATAGTTTCTTATAAAAAACAGGATATTGTATTTGAAACTCTGATAAAAACATCGCCCACTTTCTTTCTGTGTTAAGACCATCAGCAATAATTGAAGACAACGATTTTTTTAACGTATTACTGTCTTCTTGCTTAAGTAATAATTTAGAAATAATATCCTCCTTCTTATTATCCAATTCCTCTAAAACTTCAACGCGTTCGTTTAATTGGTTTTTCTCAATATTGGAAGCTGTTAACTCCTCTATTGTTGTTCTAAGTTTGGCTTTATTTAATTGATAACGATAATAAATTATAATACTGACCATAAAAAACAATGCTCCAATCAACACAACCCAAATCAACCTTTTATAATGTTGCTGAGTAATCTTCAT
>JAUHZI010000106.1 GCA_030426105.1 Bacteroidia bacterium | reverse complement strand
ATCAGCATCATTAACATTATCCGTTAATGTCACATTATTACCATTACTAATGGATAAAGTACTTCCAGATAATGAAAGTGTTTGTGCATCAGTATTGTCTAAATATGGGCTTAAATCAATCGTAGTAGGAGTGGAGTTATTGGTAATCGTTAAGTTATTACCAGCTAAGTTTAAATCCTGAATCTCATTTTGAGGGTCAGCATCAGCATCGCTCAAAGCACTTAAATCAACAAATACACCACTACCATTTTCATAGATTGTAAGCGTCGTACCTGTAAGTGTAACACTATCAACATCAGTATCAACAGAATCTCTAAGGTTGTTGATGAATGTAGAATTACTTAATAAAGTGTCAGCATTATTATATAATAAAGTTGTTACACTATCGATAAAAGAACTACTAGAAAACAAAGTATCGGAATTATTGATAATATAACTAATCGCGCTATCTGAAACAGGGGTTAAATCAATATTGGCAGCGTTCCCATTTTCAATAAAAGTGGTTAATGTAAGTCCATTCAATGTTAGACTATCGATGTTTTGATCATCAGTTCCTAATCCAGCCCCACCACTAATAATAGAAACAAAATCAGAAGGGTTGATATATTTAACAATCCCTGTTGTCGTATTAATCATTAAAAGTGAAGTATCACCTACAGAATAAGTTTGCACACCATCTATACGTAATGGGTTATCTCCAAGGTTAACAGGAGAGATGTGTAATGAATTTGTTGGGCTGGTTTGATTAATTCCTACATTTTGTGCAACAGAATATAAAGAACTAAGAATGAATAAAGGTAATAAGTATATAGATTTCATTTTCACACAATTAAAAATGAAAATTAATCAATCTAATCTACTTATAAAAAAAACAGCAATCTTTTTATCCAAAAAAGAGTATTTTCTGGATAAAAGTAGTTGTTAACTATTTAATTTCCTTAAAATTTTCGAAAACCAAATCATTAGGAGTAGGGTAGGTGATTAATTTTTCGAAATTGACTTTCCAAAAGTCTAAATCTAATAACTGATTATTATGATCTATTGTTAAGGTAATCATAACAATAATGCCATCACTATCAATATATTGTGCAATAGCAATGTCACCTTTATATTCTCCTTGATTTGGGTTCACCAAATTAATACTTCCCATTTTTCCTCCTTCATATTCGAAAACGGTATCACTAATAGGAAATCGATTCAAATCAACTTTGATATGTTTTAAGAGAAACTGAATTAAAGTTATTTCAGCTTCTCTTATGGGTCTAGTTACAAACTCTTCCATTGTATTATTTACACTCTTTCAATAATTGTTGCATATCCTTGTCCAACACCAATACACATGGTAACAAGAGCATATTTTTTATTGCTTCTATGAAGTTCTAGCATGGCTGTTTGCAATATTCTAGAACCTGTCATTCCAAGTGGATGACCTATGGCAATAGCTCCACCATTAGGGTTTATTCTTGGGTCATCATCTGCCAATCCCATAGCTCGAGTACAAGCCAAGCTTTGAGCTGCAAAAGCTTCATTAATTTCAATGACATCCATATCATTTAATGTTAGTCCAGCTCTTTTCAATGCCTTTTCACTAGCATAAACTGGTCCAATTCCCATTATTCTTGGCTCAACACCAGCAATAGCAGATGAGACAATTCGTGCTTTAGGTGTTAAGCCATTTCTCTTAGCAGCATCTTCCGAGGCTACTAAAATTGCTCCTGCACCATCGTTTAATCCTGAAGAATTTCCTGCAGTGACTGAACCTCCTTCTTTTCTAAAAGCTGGTCTAAGTTTACTCAATATATCAACAGTTGTAGAAGGTCTAATAAATTCATCTTTATCAAAAATGATGTCTTCTTTTTTTCTTTGGGGAATAACAACAGGAACAATTTCTTCTGCTAAAATACCATTGCTTTGAGCTTTTGTTGCTTTCATCTGACTCCAATAAGCAAATTGATCTTGATCAGCTCTACTAATGTTATATAAATCAACTAGGTTCTCGGCTGTTTGCCCCATTCCATCAACACCATATAACTCTTTCATTTTTGGGTTTATAAAACGCCATCCAAAACTAGAATCATGCATTTGAGCATCCCTTCCAAAAGGTTTAGAAACCTTTGAAATAACCCAAGGTCCTCTTGTCATGTTTTCTACTCCTCCTGAAATGTAAATGTCTCCATCACCTAGTTTAATAGCTCTACTAGCATTAATGGTAGAAGCCATTCCAGAAGCACATAAACGATTTACTGTTTCGCCACCTAAAGTATGAGGTAGGCCAGCCAATAAAGAAGACATTCTAGCAACATTCCTATTGTCTTCTCCTGCTTGATTAGCGCAGCCAAATAATACATCCTCAATTTCTGAAGGGTTTAAAGTAGGATTTCTATTGATAAGCTCTTTCATAACCAAAGCACCCAAATCATCAGGTCTTACGGCAGAAAGTGTTCCTCCAAAATTTCCAATTGGAGTTCTTATAGCATCTATTATATAAGCATCTTTTATCATAGTGTGTAGTTTTGGTTTTAAAGTTATAAATTATTCTTGGTTCAAACGGTTGATAACCTCCCAAATTAAATCAGTTTCGTATCCTTTTTGATAGCAATGTAATGCTACTTTTTGTTTTTTTTGGTATACAGAAGAAGCTTTTGTTGTATCGAGTTTAGTAATAATAAGGCTTTGAAGAACACTGTTGTATTCTTCCTCTTCAATAGCCTCTAATCCTTTTTGAATGCAGTAAGGGGAAACTTTTTTTTCTTTAAGTTTCATTTTTATTTTATTACGTCCCCATTTTTTGATTCGAAATTTTCCTTCTGAAAATGCAATAGCAAAACGTTCTTCGTTGAGATAGTTTTCAGAAATTAATTGAGCTATAATATTTAACCGTTCATGCTCGTCTAAATTATACCCCCATAGTTTTTGGAGAACTTCATGCTGACAACGTTCTTGATAAGCACAAAAATGTTTTAACTTTTCTAATACTTGGTTATAGGTCATTAATACCCAAATATTGATTTTAATTGTTGTTCTAATTGAGGTCCTCTTAATTTTGTAGCGATAATTTTTCCTTCTTTATCGACTAACATTGTATATGGAATTCCTCTAAATTGGTATGTTTTGGTAGCTTCAGTTCTCCAACCTTTTAAGTCACTAACATGGCTGGGCCATGTTAATCGGTCTTGTTGAATTGCACTTTTCCATCTGTTCTTGTCTGTATCAAGTGATACACTGTATACTGTAAAACCTTTGTCTTTGTACTTGTTGTATAGTTTGACAACATTAGGGTTTTCCATTCTACAAGGTTTACACCAAGAAGCCCAAAAATCAACTAAAACATAGTTCCCCTTTAAGGCTTCCATTGTCATAATTTCTCCTTCGGGATTAGGGAAATTTAGTTCAGAAAACATTTTACCAATATTTGGATCTTGTTGGATTCTTTTAGGTTTGTTACTTGCCTCTTTGGCGGCTTCTATTTGTTTTATTTGAGCTTTAACAGATAAGTGGTAGTTGGAATTAGGAACACTTTCTGACAAACCTTTCTCAATTTTTCTATACCAATCTAACTCTGTCTGTGGGTTGAAATATGAGGTTGTAATTAGTAATGCTAAAGAGTTTGGGTGTTGTTCTACAAAATTGTTTCGTTTTTGAGTAAAACTCTTATAAAGTTCTTGTTGTTTAATTTGTGCAAATCTCGCAGAGTCAGGATGGCTGTTGTCGGCTTTTAACTGGTCTAATTCAGTTTGAAAATTATTTACAATATTTGTGAAGTTTAGAATGTCTTCAGATTCTTTAGACCCTGTAATTTGGTATCCTTTAGTAATTGTAGTTGTTGAGGAATTAAAACTGACCTTAGAAGATGTTGAAGCACTGTCTAAGATTAACAAAGCATAATTTTTAGGTGAAAGCGAAAGACTATAAAAAGCTTTAGCTGGTTCAACTGTAAATTGAAGTTTAAACTTACCTTTTTTATTAATTGTTGCAGAATCAAGTGGGACCATCTTATTATTCTTAAAACTATTGATAAAGATCTTTTCCCCAGCAGCATCTGCTATATTTCCTGAAAATTTAATTGTCTTACCTCCATTTTTTTGAGCCATCATTGAGAGACTACCAAAAAGTATGAAGGTTATATATAGTAAGTTTTTCATATCTTTTAATTTTAACCTAAGATTTCCTTAAGTTTTTGTTCTAACTGAATACCTCTTAAACTTGTAGCAATAACTTTACCATCTTTGTCAATTAGTACAGTATAAGGAATACCATTAACTCCATATAAAGCTGCTGCAGCTGACTGCCATCCTTTTAAGTCACTAACATGGTTAGGCCAAATTAACCCATCTTGTTTAATCGCATTTTCCCATCTTGCTTTATCTTTATCGAGTGAAACACTGTAAATAGTAAACCCTTTATCTTTATATTCATTGTATAATCGAACAACATTAGGGTTTTCCATTCTACAAGGTTTACACCAAGAAGCCCAAAAATCGATAAGTACAACTTTTCCTTTTAAGCTACTTAGAGCAATATTTTCTCCATTAGGAGAAGGATAGTTTAATTCTTGAGCTTGCATTCCCACCTGAGCACTTCCATTTTGCTTAGGTTGTTGCATATTTGCTTGTTGTTGTAGTTTAGCAATGTTAGCTTTTAATGAATTGTGATAAACAGAATTATTCATTGTTTTGGCTAACGTGTTTTCTATCTTTTTGAGGTATATCATCTGACTATTAGGATCAAAAAGATCACCTGTAGCAGACAAAATGGCTGGTGATTCTATGTTTTCATCAATAAATGAAGTAACAAATTTAGAAAACTCAACAGTTAAAGCTTCAGATTCATTTAACAAAACAGTTTTCTCAGGAGAGTTAACGTGTTGTGGAATTGCCTGAATTTTAGTTTGAAGTTCTTGCATTTTTAAATAAAACTCTTGTTTTTTGTTAGAGTAGTTATCAAGGATTTTAGAATCAGTAGAACCTTCAATTGCTGTTTCAGAAATTAAATTATAGTCTCCGTTTAACGTTACTTGTTCAGTACTATTTAACATGAGCAATTTTAATTTCTTAGGAGATGAACCTACACCATAAAATTGATAACCTTCACCCTTACCCGCTAGTTCAAAGTTGTTTTCTGCTTGAATAACAGTACTGTCAATAATCACAGGTTGCTGACCAGCAAAATGATAGAGGTAAAGTTTTTGGTCTTTACCGTCAGCAAGTGTTCCACTTACTTTAAAAGTGGTTGTATTAGGGTTTTCAGGTGCAGCATTTAATGTATTATCTAAAGTAGAGTTTTTACTAGCGTCTGTTGTTGTTTGCTGCTGTTGTTCTTCCTTTGTTTCTTCTGAACAAGAGCTTACAGATAGAGCTAATAAAGAAGATAATACAGTATATTTAAAAAGTTTCATGATGTTTTATTAAATTTTTTGAATCACTTGATTCAAGATTTGGTTGGTTGTTTTTGGGTCAGCAGCTCCTTTTGTTGCTTGCATTATTTTCCCCATAAAGAATCCTGTTAATTTTTTTTCTCCATTTTTAAAACGTTCAGTTTCTGCAGGATTATCTTTAAATATTGTTAAAACAATATCCTCTAAAGCGTTAGAATCACTTTGTGTAATCCAGTTATTTTCTTCAGCAATACTAAGTGGAGAAGAATTAGGGGTTTCTAATAGCTTAGGAAAAACTTTTTGTGTTGCTACAGAATTACTGATTTTTCCTTCATCAATAATATTAATTAACGCAGCAATTTTATCAACACTTACAGGAAAAGCATCAATTGTTAAAGCTTTCTGGTTCAAATAAGATTTGATACTCCCCATCACCCAGTTCGCTGCGGCTTTATAATTTTTTGTGTTTTTTATTAATTCTTCAAAATACAGTGCTATACCTTTATTTTCAGTCAGGTTTGAAGCATCATATTCAGATAAACCTAATTCTTTTTGGTATTTTTTTAGCAAATCATTTGGTAAAGGAGGTAAGGCCTTTTCTTGTTCATCAATATAAGCTTGAGTTACATGAAGAGGAGTTAAGTCTGGTTCAGGAAAATATCTATAATCATGAGCATCTTCCTTTTTACGCATTCCAATTGTTGAATTTGAAGTGGCATCATAGTTTCTAGTTTCCTGTTCAATAGGAGCTCCTTGTTCAATAAGTTCAGCGTGTCTTACAATTTCAAATTCGATGGCTTTCGCAACATTACGCATAGAGTTCATATTCTTAATCTCCACACGTTGCCCAAATGTCTTAGAACCTTTACGCATGATAGATATGTTAACATCACACCTCATGCTCCCTTCTTCCATATTACCATCACAAATTTCTAGATAACGTAAAAGTTTTCTAACTTCTGTAAGGTAATTATAAGCTTCGTTAGCAGATTTGATAACAGGTTCAGTAACAATCTCAACTAATGGAACTCCAGCTCTATTTAAATCAATTAATGTATCAAAAGGGTCCATGTCGTGAGTACTTTTACCAGAGTCTTCCTCCATGTGTATTCTAGTCAACTCTATGGCTTTTTCATTACCATTGTCTCCTTTAATCATAATAGAACCTCCTCTACAAATAGGAGTTTTATCTTGCGTAATCTGATACCCTTTAGGTAAATCAGCATAGAAATAGTTTTTTCTATCAAAATGCATATCACGAGTAATATTAGAATGACATGCTAATCCAAGTCTAACAGCATATTTTAACGTATTTTCATTAAATACAGGAAGTGTACCTGGATGACCTAAACTAGTAGGGCTAACATTAGTGTTTGGTACAGCTCCAAACTCATTGATGTCATTACTATATGCTTTACTTTTTGTATTTAATTGAGCATGAATTTCTAAACCAATAACTGGTTCATATTTTTCTAATACCTCTTTTAATTCCATTTTATATCTTTAGTTCACTATTATCGTAATCTCACAAAATTACAAATCTTTTGGAAATAACTCTGCATATGCTATGGATTAAAAATAATGAATTTAAAGTTTATATAAACCTAATAAAAGGAGGGGAGGCAAGAGTTTAATATTCGTTTGATATCTGTTACAGTAATTAAATTAAATATTTAGTGCTAAAAAACGCCAATTAAAACGCTTTTTTATGTTAAGAATAGTATAGTGTATATTGATAGAAAAACGAAGCTAATAGCTAAAAGAGAATAGTTTCTAAACTTTAGATATGAAGCTTGCTTATCTTTTTTACCAAGGTATGCAATAACATTTGTTTTGATTTTTCTATATATGAAAGAGTCTTTATAGACTAATTTGTTTTTTTGTTTTAGGTTAAGGTCAGAAAACCATTTAAATTTTTCATCCGATGATATTATAAATACCTCTGTTTTTGGACAAACTTCTTTGATTAATCGATAAATAGTATCTCCTTTTTGGGCATTAGGATTAATACCATCGAGGTGATAGTCTAATAATATTATATCTGGGTTAAGATGGAGATAATCTAAACCTTCTTCCCCAGTACTGAATGTTAATACTGAAAAACAAGGACTATCTAATGTTTGTTTCATCAGTTGACGATATATAGGATTATCGTCAATAATAAAAATAATTAATTCCTTATCGTTGTTCTGGTTAATGTAGCTTAAAGCTCCGTAATAGTCTTGGATAATAGTTTGTGTTTTCATAGTTGTTGGTTTTAGAGAAACATTTGAAATAGTAAGTATGTTATAGTTCAATGTTTATGGTTGATTATTCATGATTTTTTAATTCAATTTTAATTTTTGTTATAATACTTGGAATTAAATCTATTAGTTTAGTGGCTAAGTTTCTTGTTGTTTTATTAGTTGTTGAGTTTTCAATAGAGCTACAAATAGATTGTAAATTTTCTAGGCCAATTAAATGGAAATTGGGTTTAATTTTATGTGCTAAATTTTTTAACTGGTTATACTGTCTATCTTCTAAGGCGCTATTAAAAGCTCGAATATCATCATTTAAAGTTGTAGCAAGGAGTTTTAAAGTAGAGTTAACTATAACAGAATTATTGTTTGAAATACTGTGTAGAGGATAAGTGCTAAAACTTGTAATACTAAAATCATAAATGTCAGAATTATTTTGAAGTTGTTGTTCAATAGCTCTAGTTAGCTCATGTGGTGTAAAGGGCTTAGGTAGATATTGTACTTTTAACTTTAAGTATGGGGTATTAAGTTCTCCTAATGCAATTATTGGGGTGTTAAAATATGGTTGATTTTTTTTGACCAGACTCTTTTGTAGTTTGTTAAGAGATAGAGAGTTTATCAAAATCAAGTCGTAATTATTTTGTGCTAGTAAACCTATTGCCGATTTATTATTATTTGCAATGGAAATTTGCGCAGCCTTATTACTTAAGGCGCTATTAATCAACAATTGACTAATTGGACTAACCTCAATTTGTAAAATCCTGACATTATTATAAATCTTCTTGTTTGAAGAAGAGTTTTGAGTTGGTAGAGTTTTTTTCATTATTCTAGAGTTGTATTCAGCAAAAACAATGTTTTAATCGCTGTTTATGTTGTTATAAAGTAATTTTATCATAAGCTTTTTTATGGGAAAGGATTTATCTCTATTTTAGAAGGAAAAGCTAGAAAAGTTTCTTTTTTTCAACGAAATGATTGTTTTTTTCAATGAATCACGTCGAAAACAATTAATTTGATGAAATGCCCTGTTACGAATGAATTGTGTTATAATAGAAGATAATAAAGTGCAGCAACATATTATTTCTCAATATGTGGAGTCTACAAGTCAACTAAAACTTGTTGGTGTATATAGTAATGTCGTAGATATTATGACTAAACTCAATAACTTTTTGAATGTAGATGTCCTTTTTTTGGATGTTGAACTTCCTTTAATGACAGGAATAGAATTTCTAGAAAAGTATAAACCAAATGTAAGAGTAATTTTAATAACAAGTCATAAAAGTTACGCACTTGATGCATTTAACAATGACGTTATAGATTACCTTGTAAAGCCTGTCCAATATCCTCGGTTTCTCCATTCTCTAAATAAGTTAAAAGACTTTGAAAAGGGGAAAGACACTATTTGTATTAAGTCAAGTGGAAAAATGATAAAACTTTCTTGTAATGATATTTTATGGGTGAAATCAGCTAATGAATATTTAATTATATATACCCCAAATGATAAATTTATTATTTACTCTACAATGCAACAACTTATAGATAGGCTTCCTAATTTTTTTATGCGAGTTCATCGTTCTCATATTGTTAATACAAGAAAAATAGAATCTTTCTTTAAAAGTCATCTATTTATTCTCATAAAATCAAAGTAAGTAAGACTTATATGGAAGCTTTATTAAAACTATTGAAGCTGTAAGTTTAAATATAAAATAATGACGCTAATAAGTTTTATTTTGATCTTGGTCAATTTATATGAACAATTAATATCGCATTCAGTATAAGTTTGTTAGTTGGAAAAAATGTATATATTTGTCCCGCTGAAAAAAAAATAGCAAAGAGGCAACCATTTATTTTTTATTTGGTTTCTTCATTACAAATCTAAAAAAAGACGCTTATAGAATAATATCTACTTTAACACATTTATTGATTAAAAAATAAATTCTTACACAAAAGAGATATTATTATGCTATTAAAAAAATTAAGCGACGCTGAGTTAGTTTCAAAATATATTCTTGGAGATGAAAAAGCTTTTGAGGTATTACTTACCCGTCATCAAAGTAGAGTTTTTTCTTATATCTTAATGATGGTTAAAAACGATGAGTTAGCTAATGACATTTTTCAGGATGCTTTTACAAAAGTCATTTTAACCCTTAAAAAAGGGAAATATAATGACGAAGGTAAATTTTTACCTTGGGTCATGAGAATAACACATAACCTTATTATTGATCACTTTAGAAAATCTTCTAAAATGACTTTTGTTGCTCAGAGAAAGCCAAAAGAGGATGAGGATTTTAATATCTTTGATATTTTGAACTTAGAAGAAGGAACAATTGAAGATGATATGGTTTTGGAGCAAGTTTTTCAAGATGTAAGAGATTTGGTAGAGTTATTGCCCGATGATCAATTAGAAATCGTAAAGATGAGACATTTTATGGGGATGAGTTTTAAAGATATTGCTGAGGCGAAAGATATTTCAATCAATACAGCCTTAGGTAGGATGCGTTATGCTTTGATCAATTTGAGAAAGTTAGTTAAGGAGAAGAACTTGGAATTAACGCTAGCATAAATGATCAAAATGAATCTTAACATCTTCTATACAATCTCGTAATATACTAGATTATATTTGTTTTAGTTTTTCTATTTTTGTTTTTTTGTATCCGATAAGTTGGCACAGTTTTCGTAAAGTCAATTTTATAAAAAGAATATCATGAAACAATTATTATTTACAGCTTTATTAGCAACAACATCGGCAATAGGAATATTTGCCCAGAAAACAAGTAATTTGGTCATCTTTGCAGAAGAACCAAAACCTTTTTATGCAATTGTTAACGGAATTAAACAAAATGCTGAACCACAAACGAATGTTAAAATAACTGGACTTACTAATCCTAATGCAAGTATTAAAGTTGTTTTTCAAGATGGAACTCCTGATTTAAATAAAACGATATGGTATGAGTCTATGGGGAAAGAGGTTACCATGAGAATTGTAAACACTAAAAAAGGTTATAAATTAAGATATTTTGGTGAGGTTGCAATTGAGAATGCTGTAGAAAATGCAAACCAATCAGTAATTGTATATCACACAACAGAAGTTCAGCCACAACCTATTCAACCAGTAGAACAAACTGTTACTGTAACTGAGCAAGTTGTAACAACAACTAATACTAACTCAACTCCAAATGTGTCAACCACTACAAGTGTGCCTGCGACTACTCAGTCTGAAAATGTTAGCGTAGGAATGAATATTGGAGGGTTTGGTGTAAATATGAATGTTAATGTTAATGAAACAGGAACTGTAGGAACGACTTCGACTTCTACTAACAGTAATGTTGACTATTCATCAACTACAACTACAACAACAACTACTACAACGTCTTCATCTGGATATGACTATGGAACAACAAATACTCAAAATGATGTTGGAGTAACAACATCTGTTGTTTATGTAGATGGATACACTGGTGCTGTAGGTTGCCCAATTCCTGAGTCTAGTGTTCAGTCAATTAAAAGTTCAATTGAAGAGGAGAGTTTTTCAGATGATCGAATGAATGTCGCTAAGCAAGCAATTAAAAATAGATGCATTACCGTAAGTCAAGTAAGAGAGATTATGTCTGTTTTTGATTTCGAAGATAAGAAGTTAGAGTTTGCTAAATATGCATACAATAGAACTTATGATGTAGATAATTATTATTTAGTGAATAAGGACTTTGATTTTAGTTCTACAAAAGAAGATTTAAATAAATTTTTAGATTCTAAATAATAATAAAGAATTTATATCTTAATTTTGAAAACCCGTTTAATACATTAAACGGGTTTTTTTAGTAAAAATCGGATTATAGAGATATTGATATGGAGCGTAGTTTAAAAATAGGAGATCAAGTTTTTAGTTCAAGACTGTTTACAGGTACAGGAAAGTTTAGTTCTGCAGGTGTGATGGAAGAAGCACTTCTAGCTTCAAAATCTGAATTAGTTACTGTAGCGTTGAAAAGGGTAGAATTGAATAATGAAAATGATTCAATATTAAAACATTTAAAGCATGAACGAATTAACCTTTTACCTAATACATCTGGTGTAAGGAATGCTAAAGAAGCTATTTTTGCAGCAGAACTAGCGCGTGAAGCTTTGGAAACAAACTTTATTAAAT
>JAUHZI010000270.1 GCA_030426105.1 Bacteroidia bacterium | reverse complement strand
TGGGATTTCATCTTCCATAAAATCAGGAACAAAAAAAGGAGGTGCTGGAGGACCTTGGGGATATTTAATTATTTCTTCAAACTGGAACCTTGACATTGTATAGAAGAACCACTTTCTTAACATGTCTGATTGAGTTGCTAACTTCGAATCCATCAAGGTCACTGAACTGTCTTTAGGGTTTAACTTTAATATGCCAGTATATACAAAATAATATTTAGCTAGGTTATTAGGATTAGGATCCTCTTGAAACCTTGAAAACCCACAGTTAACACTATAGACATAATCATCTGCTGTATATCTTACTTTCATTAATGCTAAATAGGGGAAAAACCTAGATCTTACGTTTGCGTGTTGGGATATCTTATTTAGCCAATCTGCTTTCTCATTCGAAGGCATATCTGCTGTATCAAGCTCAACAAATGAAAAATCATTTTGTTTGAGTAACTGAAATAGACTATCGGCATAATTATAAACGATTTCTTCCTGTGCTTGAGTTAATGCTGCCACATCATTTGAAGCTTGTTCATTTTGAGCAATAAGCGCAATACTTAATAGCTTCAAAAACAACATCAATATGATTACTTTTTTTGCTATCACTATTCAAATTAATTCCCTGCTTTTCCTATCACACTAGCAATTACTCCTAACCCTTTGGTTATCTCTTCCATCTGCAATAAGACCTGAGCTGTTTGATTATCTTCACCTAATCCACTCATCTTTTGATCTTTTTGATAAACTTCTTTTATAGCCAGCCAACGTTGCTTTTCTTCAGGAGAAAGAATTCCCTGTAGCTCTTTAAACTTTAACATATTGGCTTCTGCTCCAGTTGTTAATGTCTGGGATTCATTTTCGTAATGTGATAGGATTACAGTTTGCAACTCTTTATCGTTCATTATAGGCACTAATTTTTCTACAATTTTATTCATATCTCTATATGAACCTTGTAACTTAAATGGAGGCTCTGTTCTATACCTATCTTCTTGTCCCGCTGAAGCTATATATTGTGCATTAACTTTTGTAAGTGTGTCCCTTACCTGAATTACTTTTTCTAATAGGGCTGTATATTCTTTGATCTCTTGTCCTGAGTGATTTCCTTCAAAGGTTATTCCTTCTTGTGAACCTGTTTCTACCACTCTCAGAAAAGCATAAACGTCTTTAAAACTTTTAGCAACCAACCGCTGCAACACAGGATTGGAGGTTAAACTATTTTCTATATAACTTAAATTAAATACCGCTGCTTTACCTCCTGTAATATCTCCTAAATTATAAATATCTGCACGGTTCGAAAGCATATCTGGAATTTGAAACTTATCTCCACTTTCTGTATAAGGGTTTCCAGCCATTACTATAGCTACTTTCTTCCCTCTTAGATCATAAGTCTTACTCTTTCCTTGATATACTCCCTCTATTTTTCGCTGGGCGTCGCATAAAGAAATAAACTTTTGCAAAAACTCAGGATTACAATGCTGAATATCATCTAAGTAAATCATTACATTGTCTCCCATTTCGAATGCTAAATTCAACTTCTCTATTTCTTCTTTTGCACTTGCATTAGGAGCTTCTGAAGGATCTAAAGAAGTAACTTGATGCCCAATCGTTGGTCCATTAATTTTCATAAAAACCAACCCTAAACGGTTAGCAATGTACTCCATTAACGTCGTCTTTCCATAACCTGGTGGAGAGATTAACAACAACATCCCCATCAAATCTGTTCTTTTATTCTCTCCTGCCGCACCCATTTGCTTAGCAAGGTTATCTCCGATTAAAGGAAAGTATACTTCATCTATCAATTTATTACGAACAAAAGATGTCATTACCTTAGCCTTAAATTCATGTAGCCTTAGCTCGTCTTTAAACTCGTGAATGATGTCTTTTTTAAGCGTTTGATATTGCAAAAACTTTGGAACACTAATGGTTTCAAAATCGTGCATCTTGGCGCTAAAATCATTATAATCAAAATTATAATCTGCATCAACAATTGCATGATTCCCTTTAAAACCTGTTAGTTTTTGCCCTGTTTTTACCTTAATCACTTTCGGCTTGTCTTGATCTGAAGAAATAACCGAGATCGCAACCTCTTCAACATAGGCTTTTAAATTTTGATGCTTTGGGGTTGATTCTAAATATGCATTTAACCAGTTTTGCATCAACAAAATTTGACTTACAGCTGAAGTTTCAACAGATTTTAACGATTGACTAAAAGTTTTCTTTGCATTTATTTTCGTTAAATAAAGATTAAACTGATCATACAATTCTAGAGCCTCCTGACTTAAGATAAATTGATCTCCACGACTTACCTCTTCAAATAAATAGTTTGCAGTGTTAGTAATATTCGCTCTACTATAAAGGTTTGTTTCAGCTACAAAGTCTTCTATCTGCTTTACT
>JAUHZI010000105.1 GCA_030426105.1 Bacteroidia bacterium | reverse complement strand
TTGCAGGTAAATTAATGCTTATTCGGGCTTTGTTTGCTGAAATGAATGTAATAAGTACACCACCTTCAAGAAGTCCTTTAAAAACAATTGACTCTCCAATTCGTTTTGCTGCGATGACCCCTATGCAAGTAAATACTATATTGAAAGAAACCCCTGAGAAACTTAACTTGATAGAAATTTTAATCATAGGAGGAGCACCTGTTGACAATCGACTTGAAAAAGAATTAAAAGCTTATAAAACGAGTTGTTATGCTACTTTTGGAATGACGGAAACCATTACCCATATTGCTTTACGTAAACTTAATCATCATCAACATTACACAGCACTTGCTTCTGTTGACTTTGAGCAAACTTCTGATGGTTGCTTAATTATTAACGCTCCCCACCTTCCTCAACAACAACTTATTACCAACGATAAAGTAGAACTACTATCAAGCACTGAATTTATTTGGAAAGGCCGAAAAGACAACGTAATTAATTCTGGCGGAATAAAAATACAAGCTGAAGCTTTAGAGCAAAAAATCGCTCAACTCATACCTAACAATCGGATATTTATTGCTACTGAACCAGATGAACTATTGGGGGATAAGATTATCCTAATTATCGAATCAGTTCTTGAGTTCTCTACCAATTTTGAAACATTACATAAATACGAAGTTCCTAAAAATATATACTGGGTTAATATACTTGAAGAGACAGAAACTGGGAAGATCAATCGTAGTGCTACATTAGCTAAAATTTTTAAGACTCCTTAACGCTATATAATTTACTATATTTGCAACATTTGCAACCAATTATATTTAGCAACTCACCTATGGATAAAGCTTTTGCCGAACATCTTTTAAGTTTTGTTTCTGAGAACAAACAAAGTAAGTTTAAAGAAATATTGGAAAATCGAACACGTTATTTAACAGTTGTTTTAGAAGATATTTACCAACCTCATAACGCAAGTGCTGTTTTGAGAAGCTGTGACTGCTTCGGAGTGCAAGATGTTCACATTATCGAAAACAGAAATAAATATAATGTCAACCCTCATATTGCTGTTGGTTCAGCTAAATGGTTGAACTTAAATTACCACAATAAACAGGAGGAAAATACTATTGCCTGTATCAATGAATTGAAAGCTAAAGGTTATAAGATTGTTGCTACAACTCCACATAAAGACGATGTTATGCTTCCTGAGTTACCAATCGACCAACCTATTGCTTTGCTTTTTGGTACAGAACAAGAAGGATTAACTGATGTAGCTTTGGAACATGCTGATGCTTATATGCGCATTCCAATGTATGGCTTTACTGAAAGCTATAATATTTCTGTTTCTGCTGCTTTATGCCTACAGTCTATTACTGATCGTCTTCGAAACAGTGATTTGGATTGGCAACTGACAAAAGAAGAAAAAGAGTTAATTCAATTTGAATGGAGTAAAAAAGTGGTAAGAAATATTAAGGGTTATGAAAAAGAGTATTATCGTAATCGTGACCGTAAAACGAATTCTTGAATTAGGAATTTAGCTCAGCTATAAACTTCTATTCCTTTACCAATTTAATCACAGATTGATGTTGTTCAGATTCTACACTCAGTAGATATATACCAGCAGGAGTTTTGAAATCAAGTTCAATAATTTTATTTCCTAGGTATTGCTGAGATTCAATCAACTCTCCTCTAAGGCTTCTAAGTTTAACTTCAACTCTACCTCTAAACTTTCTTAAGTCTATGGAGAATTGTCCAGTTGTTGGGTTTGGAAATACTGTAACGTTTGGTTCTACTTCTTCCACAACATCCGATGCATTAGGAATGACTACAACTTTAATTCCAACTGGTCGGTGGTCTGAGATATAATTATTATAGTCAGTAAAACCTCCAGGCATAAAATGATCTATTTTGATTGTCTGAATTCCAGATCCTATTGTTGCAAACTCAGCAAAGAGTTCATTGGAGATTAAAATATGATCAAGATGAGATGGCCAACTTGGATAAGACCAGTTTGCTGACGAACCTGATGCTATGTTAATATCAGCAAACAAATAGTTTGTTGGATCGTTTAAAAATATTCGAAACACATTGTTTGGATTATGATCTGTTAAAACATCGTTGAGATCACCAATTACCATCACTCGCTTAGAAGAAAAGTTTGCCTCAATGTATTGCTTAAGTAACAAATTTGCTCTGTGTCTTCTATATTCTTCATCAGAAGTATTTCCAATCTCTAATATACCATCACCACAACATTTGTAATGATTATTGATTACAACAAACTCCTCTCCCATGTAACTAAGCTCAATTACCAAAGGAGACCTAGGAAAAATATTCCAGTATGGTGAGGTTTCATATATTTTGTATAGTGCTTCAATATTGATTGTACTGGTTTTATAGACATACCCTAAACCTCCAAACCATCCATCTCCCATAAAGAGCTCATAATCAGGAAGATTATTAATCATTTGTCTAAATAACGTCGAATCATCGATTTCTTGAATACCAATGAGATCAACATCAATTGCCTCAATAATTTTACTTACTGAATCAATTGTTGCAGCTCCGTTTTTAGGGAACCATTCTATGTTCCATGTTACGACATCAAAAGTTGAGTCTGTACCAAAAGAAAGATCACTTAAGTTTTGACTATATACTCTATCTCCAAATAATAGAATAAGGCTTGTTATCAGCAATATAAATTTTGTTTGTTTCAAATTCTTTGCCTTTGGTTTTCTTAATGTTTTTTTACAAAGATAAGTATTAAAGCAAAACATCTTCCTTTAGAATAAATCCTCTAAAAAAGACTACTTTGAGTGTTTTTCTATTGCTTCCGCTACAGATGCTACAAAGTTCACCTGATTTCCTTTATTACTTTCGTAGATAAAATCATCGAGGCTACTACTGTTATAGATTGAAAAATTTCCTGCAATAACTAACTTAACTCGGTAAGTTGAAAATTTTTGAAGGATCTCTCCTGCTATTCTATTTTTAAGTTCGAAAAAACTTGGAACGATATTTTTTTGATGAATTATGACTTTATCAAAACCTTGATAATAAAGATTACCTAACAAGTCTATACCATCTTGCGTATTATTGATCAGGTATTGTTCTGACAGTACTTCAACAACTGTTGTATTATTTATTTGATGGATTTTAGTTTTCATTTTTGCTAAGCATGAAATGGTATACAGTCTAGTAATAATTCCAAAAATAGATAAGAATTGTTCGCTTAAACATACATAAAAAGGCCTATTAACACATAAATAACAGGGCTTCGTTAACATTTAAATGAGCAATAAATTTGAAAAACAAGGAGAATCGTTTACTTTTGCCGTTTATTATTTTAATACGTTAGGGATTAACATAGATTATATTATGGATATTTTTGAAAGAATAGCAGGGAACAAAGGACCATTAGGACAACACCAAAAGTCTTCACATGGTTACTTTACTTTTCCTAAGCTTGAGGGAGAAATTGCTCCAAGAATGACATTCCAAGGAAAAGAAGTATTGACTTGGAGTATCAACAACTATTTAGGTTTATCAAACTTACCTGAGGTAAGAGATGCTGATGCTCAAGCTGCAAAAGACTGGGGATTAGGATATCCTATGGGAGCAAGAATGATGTCAGGACAAACTTCTCAACACGAATTATTAGAGAAAAACATTGCTGACTTTATGGAAATGGAAGCTTGTTACTTACTAAACTTTGGTTATCAAGGTTTTATGTCAGTAATTGATTCTTTAGTTTCTAGAAACGATGTTATCGTTTACGATAGTGAATGTCATGCTTGTTTAGTGGATGGTGTTCGTTTACACCAAGGAAAAAGATTTGTTTTTCCACACAATGATATCGAAAAATGTAGAACACAATTAGATAGAGCGACTAAAATTGCTGAAGAAACAGGTGGAGGAATCTTATTGATTACTGAAGGTGTTTTTGGTATGAGTGGTGATCAAGGAAAATTAAAAGAAATTGTTGACTTACGTAGAAACGAAGGGTACAACTTCAGATTAGTTGTTGATGATGCTCATGGTTTTGGTACTTTGGGAGATAAAGGACAAGGTGCTGGAGAAGCGCAAGGTGTTCATCAAGAAATTGATGTTTTATTAGGAACATTTGCAAAATCAATGGCAAGTATTGGAGCTTTTGTTTGTAGTAAGAAGGATGTAATTGATTATTTATCTTATAACATGCGTTCGCAGGTATTTGCTAAATCTTTACCAATGCCTTTGGTTGTTGGTGCAATTAAAAGATTAGAGCTATTAAAAGCTCCTGAGCAAAGAGAAAAATTATGGACAATTGTGAATGCATTACAAAGCGGTCTATTAAAGGCTGGATTTAGCTTAGGAAACACAAATTCATGTGTTACTCCAGTAATGCTAAGTGGAACATTAGGTGAAGCTACTAAATTAACTTATGATTTAAGAGAGAATTACGGAATATTTACTTCTATTGTAGTTTATCCAGTTGTTCCTAAAGGAATGATTTTATTAAGGTTAATTCCTACTGCTTCTCATAGCTTAGAAGATGTAGAATATACAATTGAGACATTTAAGAAAGTTAAAGTTAAATTAGATGCTGGTGATTACCACGCTGAAGAGATTGTTAACGCTAATGCTTAATTAGAACTTTTATACAATTTATAAAAAACCTCTAATCGATATCGATTAGAGGTTTTTTATTTTAAATTTGCAGGCATGTGGTTTATCATTAATATTTTACAAACAATTATTCTGTTTTCTTGGAGTATATTTTTAATTCTTTGTGTTTTTATTGTTCTACTATTTAGACAACGAAAAGCGGCTTTTTTTATCGTTGAAAAGCTTTGGTCTCCTGTGATTCTTTTTATTGTTGGAGCCCGAGTTGAATCCATTGATAAAGAAAAGGCTTTGGCATTAACTGAACCTGCTATTTTCGCTTCTAATCATCAATCGAACTTTGATATCCCTGCTATCATCAATCAAACAAAGCAACATTTACATTTCATTGCTAAAAAAGAAATCAAAAAGGTTCCTTTTTTAGGACAATACACTGCTGCTATGGGGATGATTTTTGTAGATAGGGGAAATAAGATGAAAGCAAAAGAAAGCTTGCAAAAAGCTGGTGCTCTAATTAAAGGAGGCAGAGACGTTGTAATTTTTCCTGAAGGTACGCGTTCTAAGGACGGTAAAATACATCAATTTAAAAGAGGTGCTTTTATTGTAGCCAAAGAAGGAATGGTTAACGCTGTCCCAGTTGCTATAAAAGGAACTCGTAAAGTGAATCCTTCTGGTAAATTTCGTTTACGTCCAGGGAAAGTTATAGTAAAATATGGAGACTTAATCTTAGCTGAAAACTTTAAGGATAAAACTGTCGAAGATTTTGCTAATCATGTCCAACAAGAGGTCGAAAAACTATTTGATTCTATTTAAGACTACGCTATACTTATGGTAAAATTGCTCACTGCTATTATAGACTTTTTTTACTTCCCTTTTTTTAAGAAAATCATGCCACTGAAAACCTTTAGGTATGCTGCTTGTGGTGGAGGTAATTTAGTTTTGGACTTAATACTCTATTTTATTGTATTTAACTTTGTTATTAACCAAGAGAACCTTGACCTTGGCTTTATCGTTTTAAGCCCGCACATTGCCTCTTTATTTATTGTTTTTCCGATTACCTTTTTAACTGGGTTTGCATTAAATAAATATATCACTTTTGAAGAATCTAACTTAAAAGGAAAGATTCAAATTGTAAGGTATTTTATTGTCTCTATGGGGGCCATTATTATTAGCTATTTATTAATGAAGCTTTTTGTTGATTTAATTGGATTGCCTGCTTTCCCTTCTAGAATTCTGACAACCATTATCAGTGTTGTTTACAGTTACATTCTACAAAATAAATTTACATTTACCGTTAAATAAGAAAGGAGAGCAAATGCTCTCCTTTCTTATAGAATGTATATTTTAATTTTTGGGTGCTAGAAGCTTCCTCCAATGACTCCATTACCTTCGAAAACTCCATCTTTATATATATCAATGTGATCTAATAATCCAAATTCATCGTATAAGTAATGTTTTCCATTGTATAACCTTCCATTTTTAAACTCTCCTTCCATTAGGATGTTTTTATCTTTATCGTATGTAATATGATGTCCGTCAACAATCTGACTTCCTGACTTTCCTCCTTGAGCTTCGTTCTCAGAACCACTTGCCCTAGGACCTTTAACTTCCTTCTTTGGAGTTGGATCTTTGTATTCAGGGTTAACCCTTTCAAAGTTTTCTTCAGCAGTAACTGCTCCAGCACTAAAATCCTTTTTAATTTTCACATCTCCATTTGGATAGTACCAAGTTGCTTCTCCTTGTTCTACCCCATCTACAGTTGTAAATTCTAATTCCTTTTGACCATTTTCGTAAAAATACTCTACTTTCCCAGTTGATTTACCATCATTTGAGAATTCTTTCTTTTTCATCAATTGACCATTTGGATAATACATTTCATAGCTACCTGTTTGCTTGTTCCCCCCCCAAGTACTTTTCTCTTCTATATTTCCATTTTCGAAATAAGTGACGTAGTCACCATTTGGGCGTCCGCGAGTGTAGGTAATTTCGCTTTTTAGTTTTCCATTTTTCCAGTACTTCTTCCAAAGCCCTGTTTTCCGACTTCGGACGTACTCTCCTTCTTCAACCTTAGCGTCTGGTGCATAGCCTTTTTCTTTGCTCATGTCCCCGGTTATTATCCAATAACCAGTTTTTTTACCATTCTCATCTAGTTTATTAATATCTTGTGGGGTGCCTGCAAATATTGAAGTAGAAACTACTACTAAACAAAATAATATAATATTTCTCATATTCACTCTCATAGACTTATATCTTTTACACAATACAAAGAAAAGAAAATATAATTGTAAGCTTCTTAAATATTGATGAATGACTTAATTTGTTTGACGAAAGTTTTTAACAACCAAAAGGTGATATTAACATTCTTTTTTCACACTGATTATGGTTGCAATTTACATACCAAAAAACACTAAAAGTGGATTACCTTAGTAAATACATCTTACCTATCTGGTGCTTAAAGGCATGGTCTCCACTGGTAGCTCTACGTTCTATACTTTCACCATTAATATTAGCGGTTACTTTATAAAGGTAAACACCATTGGCTAATTGGCTCCCAAATTGGTCTTTTCCATCCCAAAAGAATTCAGTTTTATTATTACCTATCTTAATTGTTCCTATTTCATCTATACCTATTTCTCGTACGACTTTTCCTGTTACAGTCATAATTCTAATTTGGAAATCATCTGGTAACTCTTTTCCTGTAAGCGTAAACACAAAATGTGTTTTTGTAGAGAAAGGGTTAGGATAATTATAAACATTAGTAATTGTAGATTGATTAATCACTTCAAATGCAATTTCATAGCTTAGGTCTCCTGAGAAATTAGATGACTTATCTTTTCCCTGTACTCTAAGTTTGTAGATACCATCTTCTACAAAGTTAGGGTTGTATTCTATGGTAAACTTATTTTCTGTTGAATTTGCAGGGTACCATTTTAAATTTTCCTGTCCATTTTCAACATAGTTTATGACTTCATAAGTATTACTATTGGGCTTCAACAATGAAACTTGGATATTAGCTGTATCCATATCTTCACTTAATAATAGAAATGGATTTTCATCATCTAACGTTATTACAATATTTGGTACAGGGCTTATAATATCCTCATTCAAGATATGCACTCCATCAAATGTTACATCCAATATAGGGTTAGTAATATCAGATTGAACCACAAATGCTTTTTGGGCGAAATTATTAAAGTAAAACTGCTCCATTTGATCTTGAGCTCCACCTCCACTCTTAGGGTTTGCTGTTAGCCAAATACTATTTAATCCAGGATATCCCAATGTTGATATCGTTAATGTATCTAACAGTACCTCCCCACTTCTTAAGGAATCCTGTCTAGCATAGGTAATTGGATTTTGGGTATGATTTCTATCTTCAATCCAATAATTAACTTTCAAACTATCCATATCGAAGGCACTTACATTTTCTATTGCCAAAGCAAACTTGAGTGAATCTCCCTCCTGAATAGAGTCATTTTGAATTGAATAGTAAAATCCTTTTTTAGGGTTTACAGCACATTCAGGAATAGGGCTATATATTAACTGCCAACGTTCAATTTGCGCTGGTGTAAATGTTGTTGAATCAATTTCCCAAGCCTCTAATCGTACATTTGGGTATATTGAAGCATCTACAATATTTTGCAAGCTAATAACTGAATCATTTGTTGTCATTAATGTATCTAATAATTGTACTTCATTCCCTGAATTTGTAACACCATACAATCTCAATAAAGTAGAATCTCCTGTACTTTGTTCTTGTGAATGCTGCCTCCAATATAAAGCATCCCAAGCATAAGCGGGACCTGCTATTGTTGAATTCATATAACCTTGTACATTTGACCCTTGAATAATGGTTTCAAAATCTAATGACTCTACACCTGGATAGGTCACTCCTCCAGCCATTGGTGTCGAGTGCACTTCTTGAGCACTAGCGGGATTTCCTTTCTCACAAAACAAAATAAATCCATCATCTGGATTCCCTGGACTAAAACCTGTAAAACCTAAATTCTGTAATGCTGTAAATAAAGCACTAGGCATAGCTCCATTCAACGACATTGGTAAAGTATAATTATTTGGAATATATGAATAAGCTATAATGTAATGCCCATCTGGAACTTTATTTGTTAAAAAATTTGCTAAAGAATCCATTTCATCTGGGTTCTTATAGTTAAAAATAAACATCCCGTGCGTTCTATTCCTACCCATTGTTATAGTATTCGAACAAATCGATGGATCACCATTAAATTGACCAAAACAATGATCAGGGTTTTGTATATCTCCTCCTCCATAATCAAATGGAGTACGCCAACCTTTTAGCGATACAGGGTCAATTACCCCTACATGAATTGCTGGCCAAACATACCCTCCGTAATCTTGTGTCTCCCCAGAAATTTTCCATAGTGTAGCTTGTGGTTCTGGACTAGACCAATGCGAATTTAAATGTATTTTTGTTGAAACATTAATTTTAGCCGCTGATGGTTGAAAATCAAATGTCCTATTAGGCCTGTTATAATCGATATTGGTAAATGTATTATTTTTAAACTGGAAGAAATGGCTTTGTCCCCACCCCCATTTATTAGGAATGTATTGAAATGAAGACTCTAACCAGTCTTTCACTGTACTATCTGGAGAACAGCGCCAATAATAAACTGTACTATCTGTAAATTCTAAAGGTTCAGGCAATTGTGTATTACTATTCAGCCAATGTGAAGGTAACGCTTCAACGACACCTCCTATACTCATATTTTTCTGTTCTTTCTTAAATGGTGAATTAAATAAATCTGTAGTATCTATTTCAAAAATATAATTCCTCAAACGTTCAAAGGGGTTAACTGTTGATGCCTTTAACGTTTCCTGTTTATTAGGGATAATTGCATAATCATATGGCCATATTGGAAGTAAACCATTTGAGATCACATAATTGGTAAACCCAATTTGATTATTATTAAATTCATCAGCATGCTCTACAATTTCTGAATTTGGTAAATCAGCTTTAATTGTAAAGTTATTTGCTCCAATTGCTATATTATGATAAGTTGGCAATCTAAATACGATGGTATCTCTGTTCATCAACTCTGGTATAATCTTGGAATAAACAGAATCATTACCATTTGGAAATGTTCGTGTTACCTCAATATTAAAAGAATCGACAAATGCCGCCCCTATATTAGAAACCACAACATACAAATCAAAGGTATCTACTGACAGATCAATTTGTGAAGGAATGCTCCAAACTCTAGACTCATCCAATACAATCTCTGGTTCTGAATGTGAATTTATTTTTAAGGCTGGATCCCCCTGTAAAGACATCCCATTAAAATTACTTTCTTGAATTACATCCCAGCTTCCAGCTCCTATTATCGTATACAAAGTATCTACAGTATTTTTCATTTGTTGACCTATAGTTTCACCATATCCTCCTTTCGCAAAATCTTTATATAAAAACTGTGTATAATTTCCTATATACTGTGTAAAACCTAACTTCACTGTCGATAAGAAAGCAATTGCACCTTCATTCGTTGGTCTAATTAACTGCTCAGCATAACTATTAGTATCTCGCTGATGAACATCTCCTGTGTAACATCCCAGCCCAATTACTATAGGATATTTCCCTTCATTATTCCAGTTATTAGGACTATCAATGTTTTGACTAAAACCACCACCACTAGAAGCGTGTCCAAAAAATGTAATTAATGAGACTCCTTCTTCTAAGTCTTCTTGTACACTAAAGAAATCTGCTGTATTTATGACTGATGATGTTGGGTCTTTAGTGTAGGATTTAACAATTCCTCCAAATAAAGTATCCTCAATAATTGACTCAAAATTCGATAAAAAGCTGTTTAATAAAACCTGTTCTGAACTATCTATTCCCCCACCAAAATGCAAAACGTTTTTTTGCCATTCCTTTCCTGGAATTGTATAATTGACACCAGGTATTTGCTCCTGTTCATATTCCATCACTTTATTAAGGTACTCCTGAATTTGAAAATTCTGAGTAACACTTAATCTACCTGTTGGAATTGCAAAAGATCCCATGCCTAATTCCAATCCTACAGTAAAATGATTATCTGAAGAAGGGTATCCATAAGAAGGAACTAAATTCCTAGCATAAGAAGCATCACTTTGTCTTGAACCTAAACTTGATTCATTAACATCTCTAACAGATTTACCAATAATGAATAAATGGTTCGGTTCATTGGGCCATAGCTCTATTGCTTGCTTACAGAACCTACGAATAGAAAGTGGATGTTTCTCTATCCCCCCTCCAAATTGGTAATACAATTCTTGGACATCAACAATCAACGTATCATAGCTACCACTAGCTCTATAATTAGCATATAACCTTGCTCCATCCATTAAGCTTTGATGTGTTATTATTAAATAGGGATTCAGACTAGAAACATTTCTATAATCATTAAACAACCCTGTTTGAGTGATTGGTTGGATATCGTTAATTATCTGAATATTTGCTGAGTCAATTAAAACTGCTTTTAATGAATCTTTGCTAGTATTTGGAATAACAGCTTTCCATTCACCTGATTGGTTAACCATGGGGATTTTAACCAATTCATCTCCTAAAATATACACATAAGGATTAGCACCTTGAACATTAGATATTGACACATGATATTTAGAAGGGAAACTATTTGCTGGTAATCCAAACTCAAAATAATTTTGGTTTTCAAAATTGAAGGTATGTGGATAGAACAATGTAACAGATGATACTTGTTGAACATCTGAAGTTTGACCAATATTTGTAATACGATGCTTTACCTCTGTTAGGTTATTCCCCAATAGATTTAAAGGCACTTCAAAAGCCTTTTTAACCATATGATACCCTGTATAGGAAGTATCAGCAATAAGTGTATTAGAACTTCCAAAAAGTATTTGCGTATTATGGTTGAAAGCCCCCGTGTAAGAAGAAGAGGAAGCGCTCGCAGAAACAGCCTCACAAAAAGCCATGAGCTGAGGGTTAGCAGTATAAGAATTTGATGTTGAGACCTGAGAGGTAAACGTTTGATTTGTAGAGAAAGTAGAACTCATCCAACCTTCACCAGATGAATATATTGGACTAGACAGCCCTTGAAATTTACCTCCTTGACCATATAAATCGGTATGCTTGTGGTAATTTTTTTTCCAACAATAATCCTGTTCAGGATAGGAATTAAAAGCCACATCAGTTTCGAACTGTATCCGTTTATTGTTCGTGGAAGCATTCCAAGTA
>JAUHZI010000269.1 GCA_030426105.1 Bacteroidia bacterium | reverse complement strand
TCCCATTTATTAGTTTCAGAAGAAGAACGTGTTAAACATCCAATTTTAATAGCTCCGTCTTTTACAATAATACGAGCAATATTGTTTGAAGTTTCTACTAATCCTTCAATATCAGGACTCATACGGTATACACCATTTAAAGCAGCGTAAACAGCTTTAATCAATCCTTCCTGAACACCTAAGTCCATTACGTTTTCTGGAGTATTAATCTCTTTTAATTCAATAGTAAGGTTAGGTTCTAATGTTGAAAACTCAGCTTTAATATTGTTAATAAGCTCATGTATTTCAAATAAGAAAGGTTCTTTAGAAACAGCATCAATAACTACAGTAGAAAAGCTTTCACGAGGGATAGCATTACGTAAACTACCTCCATTAATTTCTGCAACACGTAATCCGAAGTTAGTAAAACCGTCAAATAATAAACGGTTCATAATTTTATTCGCGTTTCCTAAACCTTTAATAATATCCATTCCTGAGTGACCACCATTTAATCCTGTAACAGAAATTTCATAGGCGATTGTATTTTCAGGAGTAGTCTCTTCATTATAACTTCTAGTAGCAGTAACATCTACACCACCAGCACATCCCATTCCAATTTCATCATCTTCCTCAGTGTCAAGGTTCAATAAAATTTCACCTTCTAATAATCCACCTTCAAGCCCCATGGCACCAGTCATACCTGTTTCCTCATCAATTGTGAATAAAGCTTCGATAGCTGGGTGAGCAATATCAGTAGACTCTAAAACTCCCATAATAGCAGCAACACCTAAACCGTTGTCAGCTCCTAACGTAGTTCCGTCAGCTTTTACCCAATCACCATCTACAAACATTTTGATCCCTTCAGTGTCAAAATCAAAAACAGTATCAGCATTTTTTTGGTGTACCATGTCTAAATGACTTTGCATAACGACTGTTTTTCTGTCTTCCATTCCAGTTGAAGCAGGCTTGCGAATAATTACATTCCCAACTTTATCAACCATGGTTTCAAGATTTAATTTCTTACCGAAATCTACCATAAACTGAATTACTCTTTCTTCTTTTTTAGAAGGGCGAGGTACAGCGTTTAAGTCGGCAAAATTTTTCCAAACAGCTTTTGGTTCTAGGTTTCTTATCTCTGAATTCATGTGAATTGAAGTTTTAATTTTAAAGCTACGAAGATACTTAATCCTTATCGAAAAATTGTAAATTCGCAGCATGGATTTTTCGTCAAAATTATTAGAAAATGCAGTAAATGAAGTAAGTCGGTTACCAGGAATTGGTAAGCGTACAGCACTTCGTTTGGTGTTACACTTATTAAAACAACCGAAAGAAAATACGAAGTATTTAACAGAGGCTTTAACGCATTTACGTAACGATGTAAAATCGTGTAAAAAATGTCATAATATTTCTGATACAGTGTTATGTGATATTTGTAGTAATCCGAAGCGAAATGCTGAGATTGTATGTGTGGTAGAAGATATTCGTGATGTGATGGCGATTGAAAATACAGCGCAATACAGAGGTTTGTACCATGTGTTAGGAGGGAAGATTTCTCCTATTGAAGGAATTGGTCCTCAAAATTTACAGATTGAATCATTAGTAGAAAAGGTAAAAGAAGGAGAAATTAAAGAGTTGATTTTTGCTCTGAGTTCTACGATGGAAGGTGATACCACCAATTTTTATATTTATAAGCAAATAGAACAATGCGGAATAAAAACGTCAACGATTGCTAGAGGAATTTCAGTAGGAGACGAGTTAGAGTATGCAGATGAGGTTACGTTGGGACGTAGTATTATAAATAGAATACCTTTTGAACAGTCGATTAAAGGATAAAAAAAGCGAAGTTTTCGAACTCCGCTTTTTAAGCTAATTATTTTCTCCTGTAAGCTAGTTCTTCTTCGCCTCCTTCTAAAAAAATTAAAGTATTATTGTTGTCTTCAAATCTAATTGAAGTATCTATGGATAACCCTTGTCTTTCTAAAGTATATAGGTTTTCGCTTTTTTTGTTCCAATTACCTTTAGTTGTGCCAGTGCTCACACATTCATCGTCTGTTAAAGAAAGGTAAGTGTTAATTATTAAATCAAAATCATTTTCAAAGGTTATTGTTGATTTTTTTGTGCAATCATCAGTGTCATCACCATACTGACGAATTAATTGCCATTTTCCAATAATAATATCATCACTCAAAGGAGTATTCTCATTTGAAGAACAAGAAAGTAGGCTTGCTGCTAAAATTGATAGTGTAATAATTTTTTTCATAGCTTAGTATAATTTAAGAGTTTATAATAGTAGACGAAAGTAGTAAAGTTACTTGTTGTAAAAAAAATTAATCGTCTAACTTTTTGTCCTTTTCCATCAACTCTTGTTCGTATTTATCCCAAGATTTTTTAGCTCTTACTTTTTTATAATAACGAATACCAATCATC
>JAUHZI010000104.1 GCA_030426105.1 Bacteroidia bacterium | reverse complement strand
GATGAGTATACATTGTTGTTGAAATCCTTCAAGCCATTATCCTACTACCAATTAAGAAGAATTCCCTATCGAAGTTTACCCATTTTCTCAAACAACTTTGATTGGTGGATTGATTAATCACTTTTTAATTGATAAAAGAGTGAAATGTTTTGAAGTTGTAGAAGTTAACCCATGTTTAGATAATAAACAAAACAAAATGGCTGAAACAGCATTTAGGATAATGGAAGGGGCTTCGGCCATTATAGAAAAACGAGGTTAGAGAATTGAGGTATAGAATACAATGATTAATATTGACACATCTTTAGCTTTTAAAGGTGTGTTTTTTTATGAAGAGATAAATGAATATAGAGAATAAGATTTTTGAGTTAGTCAAAGAAAGTTTAACAGCATTATACGACATTGAGGTAGCAGCGAATCAAATTCAAATTAGTAAAACTAAAAAAGATTTTGAAGGAGATTTAACGTTAGTAGTGTTCCCTCTATTAAGAATTTCTAAAAAGGGACCAGAACAAACAGCTGAGGAAATAGGAAATAGAATAATAGCAGCCGAAAATTCAATTGTCAATGAATTTAATGTGGTTAAGGGATTTTTAAATCTATCGATAAAAACTGAGGTTTGGTTAACTTCATTTAATGAGTGGTTAGATACAACTCAGTTTGGATATGCTCAAAAGCCTTCCGATAAAACATTAATGGTTGAATACTCTTCTCCTAATACAAATAAGCCATTACATTTAGGACATTTAAGAAATAACTTTTTAGGTTATTCCGTAGCAGAAATTTTGAAAGCGAATGGACATAATGTTGTGAAAACTCAAATCATCAATGATCGAGGAATACATATATGTAAAAGTATGTTGGCCTGGCAACTTTTTGGAGAAGGTGAAACCCCTCAATCTTCAGGATTAAAAGGAGACCACTTAATTGGAAAATATTATGTAGCGTTTGATAAAGCTTATAAAACTGAAATTCAAGAGTTAGTAGGTGGTGGAATGGAGGAGAAAGAAGCTGAAAAATCAACTAAAATTTTAGCACAAGCACAAGAAATGTTACAAAAGTGGGAAGCAGGCGATACTGATGTAAGAGCACTTTGGGAAAAAATGAACGGTTGGGTTTATGAAGGTTTTGCCACTACCTATAAAAATATGGGAGTTGATTTTGATTCTTTATATTATGAATCTGACACTTATTTAGTCGGTAAGGAAGTTGTTGAAGAAGGTTTAAATAAAGGTGTGTTCTATAAAAAAGAGGACGGTTCTGTTTGGTGTGATTTAAGAGCAGAGAAAATGGATGATAAACTATTGTTGCGTGGAGATGGAACATCTGTTTATATGACACAAGATATTGGAACGGCATTATTACGTTATAAAGATAATCCTTCACTTTCAGGTTTAATATATACTGTTGGAAATGAGCAAAATCATCATTTTAAAGTACTGTTTGCTATTCTAAAAAAACTAGGTTACAAATGGGCAGAAGAATGTTATCATTTATCTTATGGTATGGTAGATTTACCTTCAGGAAGAATGAAATCTCGAGAAGGTACTGTTGTTGATGCAGATGATTTAATGGAGACCTTAAAAAATGATGCAAAAACTGCAACTTTAGAACGTAGTCAAATAGAAGACCTATCAGAAGGACAACAAGAACAACTATTCCAAACAATAGGGATGGGGGGATTGAAATATTTCTTATTGAAAGTAGATCCTAAAAAGAAAATGTTGTTTAATCCTGAAGAATCTATCGAATTGAATGGAAATACAGGGCCATTTATACAGTATACCTATGCTCGTACTCAGTCTATATTGAGAACTGTGGGGAATTTTGATAAAACAGTTGAAACAACAATTGCTTTGTACCCAATCGAACAAGACTTAGTTAAATTAATTGGGGAGTTTCCTAACGTTATCAAAGAAGCTGGAGATAATTACAGTCCAGCATTAATTGCAAATTATGTTTACGAAATAGCAAAAACATACAATTCTTTTTACCAGTCAATTTCAATTTTTAAAGAAGAAGATGTTGCTAAAAAACAATTCAGAATTGCATTATCATTTCAAGTTGGAGAAGTAATCAAAAATGGTATGCTTCTTATGGGAATCAATGTTCCTGAGAGAATGTAACCAATAACCATATAAAAAATATTAGAAGCATTTACCTTTCAATAGGTAAGTGCTTTTTTTATGCTTATACTTTAAGGCTTTTTGACTTTTTTATATATAATCTTTGGTTCTATCTGACTGTATTAAAAGCATAAAAGAAAGTTATTTATGATTTCTTTTTCTACATTTCGATATGAACGTAATAAAATTATGTTGTGGATTCTCAACTTTGGATTCTACTAAAGCTTAATATGATATTTGTTAGGTTTAAAATAAGTGTAAATACCTATTAGTTTAATGAGTTTAAACCCTTAGTTTACACAGGTTAAATACTTAAAATAAAATTTCAATATAAATGTTTTAAACAAAATAACTGCCTGTATGTGAGGTTTTAAAAACAGAATAACAAAATATTGTTTGAAACTATAGTGGAATACGGTTTTTATGAACTATAATTTTGCGTTTAGGTATTTAAACGTACAAAAACAGTAAAAAAACGACCGTTAATTAGTAATAAACAGTAAAAAAGTACCAAAACATAGCACACGAAGTTATACTTAATAAATAATTGAAAAAACTTATGAAAACAATAGCATTAATCTCCTTAATATTTATCTCAACTTTTATATACAGTCAATCCGTATCTAGTATCTTGTCTGTAGACTATAATATCATACATTTTACAAGTGCTGCATCAAATCTTGTAGAGGAGGTAAATGAATCCGTGATTATTTTAGATTCAACTGCGTTAAACGATCCAATAATGCAAGGAGACCCTTTAATAGCTGAATTCATGAGTCAACAAAGTATAGCTGAAAATCAAGGTAAGGACGATGTTTCAATTACGGTTGAATTGCCACAAAATTTAACAGGCTATAAACTTCATTATAAAGTAGGGAGAACATTAGGGGCTAATGATGTTGCCATTGGTTATTTAAATTTAGATCAGGATAATGCTCATAATCCAATAACTATTTATTGGGTAATGAACCGATTAACAATCAATTTAGGTTTTCATAGTAATATAAATAACCTATTTGGTGAGTTTTATTTAGAGTCTTCTTCAGGAGCAACATCTTCAATTTTTTATAAAGAAATACATTTTTAATTCTATGATTATGATACGTCTACTAATCATTTTTTTATTGACTTTTCTCTTTTGTACTGGATTTACCCAGCATCAAGTGAATTGGCATAATATACAAGGGTTTGATTTAAATTCAACAACCAATGAATTGACAAAGATTAATTCAAATGGTTGGAATACAACTGCATTATCAACGAATAAATTAAAAGCAAATACAGATGGTTCCTTTAGATATGTAATTACAGGTAATGAAGAAGGAGTTTTAATAGGTTTTTCTCAATATAATGTATCTACCCATCCTTATGATTCTAAATTTCGATTTTACATATTTAATTATGGGAGTTCAAACTATGTAAAGGCTTATTATACAAACTATATAACATTAGCAACGGAAAATAATCCGCAAGTTGGTGATACTTTAATTCTAGAAAGAGTAGGGAGTACAATTAATTACAGAATTCACAAACTAAATGGGACTCAGGTGTTGTTTGCTACAGCAGGAACTAATCCCAGTGAGGAATTGTATGTAGATGTTAATGCACATTATGAAAATGGGGTTGTGAATGATGTAGAATGTAGTTTTTCAGTAGGAGCAACGATAGAGCAAGAAACACTATACAATCAAAATACAACAAATAGTATATTAGGGAGTATAGCTGTAAATGTAACGGGACAACAACCCATAACTTATAGTTGGAGTAATGGTGCAACAACAGAGGATATATCAGGACTATCAGCAGGGACATATTCTCTTACAATCACAGATAATACAGGAGATGTAATGACAAGAAGTTTTGATGTTATCGATGAACATACAACACAAACAAATTGGCATAATATACAAGGATATAATGTAAATTCAACGACCAATGAATTGACTAAATTCTATTCAAACAGTTGGAATACAACGGCATTGTCTACCAATAAACTAAAAGCCAATACAGATGGTTTATTTAGGTATGCAATAATGGGAAATGAAGTAGGGCTTACAATTGGTTTTTCAGAATACAATGTGTCTACACATCCTTATGATGCTAAATTTCGATTTTACATTAATACTTATGGAAGTGCAAATTATGTAAAAGCTTGTTACACAAACTATACTATACTTGGAACCGACTATGATCCGCAAATTGGTGATACACTTATTCTAGAAAGGAGAGGAAATAAAATACAACCGATCCTACCAAAACTTTGTATGTTGATGTGAGCTCAGCCTATGAAAATTCAAATGTAAATAGCATGGTCTGTAGCTTCTCTGAAGGAGTAACAATAGAACAAGAATATTTGCATCACCAAAATATTACAGGTAATACATTGGGAAGTATAGCTGTAAATGTAACAGGGCAACAACCCATAACATACAGTTGGAGTAATGGGGCTGCAGTTGAGGATATAACTGGTCTATCTGCTGGAACTTATACATTAACAGCTACAGATAACACAGGAGAAAGTATTACCAGAAGCTTTGAGATTAGAGGAGAAAAATTTTATCAAACAACATGGCAAGATGTACAAGGTTATAATTTAAATACAACAACTAATGAACTAACTAAATCAACAGCTAATGGGTGGAACTCAACAGCTCTTTCAACTAATGAGTTAAAAGCTAACACTGATGGATCATTTAAATATGTAATTACAGGTAATGAAACCACAATGATCATTGGCTTTTCACAATACAATACCTCTACACATCCTTATGATTCTAAATATCGATTTTACCTCAATACGTATGGAAGCGCAAACTATTTAAAGATGTATTTAAATAATTATACGGTATTGAATACCTATAATAATCCTCAAGTAGGAGATACTATAATACTAGAAAGGATAGGTAGTGTAGTTTATTATAGAGTACATCAAGTAAATGGGACGCAAGTACTATACGCTACTGCATCTGCTAATCCTAGTGAAGTATTGTATGTTGATGTCAATTCACCATATGTACCGTCTGTAATTAACAATATGCATTGTTCTTTTTACACTCCATTAAACATACCATATTATCCTTTAGGAACAACTTTAACAGGTGGCTACTATAACTTAGTTGATAACACATTGAATTTTAGTTATTATGAGCGTTACACTCCATCAAATGGAGATTTAAACTATGAGATTATAGATAATACCAATACATCAGTATCGGTAATTTTGCCTGTTTTACCAATTGTTCAAGGTGAGAATTATTTATCGATTGATTTTTCAAGTTTAGGGTTATCGAGTGGTTACTATATTTTAAAGGTAACGAATGAAAAATCAGAAGTAAAACAATTACGATTTAAAATATAGGCTATAAAAAGATGAGATTATTAGGGATTATATTATTGGGGGTAGTGTTTTTGAGTAGTTGCGGAAAAGCACCAAAAATCGCTTATGCGAATAATAAAGAGTTGTTTGATGGATTTGAGTTGACAAAGGAACTGACGGCCAAATTAGAAGAGAAGAAAATAGCATCACAGTTGGTTTTAGACAGTTTAAAATTAGAGTTAGTCTCGTTAAAAAAACAGATAGAATCATTAGAAGAACCTGATGCTGCAATGCTCAAGCAACACCAATTGTTATACAATGAATATCTAACTAAAGAGACTTCTTTTAGTGAGTCTCATGAGCAATTAGCTATTCAATATGATGAACAGATTATGAAACAGCTCAATGAATACATCAAGCTTTATGGAGAAGAGCAAGAGTTAGATTTATTGTTAGGTGCAGGAGATGGAAATTTATTGTATGCGCCTAAAGGAATAGATGTAACGCAGGGGCTGATTAATTATAGTAATTCAAAATATCAAGGTAAATGATTAGAGAATTGATTTACATATTCATAATAGGATTAGGCATATCAAGTTGTCAATCTGGGAGAGAGTTTGTAGACGAATCGACTTATGAGACTTGGTATGCAACTCATCATGCAGAGCTGAAACAAACCAAATCACTAGAAGATATAGATGTCTCAGTATCGTTAGTCCCATCAGAGAGTATTTATATTCGTAATAAAGATTCGGAGACTACAATAGCAGATTATAAAGGCATGGTGTCCTTTACACTTCAGTTAAGTAATCATTCATCTGTACCAATGCTAAAATATAAATTAGAAGATGAGCAAGCCTATCAAGCGAGGGTTTATTACTATACCAACGAAATAAAAAAACACATTACATTACGTCAAGAAGGAAAGGAAGCAGTTTATGCAACGGATGTGATTATGGATCGCAACTATGGAATTAGTCCCCACTTAACCTTGAATGTATTATTTAAAGAGGTAGAATTAAATGGATCTATCACACTTCATTACGATGAAGAGGTTTATAATTTAGGTCCATTAAACTTTTACTATAGCCAAGACGAATTAAACAGAATACCCACATTAGAAGAACCTACGGTATGATTTTACAAAGAATAAGAGACAGTTATATGGCCAGAGGAATGGCCGTTTATTTATCGGTAAGTATGATTTTTCAGATGACTTATCCAACAGCTAGTTTTGCATTAACTGGTGGACCAAGTCAACCTGAGGTACAAAGTTTTTCACCAGTGGGAACCTCAGATATGGTTGATTTAACTACAGGAGACTTCAACTACAATATCCCTTTATTAGATGTAGGTGGTTATCCAATAAACATGGTTTACAATGGAGGTATAACGATGGATCAAGAAGCCAGTTGGGTAGGATTGGGATGGAATATCAACCCTGGAGTAATAAACCGAAATATGCGAGGTTTGCCCGATGATTTTGATGGAGATGAAGTAAAAAAGACAACCTACATGAAGCCGAATCGGACTATAGGAGTTGATTTGGGATTAGGTCCTGATGAAGTTTTTGGTATAGATGTAAATCAAAACAATAATGAGGGATTAAGTCTTAATGTAGGTTTAGGGGTTCAGTATAATAACTATAATGGAGTAAGTCTATCAACATCATTAGATATAGGGTCTAATCGACAAGGAATGAATGCTAATTTAGGTTTACAAGGAAATAGCAATGGAGGTTTAAGTATTTCTCCATCTGTTTCTTATGATAGTAAGTTAAAGGATAAAGAAAAAAATGAGTTTAAGCGATCTACAAATTTAGGAGTAAGTTTTAATACTATAGGGGGACTTTCATCTGCAAGTTTGGGGCATACAGTAAGGAATACAAATGTGAAAAATGGGACAAAGAAAGCTAGAGGGAAGTCTTCAGGTAATTTAGGAGCAACTATAAATATGGTTCCCAATACTTATACTCCTCAAATTAGCCAAGAACGCAATAGCTTAAATGTGTCCTTTGGAGTTAAAACAGGAGCAACGGTATTTGCGAACGAAGTAAGTGGTTCAATAGGAGCAATGTATTCAAGTGCATGGCTAAAAAACAATGGACAAGAAGTTTCACATAAAGCATATGGTTATTTAAATTCAGAGCATGCAGGGTCAAAAGCGATGTTAGATTTTAATCGAGAAAAAGATGCGAGTTACAATGATGGAACCACTAATTTGCCAATCACTAATTATACTTATGATGCATATTCTATACAGGGACAAGGTGTATCAGGAGCATACCGTCCTTATCGAAGCGACGTAGGTGCCGTTTACGATAATAAAACAATAAGTTTATCAGCTTCAGCCAATGGGAATGTAGATTTTTCTTCAGGAATGTTAGCTAATTTAGGAACAGATATAAAAGTAAATCGTTCAGATAGTTATAGTGGTGTCTGGTCTCAGGACAATGATGCTTTATCAATATTTGATTTTAAAGGGGCGAGTACTAGCTTTGAGGGGAATGCTCATGACTTGTATGAACCATATTATTATAAACAGTCAGGAGAGTTAGCTGTAGATCATGATGCTATTTATAAGCAAATTTCAGGTGACAAACCCGTTCAAATTCCCTTGCAGCGATATGGTGCATGGGGAGTAAAAGCCTTACCAACATTACAAGAAAAAACAAGTAGTGGTTATGTCTCTCATTATGGAGGGAGTTTAGATTTACAACGAACCAAACGAGTGAATCGAAACCAATTAATTTCTACTTTAACTAAAGCAGAAGCAGCAGTAGTTGGAGTACGTAAATATGTAGTACCTCAAGCAGAAGATCATCATGTATCAGAGATTACAGTAACAAAAAATGATGGATCACGATATGTATATGGAGTCCCTGTTTATAACAATCATCAGGAAGATGTTACTTTTTCAATTTCAAAACGAGGAGGATTACCAGCATCAAATGTAGAGACAGGATTAGTTTCTTATGATCCAGTAACGGATAATAAAGCTAAAAATGGGAAAGGTAAAGATGAGTTTTTCTCTAAAACAGTGTTACCTGCTTATGCTCATTCTTATTTAATTTCAGAAGTTTTATCACATGACTATGTAGATGTCAATGCTAATGGAGCAGATGATGCTGATTATGGTAGTTATACTCGTTTTGATTACGACAATGATTTAACTAATTATAAGTGGCGTGTGCCTTATCAAAAGAACCATGCTAATTTCAATGAAGGTTTGAAAGCAGAGCACCAAGATGAAACTGCCAGTTATATTTATGGAGAAAAAGACGTTCGTTATTTAAAGACAATAGAGACTAAGACTCATGTCGCTGTTTTCCATACATCCAATCGAGAAGATGCATTTGAAACTATAGATGAAAATGGAGGGAAAGGAGCAAGAAGTATGAAGAAATTAGATAAAATTTCCTTATATGCAAAAGGTGACTGGAACGCGAATTATAATAACAACGGAAATTATTCTAACCTTACACCAATTAAAGAAGTTCATTTTGAATATGCTGGATTAGGAGAGGAGTTATGTCAGACAGGTTTACCGAACGCTACAAGTGGAAGGGGAAAACTAACATTAAAGAAAGTCTATTTTACTTATGGGAATTCATATAAGGCAAAATGGAGTCCTTATGAGTTTAATTATGACGGGATTAATCCATCGTATAATTTAAAGGGGTATAATGTATGGGGAGGATATAAAGAAAATCCAGATCAACCTCAAAGTGTTGCATTGAATAATCCATTTGAAATAGCGAAGCATGGTTTTTTAACGAATCCCGAATATCCATATGTAGAGCAAGATAAGGCTTTAGAGGATCAAAATTCATCAGCTTGGGCACTTACATCGATAGATTTACCATCAGGAGGTAAGATCACGATTAATTATGAGTCAGATGACTATGCTTATGTTCAAGATAAAAAAGCGATGCAAATGTTCAAATTAGAAGGAGCAGGAGTTGATGCTAATTTTACGACATCAAATGTTTTGTATGATCATGTTTTAGGACAAAATAATGACAACATTTATAACTACTTATTTTTCAAGAAAGATCCAAATATAGATATCGATGATTATAAATTATCAGAGATAGGAGAGAAGTTATATTTCAGATTTTTATTGGATTTAAACGACCAAGATTATTATGATTTTGTAACAGGTTATTGTGAGGTTTTAGGCTATGGTATATCATCAAATCCAGATTATGGATATGTAAAGGTAAAAACCGTTCGAGTTCCAGAAGGTTCAGTCTCAAGTCCATTACTAGAAGATCAAACTCATCCTGTCGCTAAAGCAGGTTGGAATTATACAAGAATTAATCTTCCAAAAATAGCAGGGAATCAACCCAATAATATACCTGCAGACGATGAATCAGCACAAGGGGTAAAGAACTTAGCAAAAGCCTTAGCTAATGCTGCAATGGTACGCGATATTATCAATTTAGCCCGAGGGGTCAACAATCGTTTAAAACAAGAAGCATATTCTCGAAGTTTCATTAAAGATAAATCGTGGATTCGTTTAAATAATCCAGATGGTCATAAATTAGGAGGAGGCTCACGAGTAAAAAGCATTGTAATGAGCGATGAGTGGTCTGGAATGGTAAGTAGTGGAGCAGGTTCAACGTCAACATATGGACAAGAATATAACTACGAATCAACTGAAACGATGACTAAGTCTAATGGGGATATGGTTAAGGTTTCTTCAGGAGTAGCAACTTACGAGCCTATTCAAAGTAAGGAAAATCCATTTGTACAACCAATTTTCATGACCACTAAGCATTTGTTGGTTCCAGATGATGAGCATTTTATTGAAAAGCCATTAGGGGAGTCTTTTTTTCCTTCTCCATCTGTAACATACAGTAGAGTTGAAGTTAAAAATATAGTGCCAACTGGGGTCAATCACCATGGGTCAGGGAAAGTTGTTCATGAATTTTATACCTCACGTGATTATCCAACAATAGTAGATAATGACTTGTTAACTCCTGAGCGACGTTCAACATTCTCTAAATTTTCGTTATTACGAGGGTTCCAAAAAGATTTTATGAATGCGTCACAAGGGTATGTTGTGATAAACAATGATATGAACGGGAAGCAGAAAGCTCAATGGGTTTACCCAGAAGGATCAAATCAATATATATCAGGAGTAGAATACTTATATAGTTTAGATGCAACAAGTTCTAATATAACAAGTAATACAGATGATCCTTTTGAAGCAACGACTGTAAATAATCGCCCAGGATCATTGGATAATAAATGTGTTTTAATAGGTAAAGATGGTAAGGTTAAATCGGGAACAATTGGTATAGAGTATGATGCTGTAGCAGACTTTAGAGAACATGGCACAGAAAGTAAGACCCAAGGAGCTAATGCAGAGTTGAGTACTTTCTTAGTAGGGATATTCCCTGGTTTAGTGCCATCTATTTGGCCAACGTTTAGTTATAGTCATACACGTTTTCGTTCAGCAGTATTTACCAAAGTTATTAACCAACATGGGATTTTACGAGAGGTTGTTGCTCACGATTTAGGAGCAAAAGTATCTACCAAGAATTTGGCATGGGATGCAGAGACAGGAGAAGTTTTGTTAACAAGTGTAAAGAACGAATATTCAGACGAAATTTTCACCTTGAATTATCCAGCCCATTGGGGGTATGATAAAATGGGGTTAGCGAGTCAAAACATTGGCTTAGAGACTTCAATAACGAATACCTCTCCAGGGTGGTACTCAAATAATCATGCGGATCAATATTTTGTAGAAGGGGATGAGTTATTATTAGATGGGACACAAAAGGCTTGGGTTTTAAAGTTGAATCCAACTAGCTTGTTCTTAATTAACGCAACAGGAAATCCAGTCTCTATAGCAAATCCAACAGTTAAGGTTGTTCGTTCAGGTCGAAGAAACCAGCAGGCTTTAGCTATTGGGTCAATCACGCTGAAAGAGAATCCAATTCAAACAGATGGAAATGGAGATTATTTAGCGTTACAAGAAGTTATCACATCAATTAATGCTAGTGATAATCAAATATTAGCAGCCAGTGCAGTAGAATATGATGACAATTGGAGGACCTATGGAAATGGAACAGATTGTGGAAATTCTGAGAAAGGTTGCACGAAGTTACCTATAAGTTCTGTTGTAAATCCATTTATGGAAAATATACAAGGGGTATGGCGTACGAAAAAATCATCGTTATATTTAGGAAGCCGTGAACAGACAAATACAGCAGTTTACAGTACAACACCAAACGCTAGTTTAGATTTAAGAGGAGATGGAAGTTATAAAACCTTTACACCCTTCTGGAATTATAATCAATTAACAGAGATATGGGAGGGTACAGGCACAGGTTGGACATGGGCATCATTAATTAGTAATTATACTCCTTACGGTCAAGAGGTAGAAAATAAAGATGCTTTATCTAGATATTCAGGAGCAATTTTTGGATACAATCATTCCTTAGCCATTGGAGTGGCAAATAATGCACGTCAGAACCAAATCGCCTTTGATGGTTTTGAAGATTACGATTTTGATTCAGACGATGATTGTTTAAACAATAAACACTTTGGGTTTGAATGTTATGACAATGCAATCACTTCTGAAGAAGCTCATAGTGGAAGACA
>JAUHZI010000268.1 GCA_030426105.1 Bacteroidia bacterium | reverse complement strand
TCAGAGGCAACAAAAAACTCTTCATTGTTCTTTCCAACTCCAATAGCAATAGGACTACCTAATCGAGCTACTACTAACTCATTAGGCTTTGTTTTGTCAAAAACAGCAATTGCATAAGCTCCAATAACATTAGTTAAAGCTAATTGGACTGCTTTTCCTAACTTGCACCCTTCACTTTTTTTAATTTCTTCAATAAGGTTTACTAAAACTTCTGTATCTGTATCACTCTTGAATTCATAACCTCTTGAGATTAACTCTTTCTTAATGGTGTCGTAGTTTTCTATAATTCCATTATGAACAATTACGATGTTTCCAGATTGAGAAAAATGAGGGTGAGAATTTATATCGTTAGGAACACCATGAGTTGCCCAACGAGTATGGCCAATTCCTATATTTCCTTTTTTTCTTTTCTCTTCTTTATTTGTAATTACTTCTAAGTCAGAAACCTTTCCTTTTGTTTTTGATAAGTGCATTGTTTCACCATCATACATCATGATTCCGGCACTATCGTAACCTCTATATTCTAATCGCTTAAGCCCATTAATTACAATTGGGTAAGCTTCTCTATGTCCAATATATCCTGTAATTCCGCACATAACAATTCGTTATTTTTCTTTTGAATATGATATTTTTAAAACAGCTCTTTTGCTTCCATTAGCAGATTCATTCCCGTTAAGTAATGTTACTGCTCTCGGGTTCCAGTTATAAGATTTAACAGAAGTTGTCAAAACATTATTGTTAACGGGTACATCTGTAGGGTTATATACTTTTAAAACTAAAGGATCAGTAGTTGTGTTTTCTTCTCCTGATAATAGTTTAGAAATATAATCAGTAATTCTAAATGTATATTTTTCAGGATTTTTATCTTCAGTTTTCTCTAAAAGACCTCCAAAAGAAGTAGGGTCAACATAAGCATCTGTTAACTGAGTTGGTGAAATGCCACCTGTTTCATTTTTCTTATTTTGATATAAGAATAATTGCTGAGGAATAATATCAGCGTCATTATTAATTGCTTGATTTATATAAAAAGTAAGAGAAGCATCATTGATTAACCAATTATTGCTTTTTAACTCTTGAACTTTAGTTTCGTCTAAAATTTTAACTTTAGCCATACTTCCAGCAGTTCCTTGAATAACAAAATTATTAGCAGGAGCAGAGGTTGTAGCAGGAGACATTTTGTAATGACTATTTCTTATACCTGAAAGAGAGAAAGAATACTTTTTTTGAAGAGTATCTTTAACGGTAGTACCATCTACTTCAGATATAGTGTAGTGAAAATCTACAGATGGAGTAGGTGAAGAAGCTAGGTTTAATGGAACAAGTGATCCATCACTTCCAGTTGCAACTATTTTAATCCCTCTAAAATAATCATCAAAAACTTCTTTAGATGCAAACTCTCCACTATGAAATTTATCCCAAAATAAAGCTTTCATTTTTGTAGTATCCAGAGGGATTGCTATAAATGGAACTTTAAGTTTTTGTGAGTTTATGACTCTAACAGTATCTTTATAAGTAGTTGTACTTGTTAATGAAGAGGATCTGTCAATTCTATCAAAAATGAATGTAGTGTCTGTAGCTTTGGGTTTTAATTCATAAATACCACCTTCGTTTAATACATTATTTCCTAAGTATTCTTTATCAGAAAAGAAAGTGTTTCTTTTAGATGGATCAATAGGGTCTAATGTGTTTAAGTATGTTTCATTTTGGAATACCTGAATATTGGTTGCAATATCAGGATTACCTAAAATAGAATCTAATTTAAAACTTGTAACTCCATCTGTTGTGCCTGTAGAAGTAGCTTGGTATGGAATTTTTAAGATAACCTTATCAAGATTGAATACAGTTGTGTCAGTATCTTTATTGTTTAAGTTTGAGATATAACCAAGTTGAGAAATGATTGCAGCTTCAATTTTTTCTGCATTAGGGTTATTGTATACTCCAAGCCAATAATCACTAATACTAGCGTTAATATTGTCGGCTTGTACACTTTCTATATCTATAGGTGTTATTTCAACATCCAATAATATTTCTCCTGTTTCAAACTTATCGTTGTTAACAACGTTTGTTCCAACCTCACTAAAATCTTTTTCACAAGATGTAATAGCTGCTAAACATAGCAAGCTAATACCAAGTACACCAATTTTTCTAATCATTATTCGCTTAATTCTAAAACGTTTTCTTTATAAAATTCTAAATATGCTTCAGTTAAAGTTTCCTCTGATTGGAAATCTAGAACCTTTACATTGCTTTCTTCAATGAAAGTTTCAATTTCTTCAGGTAAAACTTCGCTACCTTTTATAATAGCATCTGAATTTTCAATAGCGCTCTTTAAAATGTTAGTATGGCTTGGTGTTGCTATTGTAGCCACTTTAGAATCTTCAATTTTATCAAAGCGAACTTTGTTAGCTAATTCTTTACCCAAATCCTCAATATCACTATTGTAAAGCGAAGTTACAATCTT
>JAUHZI010000103.1 GCA_030426105.1 Bacteroidia bacterium | reverse complement strand
TTGTTTTTATCATCCGATGATGCTACAACTACACCTTCTCCCATAAAATTAGCCTCTTTACATGCTTTTTTAGCCCATGCACCTGTAGTGATGTAACCACCTCTTTTATGAGTTCTCATCATATTGTAGGCTATTTCTAAGAAACCTAAACTAGCTCCACCTTGTAGAAAAAGTACTGTATAACCATCGGGTACATTTAAGATTTCTTTAACCAAATTTCTAGCTTCTTCCATTATTTCAACAAATTCAGGACTTCTATGAGACATTTCAATAAGTGATAATCCAGTATTGTTGTAATTCAAAACAGCTTGTGAAGCTTGTTCGAAAACTGTAGGGGCTAAGATACATGGCCCTGCACTAAAGTTGTGTACTTTTTTCATGAGTTTATTCTATGCGATGAATTTTTAATTATTGCTAACAAAAATGCAAAAAAAATCACATTAAAAAGCGTTTTATTTGTTAATAATTGCAGGGAGTTATAAACGATTTAACATTGAGTTAATATATGCCTTTACAATTTGAGTGTAATTGTTATGATTGAGTTTTTTCTTTAACATCTTTTAGGAAAATTAAGTAAAAAATATTTTGCCGACTCTTTTTTTTAACGTTACTTTGAATCTCAAAGCACTTTTAAAATGAATACAGAGAAACATTTAGAAAATTTAAATGAGATAAAGCAAATAATGGATCGTTCTACACGATTTTTATCTTTAAGTGGGTTATCTGGCATTATGGCAGGAGTATCTGCCTTGGTAGGAGCTGTTCTAGGGTATTGGGTGCTTTATGGTGGACGATATGTTTCTGGGGCAACTTATTTTAATGGTAAAGTAGTTTTGGATGTAAGGTTTGATATTTTTATCCAATTGTTATTGATTGGAGGTGGCGTGTTGGTCTCAGCTCTATTTTTTGGATTTTATTTTACTTATCGTAAGGCCAAAAAAGAAGGCCAAACAATGTGGAATAAGGCGTCGAAAAAGATGTTGTTAAATTTAGCAGTCCCATTGTTTGTAGGTGGAATATTTAGCTTGTTGTTAATTCGTTATCAATTATTTGGTTTGGTAGCACCAGTAACTTTAATCTTTTACGGTTTAGCTTGTGTTAATGCAAGCCATTTGACCCATTCTGAAATTGGGAAGATTGGTTACTTTAATATATTGTTAGGCTTACTGAATTTATATTTTATTGGTTATGGAATTTTATTTTGGGCGCTTGGTTTTGGCATTTTACACATAATTTATGGAATTTTGATGTATTTAAAATACGATAGAAAATAAAGATTCATGATAGAGGGGTTGAATAAACATTTTGAGAGCCGAATTCGACTGGGTGTAATGTCTGTGTTGATGGTTAACGATTGGGTAGATTTTAATACTCTGAAAGAGTTACTTTCTTTGACTGATGGGAATCTTGCGAGCCATATAAAAGCATTAGAAAAGAATGAATATATAACGATTAAAAAAGAATTCGTGGGAAAGAAACCAAAGACAACTTATCAAGCAACAAAATTAGGTAAACAAGCTTTTAAAAATCATTTAGGGGCATTGGAAAAATTTCTGAAAATGAAGTAATTATATTTTTTTGCTGTTAAACTTTGTAATTCAAAGTACTTTTAAAAATATTAAACATGAAGAAGAATTATTTAAAAATTACATTAGTAGGAATAGGAACAATCTTATTTCATACTTTATTTTGGGACGAGGGAATAGGGGGGAATTTAGTACTATTTAGCAGCTTTATTGTACTTGGAAACATGCTTATAAGAGATATAAAATGGAATCGAAAAGTGTGGACTACAATGATAGGTATGATGCTGAGTTTAATATCAACTTTTACTATTAATTCTACGATAAGTATAATTGCTTTATTAATAAGCTTGATTGTTTTGGTTGGTTTTGTTCAGAACGAAAAGTTGCGGTATTTATGGAGTAATTTAATGACATTCATAATCTCCATTTTTCAATTTCCAAAGTTGCAGTGTCAAGATGAAAAAAGTTTAACGAGTAGTAGCCTAGGAAAAATCAAAAGAGTTTTGAAGTTAGTGATAATTCCGCTATTTGTTTTAGGGATATTTATGGTGATATTTAGGACAGCTAATCCTATTTTTAACTCAGGTTTAACAAGTGTAGAAAATTGGTTATTGGATCATTTTTTAGGTTTTTTCAAGAACTTATCAATTCCAAGTCTTCTATTTTTTATAATAGGTTTTTTCATAACGAGTACACTCTTGGTCAAAGGGAAACGAATGTACTTTGTGGATAAAGATGTTGTGAAAAATGAAAATATTTTTCGTAAAAGAACTAGAAAAAAAACGGTACTTTATTCCTATAAAGAAGAGGGGAAGCAAAAAACTAGAATGGGATATTCATCCATACCATTTTTGGGGTTAAAAAATGAGCGGTTTTCTGCTATCATATTGCTTAGTTTAATTAATTTATTGCTATTAATTATTAATAGTATAGATGTCACTTTTGTATGGTTTAACAAAGCTATCGTATCTACATATAATTTAACGGAAATGATACATGAGGGAACTTACTTATTGATTTTAAGTATTCTACTTTCTATGTTGGTGATGTTATATGTATTTAGAAAAAACCAAAACTTTTATAAAAAGAATAGGAGATTAAAACAGTTAGCTTATGCGTGGATAGCTCAAAATGGGATATTGATAATATCTGTCATTATTCGTAATCATAACTATATTTCAGAATATGGGTTAACCCATAAAAGAATAGGAGTTTATATTTTTTTATTATTAACTGTTGTTGGACTATTTTACTTGTATTTAAAAATAAAAAACAAAAAGTCATTGTACTACTTAATGCTCAATAATAGCTGGGCAGTTTATATTATTTTGGTTTTAATAGGATTGATTAATTGGGATGGTTTAATAGCTGTTTATAACCTGCAATATGTCAAGCAAGAAAATGTTAATTACAGACATCTTGTTCAGTTATCAGATAATGCAATGGTTAGTATTTCTCAAAATCAAGAATATCTAGATCAAATTCTATGGAATAAGGAGCAATACATTGGAAGGCAGAGAATCTCTCCTGCTGAATATTTTCAAAATAGAATCAGTAACATTAGATCGAATTCAACACAAAGTTTAAAATCATGGAATTACGCCACATATAGTAGAAATCAATATTTCCTGAATCAATAAAATAGTAATTCAAACACAAAGTATTTATGAAAGCAAAAGCAAAATTTTTATTAGTAATCAGTTTTTTAACAGGTATAGTCCCATTTATTGGAGGGTGGGGGATTTTTTTAACCTGGTTAATAGGTCGATATAGCAACGCAAGTGATTTTCAAAGTCTTGAGATGCTAGGGTTTATGTGGATGATTTTCTGCGTTTATGTCGCAATAGGTGGATTAATATTACTCCTATTGTATGTTGTTCTAAACCGAAGAAACCTCCATAAAAATATGCTCATTACATTGCTTGTTATCTTAATTAATATTCCATCTGTGGCAATAGTGCTAGATTGGCAAAAATCAGCAGCGGGAATGTTTTTTATAAAAATTAGTAATGAAACAGGAATCCCTGATTTAAGTTGTGCTGTGTTATCTAATAACGAATTAATAGTAGCTAAAAGAATCGACAATCATGATTCAAAAGTAATCTACTTCAAACATTATTATGATTTTATAACCTTCGAACCATATGTAAACAATGAAGGGTTGACTTTAGTCTTGAATTATAATGGAAAAGAAAAAAATATCCCATTTTCAAATCTTCCTTATGGGAACTGTAAACAAATTGTGATTCACGAAGATTTTACAATAACTGAAGAAAGCTAAACCTATGAAACGATTTATTAAAAGCCTAGGTTATGCTATTGAAGGAGTAAAAAATACTTATCAATCTGAGCCCAATTTTAAGATTCATGTAGTCGCTGGTCTCATAGTGTTGAGCCTAGGAATACTATTGTCACTATCTATTATAGAGTGGGGAATAGTTATTCTTCTCATTGGTATAGTCCTTACAGCTGAGTTAATGAATACAGCAATAGAAGCATTAGCTGATGAAGTAACAAAAAGTTATAGTTCGTCTATTAAAAAAGTTAAAGATGCAATGGCAGGAGCGGTGTTAGTAATAGCAATAGCAGCAGCTTGTGTGGGAAGCATCATATTTATTCCAAAAATGATAACACTTATTTTATGAAAAATTTACAAGCCAACTTATCCGATTATAAAGTACACATTCTTTTAGCTCTTATGACAGGTTTTTGTATGCTACTTTCAGTACTTAGAGTTTACCTATCAGGTTCATTTTATTTCCTGTTTTTAGTTTGGAATTTGTTTTTAGCAGCAGTACCATTTATAATTACGTCCTTGATTTCTTTTAAATCAAAAAGTCGTGTACAATTGTTTAAGATTATAGGAGTGTCAATAGTATGGCTGCTCTTTTTTCCTAATGCTCCATATATTCTTACCGATTTATTCCATTTAAGATTGATTACTGATTTTCCAAAGTGGTTTGATTTGATTCTAATTATCTCTTATGCATGGACAGGATTGTTATTTGGCTTTTTAAGTCTATTAAAAATAGAAGCATTATATCGATGTTATTTGTCTAATATAAAGATTGAAATCTTCAGTTCATTAATATTGTTTGTTGCATCATTCGGTATTTATTTAGGGCGCTATCTGCGATGGAACAGTTGGGATATCCTCAATAACCCTGAAGGATTGTTATATGATATAACTAATCGTATTGTTAATCCATTTGAGCATCCTAGAACATGGGGAATGACCTTATTATTTGGAGTACTACTCAATATGGTTTATTGGACCATTAAGTTGTTAAGAAAAGACAAACAAAGTCAATCAGTAACAAGAGAAGAATATTTTATCATCTAATAAACAAAGCCATGAATAACAGAGAAAAATTGTGTCATTTCTTATTTCAAAAAAGTGCAGTACCCTATGCTAAACTTTTTAAACAAAGGAGGATGGCTTGGGGATTGAGTGCTCTAGATTTGCTAGATTATCCAACGAATTCACTAGGGTACCAAGTTGGAAAATTTCTCAACTCTAATGGTTTTGAGTTTTTGCCTAAACATGAAACCCACGATGTTTATCATGTATTATGTGATTATGGAGTGTCTGTAAAAGAAGAAATTGCGTTACAATTTCTATTGTTTGGTAATGGAAAACGTAGTCTTTATTTATATATGGTGATGTTTTTAGGAATAGTAATTCTACCAGAAAATTATCGATTTTATCGAAACTCATTTTTTATGGGGAAAAAGTTAGGTTGTTTTCATGGTAAGGTCAATAAAGCCTATTTAAATGAGGAGTTCACTAAAGTTAAATTATGGAGAAAGGAAAACAGGAAAAGCGAGTTTTGAAAATGAAAAAAGGTTTAAAAATATTAATTACAATTTTAATAGTAACTATACTAATTTCTCATTTTTATATTCCCAGAATTATTACAGAAATAAAAAATCCTTTAACGTATAGAGAATTAGATGACATAAAATTACCTAATGAGTTTATGGTGAATAATTTTGTGTCATTTGATGATTTTCAGCTAGAGTATTTCATTAAGTACAGTAAAACAAATTCAGCTAAAGGGACTATTATTTTATTACATGGAATTAGGTCTAAAAAAGAACATTTTATAGAATTAAGTACTTATCTAGCCTCAAAAGGGTATAATGCAGTAGCATTAGACTTAAGAGCACATGGTAATAGTGAAGGGAAACACTGTACTTTTGGAGTAAAAGAAAAGAAGGATATAGCAAATCTTATAGATGATTTAAAATCAAAAGGGTTTGATAAAATAGGTGTATGGGGACAATCATTAGGCGGAGCGGTAGCGTTACAAGCCACAGAATATGACAAAAGAATACAGTTTGCTATAGTTGAAAGCACATTTACGGATTTAAAGACAGTTGTCGCCGATTATACAGGATTCCATTTAGGAATTAAAAATCAATTTATAAATGAATACCTAGTTTATAGAGCTGGAAAAATAGCTGGATTTAATCCTGAAGTAGCAAGTCCATATAAAGCTTGCGAGAATATATCTGTTCCAACTTTAATAGTACATGGGAATGATGATAAAAGAATTGATATTCAATATGGGAGGGCAAATTATAAGGGTTTAAAATCTCATAACAAACAATTTATAGAAGTAGATAAAGCAACACATTTAAATGTATGGGAAAAAGGTGGCAAGGAGTATTTTAATAAAGTACTAGAATTTATACAAACAAATTTATAAATAGTTAATTTTAAAATTTAATATATCAGAATAATATGGAATCAAACGAACAAGACGGAACAATTAGAGCAAATATAAAAATAGGTTACGTAGTAGAAATTGTCCAAAAGCAACACCAACGTTCAGGAGAGTTGACTGAAGGGATTGTAGATAAGCTGTTGACCAAATCTCCTAAGCATACGAGAGGAATAAAAGTTCGTTTAGAAACAGGAGAAATAGGACGTGTTCAAACAGTAATAGATAACGAAGTTTATTAAAAGTATGAAAAGAAAGGTTATACCATTGTTTATGGCTGCAATGTTGTTGGGTTGTAGCCAGCAACAACAGACTCCAGAAGAATTAGAAAATGAAACTCCAGAGGCTATTGAAGAAAACTCTGACTTGGGCTTTTCTTCAAGCTATAAAAGAGGTTATGAAAATATAGTGGAGCGATTGTATAATGAGGCTGTAGAAAAAAATATTGAAGTTGGAGCTATTCAAGAAACGATAAACATCGCCAATCAATATTATGTAGATAGTTTGACTGATTATAACAAGTATGTTCGAATCAATAAAGAATATTGGGATATAGCCAATCGCTATATAGTAGAAATTACAGATACTACTTTGAGGAATTCAATGTATGAGTTGTTTCAAGAGGCAGAAATCACGTATTGTTCGTCTAAGGAAGATTTATTGTATTTAGATGATAAAATAGCTCTGGAGAAGGAGCGTTTTGAGAATCAGGTGAAACTATTAAAGTTAGCAGTTACATTACCAATGATTCAAAATTATCAGGTTAATGAAAAACCTGATACTACCCAGTTAAAAGCTGTTCTTAATGGTTTTAAGCAAGTAGAGGAGAATGTAAAAGCGTATGTAAAATAAAAGCGAATAAAATCATTTATTCGCTTTTATAGGCTTTGTTTAATTTTTATAATTTACTTAGGTTTGAATAACGCCAACGTTATAAGGTTTTTCGATAGGAGCATTGTTAGCTGCTTCTATCCCCATTGAAACCCATTTGCGTGTGTCAAGTGGATCGATGATATCATCTAACCAAATTCTTGAAGCAGCATATAAAGGTGTTGTTTGTTCATCGTATTTAGCTTTAACTTTATTGAACAATTCAACTTCTTCTTTTTCAGAGAGTTCTTCACCTTTAGCTTTTTTACTTGCAACTTCTATTTGCAATAATACTTTAGCAGCTTGTGCACCTCCCATTACAGCGACTTGTGCTGTTGGCCAACCAACGATTAAACGAGGGTCATAGGCCTTCCCGCACATAGCATAATTACCTGCTCCGTATGAATTCCCTAAAATAATGGTAAATTTAGGAACTACAGAGTTGGACATTGCATTAACAAGTTTAGCTCCATCTTTAATAATGCCTCCATGTTCTGAACGTGAACCAACCATAAAACCACTAACATCTTGTAAAAAGACTAAAGGAATTTTCTTTTGATTACAGTTCATAATAAAACGGGAAGCTTTATCAGCACTATCGCTATAGATTACACCTCCAAATTGAACTTCTCCTTTTTTACTTTTAATTACCTCACGGTTATTGGCTACAATTCCTACAGCCCATCCATCAATTCTGGCATAACCACAAATAATTGTTTGCCCATATCCTTCTTTATATTCTGTAAATTCAGAGTTGTCAACTAGACGTTCTATGATAGAAAGTGTTTTATACGGTGTATTACGGTCTTCAGGGAAAATACCATAAATCTCTTGTTCATCTAATTTAGGCTTTACAGCTTTTTTACGGTCAAAACCAGCTTTTTCTGTAGCACCAACTTTATCCATAATGTCCCTGATAGTTTTTAAACAAGTAGCGTCGTCAGGACTTTTATAATCACATACACCACTAATTTCTGTGTGCGTAGTAGCTCCTCCTAATGTCTCATTATCGATGTTTTCACCAATAGCCGCTTTGACTAAATATGAACCAGCTAAGAAAATACTTCCTGTTTTATCAACAATTAGAGATTCATCACTCATAATCGGAAGGTAAGCTCCCCCTGCAACACAACTTCCCATAACAGCAGCTATTTGGGTAATCCCCATACTACTCATGACTGCATTGTTTCTGAAAATACGTCCAAAGTTTTCTTTGTCAGGGAAAATTTCATCTTGCATTGGTAAAAATACACCAGCACTATCCACTAAGTAAATAATAGGGAGTTTATTTTCAATTGCAATTTCCTGAGCTCTTAAATTCTTTTTACCTGTAATCGGGAACCAAGCTCCAGCTTTTACTGTAGCATCATTGGCAACTACAATACATTGCTTACCTGAAACGTATCCCATTACAACCACAACTCCTGCAGATGGACATCCTCCATATTCTTTATACATCCCATAACCTGCAAAACCTCCAATCTCAATTTGATCAGCTCCTTCATCTAATAAGGCATCAATACGTTCACGAGCTGTCATTTTACCTTTAGCGTGGTGTTTTTCAATTTTTTTCTTCCCGCCACCTAAAGCTATTTCAGCCATTTTTCGTTTTAAAGATGAAACTTTTAGTTTCATTTCATCTTCATTTTTATTGAATTTTAAGTCTTGTTTTACTGTAGTTGTAGACATATATTTAGAGTGTTTTTAGTACGCGAATATAAGGTTTACAAAACGATTTTAAAAATGAAGTTACTTAAAGACAATCTATTAAATTGAAAATCAATTGTTTTTTTATACTATTTAGAAATTCTAGATCTGCTAAAGGTTGTAACAGCAGGGAGCTCACAAGTAGATTTTAAATTGAATTCTAGTTATTTAAAATTAAGGTTTATATTTGGTTTTTAGTTTAAACTTTTAAATGATATGAAACAATTGGTTTTACCTGCTTTGTTAGTACTTTTTAACTTTATTGGAATAGCTCAAATGCATCATTGTGGTGCTGATGAAATGCACCAAGACTTGTATTTTAACCGTGTGGATTTGCATCAAAAAATAATTGCTAATAATTCTGAACTAGAACAGTTTACACAACAATACATTCAACAAGCAGAATTGAACCAGTATAATAAAAATGGGATCTTGTATACTATACCAGTTGTTTTTCATGTGGTACATAATTATGGCGTTGAAAATGTTTCTGATGCACAAGTATTAGATGGGTTAAGAGTTTTAAATGAAGGCTTCCAGATGAGAAACCCAGATACAGCATTGTTAATTTCTCCTTTTAAGGAAATTGCTGTTGATTGTCAAGTAGCTTTTAAGTTAGCACAATTAGATCCCGACGGAAATTGTACGAATGGGATTACAAGGCATATTGATTCTAGCACTTATTCTGGTTATCATAATGTGAAAGATATTGTACATTGGGATCCATCCAAATATTTGAATATCTATATAACTGCTGATGCAGCGGGATTGGCTGGACATGCTTTGGTTCCTTCTGCGGCAGATACAGTTCCTGAATGGGATGGAATTGTATTACAGCATTCTTATCTAGGAGATATTGGAACAGGAAATACTGTACGTTCGAGAGTAATAGTTCATGAAGTTGGACACTATTTGAATCTGCAACATGTTTGGGGAGGAAATAATGTACCAAATTATCCCTATTTACCTGTTGGAGATGCAGGGAATTGTGCGTATGATGATGGGGTAATGGATACACCAAATACAATAGGGAATTCAGGGCAAAGCCTTAACACTGCTACTTGTGGTTCACTTGATAATATGCAAAATTTTATGGAATATACTTACTTAAATAGTATGTTTACAGAAGGACAAAAATTACGAATGCATGCCGCGTTGAATTCTTCAATTGCGAATAGAAATAATTTGTGGACATCAGCAAATCTATCCGCTACAGGAGTTAACGGAAATACGACAATTTGTAGTGTAGATTTTGAAGCTAGTCAACGAAAATTTTGTGCTGGAGAGTCTATTGATTTTACAGCGATAGTGCCAGATAACATCAATACTTATTCATGGTTTTTTGAAGGGGGAAATCCTGGTGTAGCCTCAGATTCTGCTGTAACAGTTCATTATAATACTCCTGGGATTTATGAGGTAAAGCTGGTTGTCAATAATGGGACGAATAGTGATAGTATTGTTGAAACAAATTTTGTTGAAGTTTTTGCTTCACCTGGTCAACGTAATGCTTTAATTGAGGATTTTGAATGGGTGAATAACATTGAAGATTCACATTGGTTTGTCGATGAGGTTTCTGATACATGGGAGGTTACTACAACAGTAGGGAAGAATAGTAACAGAAGTGTTCGATTAACAAATTCAAATCATTTTTCAGGACGTAAATCGAATCTATATGCTAAACCGATTGACCTTTCACATGTCAATAGTTTAGTCTTAAGTTTTGATTATGCTTTTGCTAAAACAGCTGCAGATAATTCTGATAGAATGAGAGTTTATGTTAGTCAGAATTGTGGACAAAGTTGGACAATACGAAAAACACTTTCGCCTTCCAATATTGCGACTGTTTCAGATATGGTAACTTCAGGGTTTGTGCCTGAGGATGAAGAATGGGAAAATGTAATTATTAATAATATCTCATCAAGCTACTTCACAAGTGATTTTATGGTGAAATTTGAATTTACTGCAGGAGGAGGTAATGATGTTTATATTGATAATGTTAATGTATATGACCCTGCTCAAGTAGGAGTGGAGGAGCAAGTAGATTTATCTATGATGGTATACCCTAATCCAACAAAAGGGCTGGTACAGATTGATTTGAATCGTATTCAACATAATCCAGTAATTACGATTTACGATGTATCAGGTAAGCAAGTGTTAAACCAAGCTTTTCAAGGTGAATTTGTTCACCTTGAGGTAAACACAGGAAATTTAACTAAAGGTATTTACCTCATTCAAGTAGGAGGAATTAATCAACTGTTAGTTATAGAATAATTGGAAAATCAAAATAAACAGTTTTGAAATCATTGATTTGCTAGAGGAAACGAATAGTTAGTGGTGACAATTACTCATAGCTTTCCATATTTTTTTGAGTCTGAGATATTTTTCTAATTTGTGTAATTATTTGGGATTTTAAATATAAATACAAAGATATTCTGTTTGTGAATTAAATGGATATTACTTAACTTAAAAATCGATACATTTGATTTCAACGCCCAAAAAACATGATGAAAGAAAAACAGAAGGTATGGATAGAGGTAGGTTATGCATTGTTTGCAGCTGAAGGTCCCCATGCTTTGAAAGTTGAAGGGCTAGCTAAGAAAGTAGGAAAGAGTAAGTCATCATTTTATCACCATTTTTCAGACTTAGAAGTATTCATTGAGCTATTGTTGAATTATCATATTTACAAGGCTGAAGAGATTGTTCAACAAGCTATGGAATGTAAGGCTATTGATCCTGATTTTGTGGAGTTGTTATTAAGTGTAAAAGAAGATTTGTTATTCAATAGACAACTCAGAATAAATCGGGATGTTGAGGGGTATTCGAAATGTATAGAAAAAGTGCATAAACCAATAGAAAAGGCTTTTTTAAAGATTTGGGCTCAGCCATTAGATTTAAAAGATAATCCTTTTTTAGCTGAGATTATATTGGATTTAGTTGTTGATAATTTTTATTTAAGAGTAACTAAAGAAAACCTTTCTAAAGAGTGGTTATTGAAGTATTGGGAAGAAATTAAAAGAATGGTAGAAGGAATTAAGAAGGCATCTTAATTTTGGACGAAACCGTCTAAAATCCTTTATAAAGAAATAGCATATTTGTTGCAATCAAATTGAGTTCATATGAAAGCATTCAAGTATTTTTGGGCATATATAGCGCCTTTATCAGTTTTTTTATCATTGTTTTCAGAAAGTTATTGGGCTTTTTCGACGGTCATTCTAGTGTTTGTGGTTATACCAATTATAGAATTGTTTGCAAAAGGAAATACAATAAACCTTTCTGAGATAGAAGAGAAAGAGGCTTTAGCTAATAGATGGTATGATTGGATTGTTTACA
>JAUHZI010000102.1 GCA_030426105.1 Bacteroidia bacterium | reverse complement strand
ATCGCAAACGTTTTCACCTTTATTTTTAATTTTATCAACAGCTTTTTTATCACACCTTTTGTCCGTCCTATGAGTTGGCAACAGCTTGTATTTACCTATATTATTCCTATTCTTCCACTAGGTTTTGCATGGGATGGAGCAGTTTCCAATGCTAGAACCTATACATTAAGTGACCTAGATGAATTATTAGATGGTCTAGAACAAGACAACTACAAATGGGAAAAAGGAATTATTAAAGGAAAACTTCCTAGTATGTATCTAATTGGAAAACCTATTTGAGAAATGAATTAATTTTGAGAATTAGCTCATAAGCCCCCTTTAATACAATTATTCTCACCGATAATACTTATTATGAACATTTAAAGCTAGGAACGCTTAGCTTTATATTGTGATTAAATTTCTGTTTTTAATTAATATCCTATGTCTCAGTAATTGTTTACTTGGTCAAGATTGTTCTTATATTTTTATCAATCCTGAAATACCAGCACAATATAAAAGTGGAAACAAACAGTTACTAAAAGATATCCAAACAAATTTGAAATACCCCAACAATCAGACTGATGTAACTGGCAAAGTTTATGTTTCTTTTACTATTGATACCACAGGAAAAATAATCAATCCAAAAACAAAAAGAGGGATTCATGATAGCTTTAACAATGAAGCTCTAAAGATGCTAAACTTGTTAGGAGAATGGACTCCTGGAGAACAACATGGTAAAAAAGTTAATACAGAGATGATTCTTCCCATTTCATTTCATTTTTAATTACGCTAAAAGTCATGCTCAATAATTTTTTACCTTTATTAAAACCTTAGAAATATTCAAATCACTACTTTTGCTATTTCAATAATCATTTTGAAAATGAAAAATATATCAATATTAATATTCGTTTCAGTTATCCTTTTTCAATGTAAAGAAGGAAATCACGAAGCCAAAGAAATTCTTGTAAACCAAGAAGCCAAAGCAAATAAGCCAGAGGACCCATCTAACTCTTTAGAAGAAATAGAAAAACAAATAATAGAAAGTCCAGAAAGCCCAAATGGTTATACTAAAAGATCCTACTATTATGCTAAACAAGGAGACTTCAAACGTGCTTTAGAGGATATTAGTAGGGCTTTAACAATTACACCTAACGAACCTTCTTTAAATTTTACAAAAGCAGAGTTGTTATTCAATCAAGCTGGAAAGACGCTTAATGCATTGCTTTATGATCAATCTGAAATTTATTTGAATAACACCATAAAACTAGACTCTAGTTATGTTGATGCATACATATTGAAAGCTAAAATATACATGGGAAGAAAAAATGCTGAGGAAGCTATTGGTAACTTAAGTGAAGCAATTCGAATCTCTCCTACTTTATCTGAGCCATATGCACTTAAAGGCTTTGTATATCAGCGTTTAGGAAACAAACTTCTTGCTCAATCATCTTATCAAACTGCATTAGAAATGGATGCGACCAATTACGATGCGAATACAGGCTTAGGGTATATTTATTATTTAGATACAAACGCTAACGGTTTAATTTACTTTGACGCTGCAACATTAATTAACCCTCAAGCAATAGAGCCTATCAGAAATAAAGGATTATTATTGAAAAACTTAGGGCGAACTGAGGAAGCTAAAACTGAATTTAAAAATGTGCTTAAAATTGATTCAGTATTTGAAGAAGCATACTATAATTTAGGAGTCTGTGAAATCGATTCTTACAACGATGATTTTGAGCAAAAAACAAAGGATTCCATTGTTAATAATGCTATACACTATTTTCAACAAGCTGTGGATATCAACCCTGAATACGTTCAAGCTTTATACAATTTAGGGTATAGTTATGAATTCAAAGGGGATAAAAAAACTGCCCTCGAATATTATAAAAAAGCGGTAGATATTGCGCCTGATTATGAATTAGTCAATGAAGCTTTAAGAAGGTTTTAAAGACTATGGATAATGACTTTCCTACTAGAAAAATTATTCATGTTGACATGGATGCCTTTTATGCATCTGTTGAACAACTAGACAATCCAGAACTAAGAGGAAAGCCAATTGCTGTTGGTGGAGGTGGTGAAAGAGGCGTAGTAGCAGCAGCAAGTTACGAAGCCAGAAAGTTTAATGTAAAATCGGCTTTATCAGGAAAAATAGCTAGAGAGAGATGCCCTCATCTTATTTTCGTTAAACCTCGTTTTGAGCGTTATAAAGAAGTTTCAGCTATGATTCGTGAAATCTTTTATGAATATACCGATTTAGTTGAACCTTTATCTTTAGATGAAGCATTTTTAGATGTTACCGAAAATAAAGTTAATAACCCATCTGCTAGTTTAATCGCTCAAGAAATTCGAGATAAAATATTACAAAGAACAGGGTTAACTGCATCTGCAGGTATTTCCATTAATAAGTTTATCGCAAAAGTTGCTTCCGATATCAATAAACCTAATGGTCAAAAAACAATTCGACCTAAGGAAGTCCTTACTTTCCTTGAAGAATTGCCAGTAGCCAAATTCTTTGGTGTAGGGAAAGTAACCGCACAAAAAATGTATAAGCTTGGTATTTTTAAAGGGTATGATTTAACACGAAAATCTCTAGAGGAACTCCAACATCATTTCGGAAAATCTGGCAAACACTATTATAATATTGTAAGGGGGATACAGCACAGCAGTGTTTCACCTAATCGAATTCGAAAGTCAATCGCTGCTGAACAAACTTTCTCAATAGATTTATCTGCTGAAAAAGAAATCATAGAAAAGCTTTCTAAAATTGGTGATGAACTCGAAAGACGATTAAAAAAAAACAATACTAGAGGCAAAACCGTAACATTAAAAATAAAGTATCGTGATTTTACAGTTCAAACTAGAAGTAAAACACTACCTCACTTTATTGGCTCCAAAAATGACTTCTTTGAAATTGTTATACATCTACTTCGACAAGATCAAATTCTAAAACCAGTTCGACTATTAGGAATATCCCTCAGTAACCTCGATAATCAAGAAACAATTGAAAAATGGATTCAGTTAAGGTTTAATTTTGATGACACCAAACCTTAATTCTCTCTTTCTACGAGTTGCTTCTGATATAACTCAGCATAGTTCTGCCCTAAATTAATCAATTCAGTATGATTTCCTTTTTCAATCAATTGCCCATTATCGAATAATAATATTTGATCAGCATTTTTTAGAGTCGATATACGATGCCCAATTAATACTGCTGTTTTACCTTTCATTATTCGTTCTAAGTTCGATAAAATTTGTTCTTCAGTTTTGGTATCTACAGCTGAAAGGCAATCATCAAAAACCATAAAAGGAGGTTCCTTAATAATAGCTCTTGCTATAGACATACGTTGCTTCTGACCTCCTGATAATGTTACCCCCTTCTCTCCTATTTCAGTTTCAAAACCATGCTCAAAACCAATAATATTTTTATAAACTACAGCATCTTTTGCTGCTTGAATAACTGCAGCTTCAGAAACTTCTCTCTTTTTTATTCCAAATGCGATATTATTAGCAACTGTATCAGAAAATAAAAATACTTCTTGTGGAACGTAACCGAAAGCTGTTCTAAGTGCAGATATGCTATATTGTTTTATATCAACTCCATTAATTAAAACCTCTCCTTCACTTGCATCGTATAATCGACACAATAAATTGGCTATTGTAGATTTCCCACAACCAGTTCTTCCTGTTATTCCAACAGTAGTTCCTTCTGGAATAATAAAACTTACATTATCCAATGCTAATATTCCGCTTTCTGGATAAGTAAAACTAACATTTTTAAATTCGATAGCTCCTTTTACCGTTGTTATTGGATTTTCAACTTCAGTTATTTCACTTTCAATCTCTAAGAATTCATTTAATCTTGTTTGAGAAGCAGCAGCTCTTTGAACTAATGAAGTTACCCATCCTACTGAAGCAAAAGGCCAAGTCAACATATTCACATACATGATGAACTGCAAAATAATCCCTGTATCTATTGTTCCATCAATCGCTTTAACACCTCCTATATAGATTGTAATAATTGTACTTAAACCTATCAATAACACAATTACAGGCATAAACAAGGCATTAGTTTTTGCCAAACTCAAACTGGCAACCTGATAGTTGTATGTTTCTTCTTCAAATTCATTTACAAAGTGTCTCCCTCTATTATATGCTTTTAAGACACGAATTCCTGATAATTTTTCCTGAACAAAAGATGATAATCCAGATTGCGTTCGTTGAACTAATTCGCTCTTTTTATTGATTACACTACTCACTTTATATACCAAAAAAGACATAATAGGTAACGGGACAAGTGAATAGAGGGTTAGTTCAACATTAATACGTAACATAAAACTGACAATCAAAACAAACAATACAATAAGGTTAATGGTATACATAATAGCAGGGCCTAAATACATTCTGACTCTACTTACGTCCTCACTTATTCTATTCATAATATCACCTGTTCTATTTTTCTTATAGAAGGCCATATCCAATGCCTGATACTTATTATAAATCTCATTCTTTAGATCATACTCAATCAAACGAGACATAATAATAATTGTTTGACGAGTAAAAAATAAAAAAACACCTTTCATAAAAGATAGAAAAACATACACACCAGCTAAATATATTGCTAGTTTAGTTATTTCTCCATAAGAAAACGCTGTAGTACCCTGATTCGCAAAATCAACTATTTGGTTTGTTGCATTTTTAACAACTTCAGGCATGTAAACACCAAACAAATTAGAGGCAACAATAAATAATGTTCCTAAGAGCAATCTCCACTTATATTTTATTAAGTATTTATTTAAATAAAATAACGACTTCACTTATTTCGATTTAGTTTTTACAACTGCTAAATTTAAACCTTAATAAAGTTGATAATTTTTAACAAAATTACAGAGTTACTTATCTACTTTATGTTATTTTTGCAGTCAGGTATTAATGAATACAAAAGTAATTAACATTCTTACAAATCAATTAAAAATGGAAGTTAAAAATATTTCTGAAGTTAAAAACGATGAATTAGGAGTCTTAGCTCAAATGACAGACATGGGACATGAACAAGTTTTATTCTGTCAAGATAAGCAAGCAGGACTAAAAGCTATTATTGCTGTTCACAACACTGTTTGTGGTCCAGCATTGGGGGGGACTAGAATGTGGAATTACAATACAGAAGCTGAAGCCCTTAAGGATGTTTTAAGACTTTCGAGAGGTATGACCTATAAAAATGCCATTTCTGGCTTAAATTTAGGTGGCGGAAAAGCTGTAATTATTGGAAACTCTAGAACAGATAAATCTGAGGCCTTATTTAGAAGGTTTGGACAATTTGTAGATAGTTTAGCTGGAAAATACATTACTGCTGAAGATGTAGGTATTTCTCCTCAAGATATGAACTGGGTTTCAATGGAGACTAAACATGTAGCAGGTTTACCTGGTAAAAGTGGTGATCCTTCTCCTGTTACAGCTTTTGGTGTATATATGGGAATGAAGGCTGCTGCTAAAATTCAATTTGGTTCTGATTCATTAGAGGGTAAAAAGGTCGCCGTTCAAGGTGTTGGGCATGTTGGTGAATACCTTGTCCAAAACTTACAAAAAGAAGGTGCTGATATATATATCACTGATATTCATGAAGAAACATTAAAACATGTTTCGAATAAATATGGAGCTACTGTTGTTGGCTTAGATGAGATTTATGATATTGAGATGGATATCTATGCTCCTTGTGCACTAGGAGCTACAGTAAATGATGCTACTCTAGACCGCTTAAAATGTAGTATTATTGCTGGTGCTGCAAACAATCAATTAGAGAATGAAAATAAGCATGGTGAAATTGTTAGAGCAAAAGGAATTATTTATGCTCCTGACTTTTTAATTAATGCTGGTGGAGTAATGAACTGTTACGGTGAAGTTTATGACATTCCTTCGAATAGAATTATGGGAATGGCTGAAGATATTTACAACACGACTTTAAACATTATCAAAAAATCAAGAGAAGAAGGAATCCCTACTTATCTAGCTGCCAACAGAATGGCTGAAGAAAGAATCAGTCAATTAGCAAACATCAAACAATACTTCTAAAACGTTAGAAGTTAATTAAATAAATATGCTTAATAGAAGACATTTAAGAATTAAAGTATTACAAACACTTTACGCTTTTACGCAATCTAACAATACAAATTTGGTTGCTGGGGAGAAAGAATTATTGCATGGGGTAGAAAAAATGTACGATTTGTATATTTATTACTTAACAATGTTTGACAGTTTTACGCATTTTGCTGAATTAAAAATTGAAGAGGCTAAACGTAAAATATTTACTAGTGAAGAAGACTTAAATCCAAACTTAAAATTCGTCAACAACCGATTTTTGGCACTTTTAAAAGACAATAAAGCAATTAAAGATGCTTCTTTAAAAACAAAAATAAACTGGAGTGGAGATGTAGAGCAAGATGTTTTGACGAAGTTGTTTAACGATTTTACAAAAAATGACATCTACAAGGATTATATGAATCAAGAGACCAGCTCTTTTGAAGAAGATAAGAAATTTGTTGTCAAACTTTTTAAGAAGGAAATCTGTAATTTTGAATTACTATTACACTTCTTTGAAGAGAAAAGTGTTTATTGGCAGGATGATATTGATTTGGTTTGTTCAATGGTGATTAAGACCTTAAAATCGTTTAAATCACCTGAAGATATTCATGCTCCAATTCTACCTTTGTATAAAGACGATGAAGAAAGTTTTATCAAGGAACTATTTAGAAAAGGATTGAATAATTTAGAAGATAACTATTCAATTATCTCTAAGTATACTAAAAATTGGGAGTCTGATCGTATAGCGCTAATGGATCGTCTATTGATGAACTTGGCAATTACAGAAGCTAAAGCTTTTGAGTATATTCCAACCAAGGTTACTTTGAATGAGTATATTGAAATTTCTAAATTTTACAGTACTCCTAAAAGTAATACTTTTATTAATGGGGTTTTAGATAAGATCTTCAATGATTTAAAACAGGAAGGAGTCATCAAAAAAGTAGGAAGAGGACTTTTGAATTAATTAAAGCATAAATCATGCTATAAAAATCACAACCATGAAACGAATAATAATTGCTGGATTTATTGGAGTCAGCTTACTTTCAAGTTGCAAAATCACTGATAAAAATGACGGTAAGGCTGTAACATCAGATATGATTAATACTGATGCCGAAAACGCTCCAGTTATGGAATTTGACAATGAAACTTTTGAGTTTGAAGATATTGCAATTGGATCAACGGTAAAACATAGTTTTAAATTTAAAAACACTGGAAAGTCAGCACTTTTATTATTTGATGTAAAAGCATCATGTGGTTGTACCGTTTTAAAAGGATGGCCTAAAGAGCCTATCGCCCCAGGTGAATCTGCTGAAATTCCAATTGAATTTACACCAAATGTAACTGGTCAAAATGAAAAATCTGTTTCTATCGTAGCCAATACAATTCCCTCTACAAAAAAACTAGCAATTAGAGGAACGGTAGTTGGAACAAACTAATATTTACAAAATAAAAATTATGAAATTAACACTTTTACAAGCTGCAGGTGGTGGAGATGCAGGAATGATGAATATCATCATGATAGTGGCAATGTTTGCTGTATTTTACTTCTTTATGATAAGACCACAGCAAAAAAAGAAAAAAGAACTAGAGAAATACATCTCTGAAATCAAACAAGGTGATGCAGTTTTAACATTAGGAGGTATCCATGGGAAAGTTACTGCTGTGAATGAAACAACAGTAAATATTGTTTCTGATGGTGGAGCTAAACTTAAAATTGAGAAAAGTGCCATTGTTGCTGATGCTTCAGCTATAGCAAATGGGCCAAGATAATATGCTAAAAATTGGATTAACTGGAGGAATTGGAAGTGGAAAAACAACTGTGGCTTCCATTTTCAATTCTTTTGGTATTCCTATATACAATTCAGATATACAAGCAAAGTATATTATGAATCATGATGTTGAGCTTATAGAATCAATTCAACATCTTCTAGGGGAAGAAGCATACCTAGACGGAGAAATTAACCGACCTTATATTTCAAGAAAAGTATTCTCTACTCCTGCTCTACTCCAACAACTCAATCAATTAGTACATCCAAAAGTTGCTGAAGACTTCAATAATTGGTGTAAAGACAATAATCAATCCCCATTTATAATTAAAGAAGCTGCAATTTTAATTGAAAGTAAAGCTTATCTATCATTAGATAAAATTGTGGTTGTCAATGCTCCTGAAGAGACAAGAATTGAAAGAGTAATGCAACGTGATAATGCTGTACTTGAAGCAGTCAAAGCGAGGATTAAAAATCAAATTTCCGAAGAAGAGCGTAATCAATATGCTGATTTTATTATCAATAATGATGGAAAAACATCTTTGATAGTGCAAGTAAAAGCTATTATTGAAAAATTAAAGTCTCTTTGATAAGAGACATTACTTAAAACTCAAGTATAAAAATAGAATTAATGAAGCTGTTTGAAATGAAGCTTCATCTATAGGAGTGATTTTTATTCCAGTATCTTCCTCTCCTTTGATAAATGTACCGTCTTTAGACCATTGAATATACATTCCTGAACCATTATCAATCTTACCTGCTTTGTCAATTTTCACAAGCCCCTTCCCTGTCGCATCTTTTAAAATTCCTTCAGGTGAAATACTAGCGATAAGCTGACCATCTTTACTTGTTAGTGTACCATCTTTATGTACAACACCAATCAACTCTCCTCCCATTTTCACGGCTCCTTTTTTGCTCACTTTTAACTGAGTTTTACCGTTTTTATCTTTAATTTTGAAACTTGAAAACTTCAATATATCTGCTTGAAAAGACCAAGAAATCAATAGAGTAGCTAAAGTAAATAAATAGATAATCTTTTTCATAATGTTGTAATATTAGTTATTTTACTCAATAGGAATAGCTAATTTAAAATTTGTTTCTTTTTCAAAGTTTTGCATCCAACTAAAACCATAACGTTTTTCCATTAACGCTAATGCTTTTTTATTATTCGTTTTAACTTTGTTTACTAAATCTTCTTCAACTTCACATCCAGCAATCCTGTCCAATTTAAACCCATATTGCTCAGTAATTTCATTTTCAGAATCAAGATAGCCATCTGGTGCTAACTCACCATAAATTAAAAAAGTAACTAAGCTATCTTCCTGATTACTAACATCCTCTACTTTGTTAGCATTTAGTTTATCAGCAGTTTGTCCCTTACATGAGAACAAAAACGAAACAATTATCAAAATCAGTACAATACGCATAATTTCTTTTGATTTAATTTCTAACTCCAATTTGGAGTTATCTCTATCTATTATACACTCGAGCAAGTTAGGGATTTTTAACATATAGGCTGTCAAATTAATGTAACATTTGCTATTAAGAAGCAAATATAAAACCTTATTTTTGCTGACTGAATTTAATCTACAATGGAAAAATTAACCAATTATATAATTTCTACCAGACTGATGGCTTTTCTACTTTTAGTTTTTGCCATCGCTATTGGTACAGCAACCTTTGTTGAAAATAGTTATGACACTATTACAGCTCGATTAGTAATCTATAACACAAGGTGGTTTTCTTTAATTATGGTCTTATTGGTCATCAATTTTATTGGGAATATAGGACGTTATCAACTCTTAAAAAAAGAAAAGTTTACTATTCTACTCGTTCATATTGGCTTAATAATTACCATTCTGGGTGCTGGAATTACACGTTACATTGGTTTTGAAGGAATTATGCCAATTAAAGAAGGAGAAAACTCAAATGTAATGTATAGTGCTGAACCATATTTACAACTTTATATAACTGATGAGGTCAAACAATATAAATCTGAGAAGAAAATCTATTTTTCAGAGCTTTATTCTAATACAGATCGTCCTTTTTACAGTAATTACTTTACTATCCCTGTAGATTTCCCTAATAAAGGTCACTTTGATATTTCATTTAAAAATTACATCAAAAATGCTGAAGAAATAACCTTAGAAGACCAGCCTGATGGTAAAAACATACTAGAATTAGTTGTTGCTGGCCAATCTGGTAGAGAAACACATCTAATTGCTGAAGGAGAAATCAAAAAAATTGGTACAGTCAACATTTCATACAATAACAATGATGACCCAACAGCTACTAGAATCAACGACCTAGTAGAGCAACTGACTGTAATTACACCATACATGATTCAAAGAACTGCTATGCCACAAATGAATGTGGACACTATATGGGCTGACTCTGTTCAGGAATTCAAACCGATGCATTTACACAATATCTTAGGGACTCAATTTGTCTTTAAAAAGCACTATAAAAAAGCCATCAAAAGACTCCAACAAAGTGAAGATGATAAAGCTGGTAATTTAGATGCTTTAATGTTAACTCTCAATTATAATGGTATTGAAAAAGATTTTACAGTAATGGGAGGGCCTAATCGAATGGCAAATTATGTCAAATTTCAAGAAAATGGATTACTATTCAATATCGCCTATGGAGCTAAACCAATCTTTTTACCTTTTTCAATCTATTTGAATGATTTTATTTTAGATCGTTATCCTGGTTCTATGAGTCCTTCTTCATTCAAAAGTATTGTAACTTTACACGACTCAACTGCTAACCTACATCAAGAGCAAGAGATTTTCATGAATAATGTTATGGATTATAAAGGTTATCGCTTTTTCCAGTCTTCATATGAGCCTGACGAATCAGGGACTATATTATCTGTAAACAATGATTATTGGGGAACTTTAATTACTTACATCGGTTATCTTTTACTATCCATAGGTTTTGGTTTAAGCTTACTCAATAGGAAATCACGTTTTGCTGAACTTGGTAAACGGATGAAAAAAATTAGGGAAAAGAGAAAAGTAGCATTAATAGCTCTTCCTTTTATTTTCTTTTCTATGAACAATTTAAATGCTCAATCTGAAGAAGTTCCTCCTATTATTTCTGAAGAAAAAGCTAATGAATTTGGTAAACTTCTAGTTCAAACTTTCGAGGGTAGAATTCAACCTGTTCATACTTTAGCTTATGATATTTTACATAAAATTTCTAAACAAAACTATATCGAAATAGAAGGGCAAAAATATACAGCAATGCAAGTCTATCTTGATATGCATGTACATCAACGCTTCTGGGCACATCAGCCTATAATAAATATTAGAAAAAATACTGGGATAAGAGAGTTACTAGGTATTGAAGGTTCTAAAGCTAGTTTAGCGGATTTTTATAATGAAGATAATCAATATAAAATCATCAATCAAGTGATGGAAAGCCGTCAGAAAAAAGCTGTAGAGCAAAACGTTTTTGATAAAGAATTATTAAAAGTTGATGAGCGTTTCAATATTGCAAGAATGGTTTTAGAATATCAATTTCTAACTATTTTCCCTGTTAAAGGTGACGCTTCGGACAAATGGGTTAATCCTTTAGATTCTGCTATTAACTTTAAAGCAGTTGATCCTTCTGTACCATTCTTAACCTACCCTATGTTACTAAATATGTATTTTGATTCCTTACCAAATGCAGTGGAACAAAATCAATACAAAACGACAGATGGGATAGTCAAACAACTATCTAAATTTCAACATGAAAATGCTAATTCTGAATTAATTCCATCCGATAGTACAATTGAATTAGAGATGTACTACAATGACAAAGATATTTTTGGAAATCTAAAAAACTATTATGCGTTAACAGGTCTGATCTTACTCATTCTAGGAATGGTCTTTAACCTTTCTGTTTCTCCTCCAAAATGGATTAAATATATTAATAACATTCTTGCTGGGCTTATCATTCTCCTATTTGCCTATCATACTTATGGTATGGGTATTCGATGGTACTTAACTGGTCATGCTCCTTGGAGTAATGGTTATGAAGCATTAGTATTAATTGCTTGGGGAGGTGTTTTTGCTGGGTTATTCTTTATTCGATCTTCAAAGGTTATTTTAGCAGCAACTGCATGGTTAGCGTTCTTTGTCTTAATGACAGCTGGACATAGTAATTTTGATCCACAATTGACCAATTTGCAGCCTGTATTAAAGTCATATTGGCTAAATATTCACGTTGCAGCAATAACAATTAGTTACGGATTTTTTGGATTAGGCTTTATTTTAGGTCTTATCAATATGATTATCTATCTACTAAAAACTCCACAAAACAAAAAGCATTATGATTTAAACATTTCCGAACTAA
>JAUHZI010000006.1 GCA_030426105.1 Bacteroidia bacterium | reverse complement strand
GCTGTAGCTGCGGTATCTGATCAGTTAATGTACGACAATATTTACCAAGAACGTTATATGGGATTACCTCAAGAAAACTTAGAAGACTTTATTAAAGGTTCTCCTGTTACTTATGCTAAAAATTTGAAAGGAAACCTTTTGATTGTTCATGGTACAGCTGATGATAATGTCCATTATCAAAATGCTGAACTTCTAATCAATGAATTAATAAAATACAATAAACAGTTCCAAATTATGCCCTATCCTAATCGATCTCATAATATTTATGAAGGTGAAGGGACTCAAAAGCATTTATATACGTTATTAACAAACTTTTTACGATTGCATACTCCTCCTAATTTATAGATCTAATGTCTAAAACAAAGACAGCATCCCATTTTCTATAACAGGAATAGCATTTAACCTTGGAGATACTTGAGTAAATGCTTTAAAATCCTCTCCTCCGAGCCACGCTTGATCATTCTCTTCTGTTAGAACTACAGGCATTCGCATTTTGGAATTATGTACTTCTCGCATAATTCCCTTTGCTTCGGTTGTCACTATTGTGTATGTTTTTTCAATTGCCCCTGTTGAAGTGTTATACCATTCACTGTAAAGCCCTCCAAAAGCAAAGAGTTCGCTTCCTTCTATTTCAATCAAATGCTTTAACTTATTCTTTCCTTTTGAATCCCTCCATTGCCATTCATAAAAGCCATCAGAGAGTATAATACATCTATTCTGTACTACATCCTTAAAAGCTGGTTTGTCATACAGTGTTTCCATTTTAGCATTAACGGTATACTTTCTTATTTCTTGATCTTTTGCCCAATGAGGAATTAATCCCCAATTTATGTTTTGGATAACCGTAACATCTTCATTGGTAATAACAGGTGTTTGAGGAAAAGTAAAAGCATTGATATGATCTGACACTAAAAAATTTGCTTTGTCTTTTACTTTTGCTTGATACTTTTTTTCTGCTTCTTCTGCTTTTTTCTTTTGTTTATTATGGAAACACATTGGATTTATACATGAATGGTGATAATTTCATCTAATCGCGTCGTATAGCGAGGTGATAGATGCTCCTGTTTCATTTTCCAAGTCCTTTCTAGGTCTTGACTTGCTAATTTCACTTTTTGCTCTCCTATAGCTAAGTTCAATTGGTCTACTGCCTTCATTAATGCTTTGTGTTTAGGGTTAGAATTATTAAACAAAGCCAATTGCTGTTCCTTTTCTGGTGTAATATCCATGGCGATAATACCTGCTCTTTTATATGCATATCCTACTCTAAAAATAGCTTCTAAACCTTGGATTGCAAATTTTGATAACTCTATATTTGAGTTGGTTGGAAATGGTAATTTAACAATAATACTTTTACGGTATTGCGACAAATCTTTTCTATGTCTATTCGTCCTCAAAGAAACCATCAATGCATTACAATTTGAGGCTTCTTTTCTTAATTTTTCTGCACAACTTATTGCAAATGTTACAACACGCTCTCTTACTTGTTCATAATCTTCGTAATTCCCATCAAATGTTCGTGTTGTAGCAATGTTCTTTCTTGTTTTTACCTCATCTAATTTAAGTGTTGGAACCCCTGTTAAATCCTGTTTTAAACGCAATCCTACAACAGACATTCGTTTTCTTACCCAAGCATCAGATTTTAATGTAAAGTCATATGCAGTATAGATTCCTCTATCTTCTAACTTTATCGCTTGTCTTCTTCCTATTCCCCATACGTCTCCTATTTTTAACCACTTCAAAGCCTTTATACGTTTTTCTTCGTCATCTATAACATAAACACTGTTGGTTCTATCCGAAAACTTTTTAGCTATTTTATTGGCCACTTTTGCTAGGGCCTTAGTTGGTGCAATACCTATACTTATTGGGATTCCTGTATTCTTAGTAACAACATTCCGCATTTTATTTCCATATTCCTCTATAGCGTTATTTTTAATACCTTCCAATTTTAAAAATGCTTCGTCAATACTATAGACTTCTATTTCTGGTGTAAACGTTCCTAGTGTTGTCATAACACGATTACTTAAATCTCCATAAAGTGGATAATTTGAAGAAAACACATGAATCTGATGTCCTTTAAATTCTTTTCTAAATTTAAAAGCAGGCATTCCCATAGGAATATAAGGCTTAGCTTCATTACTACGAGCAATCACACAGCCATCATTATTGGATAAAATAACTATAGGCTTCCCCTTTAAATCTGGACGAAAAACACGTTCGCATGAAGCATAAAAATTATTACAATCAACTAAGGCATACATCTTAAAAGGATTTTATAACATGAATGACGATTCCCCAAATAATAAAATCGTTGTCTCTGGTAACCTTGATTGGTTTAAACTTTTTATTGGCTGGTATTAACCAACAACAATCTTTATCAAATTTGATTTTCTTCATGGTAAACTCTCCATCTAAAAAAGAGACTGCTATTTTACCATTCTGTGGAACTAAACTTTTATCTATAATCACCAAATCTCCAGAATCGATTCCCATATCCTCCATACTCTGTCCATTTACTCGAGCATAGAAAGTTGATGCTGGGTTTTGGATGAGCTCTTTATTTAAATCGATTGCTAGATCTAAAAAATCCTGTGCTGGAGACGGAAAACCAGCACTAACACCTCCATCAGCTAATGGGATAGAAAGCTTTTTACTTGCTTCTGCCCTATAAAGGGTTAGGTTACTTGTTTTATGCTCTTGTTTTATGCTCAAATCACAACACTTTGTACAAAAATATGGTATTGCAGGCGTAATTTTATTACGTTGTTGAAATGTTGCTGTTTTTGGTTGATAAAATCAATTAAATATCCCTAATTGATTTTTTAAACACTGAAACAAAATACTCATACTCTGATTTTTTAAACTCCATAGGTTGAAGTTCATCAAACCATTCAACAGTTGTCCCTATAGATTCAGAAGAATTATCCTTAAAATCACTATTGTCTATACCTAATCGTAACCATTTTACTGAATCTTCTGTTTTTTGTACCTCAACATTTATTACGGTACACCATAAATCAGCATCGTCTGGACACATTAATATTGGTACTACTTGTTTTTCTTCACTCTCTATTCTACTCCACACAAGTTCCCTTTCTTTTCTATCTTCTAACCTATCTAGTAAAGTTGGAACAAGTCCAATTAAGTTTTTACTGGGATATAATTCATCTAAAAAAACATCCAAAGGTTTTTCATCAACATTTATTGTTAAATGGGGGATATCAGAATATCTACTCTTTTCATATTTTACCTGAATCTTGTTCATTTCTTTCTATAAATAAAAAACTCTTATGCTATTTCGATTATTTTAAATTTATCCGATTCTTGTTCTTTGATTATTAATTGCACATTTTCTGGTTCTTCCCAATCAATCCCTCTTATGTGCTCAACTAATCCTTCTTTGTCTAAATGATTAAATGCTCCTATATACAAAGGTGTTTCTAACACTTTGCTTCCTCCATACCATCTTTTCCTTCTCTTTCTCCCAAACCAAGTTTTTCCTTCTTCAAAATCTACTGAGATAATTTTAAAGTTTCGTCCATTATTGACAAATGAATTCACCTCATTTATTCGTTTTTTTTCATCTTCTATAACAGAAAATGAGATTATTAGATTTGTTACATCACTCATCACACTGTAATTAACTCATCTTTGAAATATAGTCAAATGAATTTCATCTCCCATCTCGGGTTCTTGGTCATTAGAGTTAAAAACCTTCTTCAATCCTACTTGCTCAAATGATTCGACATAGTTTTTATTTAAAAGCCAAGGTGGTCCATTCTCAAATGTTCTTTGTTGGTATTGCACTTCAGTAATCATCACTAATGTTCCATTATCAGCTACCAAATCAGCAACATTTTTGATGAGTGCTTTTTCATATTTTGGAGGTAAAGCTTGAATGGTGAATATCTCCAAAACTAAATCATATTGCTTATACCACTTTTCTATTCCTGCAATTAAATCAGCTTGAACAAACGTTACCTGAGTATTTGGAAATCTTTTTTTACAAAGTTCAATCGCACTATCTGATACATCAAATGCAGTTACCTTATAGCCTTTGGCTTCGAGTTCAATCGCATCATCTCCCAATCCACATCCAATGACTAAAGCCTTCTTTCCTTCCTCTACTGACGCTTGACCATCCAACCATTTTTTGAAAATAGGATGAGGCGCCATATTCGCCCATGGTACGCCTTCTCCAGATTCTGAAGTGTGTGAATAGAGCGTTTCAAACCAATCATTTGGCTGATCTTCTTTTACTCCTAATTGATTTCTTAATTCTTCACTCATAATCTTTATACACCGATTTAATATTTGGTAAAGTTAGAGATTATTTAGCATTTCATACCTATAAATAAAAAGCTGTTGGATATTTTTCCAACAGCTTTTTATATTAATTAAACAACTTGATAAAAAGTAATGAATTACTTTTTCTTTTTCATCTCTTTATACCGTTTAATCCGTTTGCTAAGTGCTTTATCTTTCTTATTCTTTTCATGAAGAGTTGATTCAAAATGCTGTTGCTCTTTTAGCACTTTCTTGTAATTTTCAAATAAAGCTGGTTCTATTTCATTATTACTCAAGGCTAATAAGACTGCGCATCCTGGTTCCACTGTATGAGTACAATCACTATACTTACATTGAGCAGCTAAAGCATTTATGCTTTCAAATGTTGCTGCTACCCCTTTATCTGAAGTTGCTATTCCTACTTCTCGCATACCAGGGTTATCGATAATCATTCCTCCATTCTCCAAAACTTTTAAAGCTCTATGCGTCGTTGTATGCTTCCCTCGATTGGAGGCTAGACTAATATTATCAGTTCTTAAAGTTTCACTTTTTAGTAAAGTATTTAGCAAAGTAGTTTTTCCTACCCCTGAAGATCCTAAAAGGCAATAAGTCTTGCTTGGTTCTATGTGTTTTTGAAGTACTTCAACTCCTTCTAAAGATTTATTACTTGTAAGACATATAGGTACATCTTTGATTCTCTGAGTAAGCTTTTCTACTAATTCTCTAGCAATTGAATCATCAATAAGATCTACCTTATTCAGTACAATAATTGGCTCAATATTGGCTTCATAACAAATGACTAGGTATCTTTCAATTCTATTGATGCTAAAATCTCTATCTACAGCTTGTACAATAAAGGCTTTATCAATATTACTGGCTATAATTTGTTTCTCACCTCTTTTTCCTACTGACTTTCTTTCTATTACCGATTTTCGAGGTAATAAAGCATGAATAAATGCTTTACCCCTTTCGTATTCTGATATTGCAACCCAATCTCCTACTGCTGGAAAATCTGATCGACTTTGAGCTGTATAACGAAAATTACCGATAATTTCAGCTTCATACTCTTCTTGAGCTGTTCTTACAATATATCTTTCTTTATATTCAGCTATGACTCTACCTACTGAAAAATGCTCTAAACCTTGAGCTTTTCTGTTGTCTTCTAACGTTGTTGTATATCCTAATTTTGCTAGTTCCATTTTTATCTCTTTAAGCATTAATATTAATTTTAGGAGCTTTCTTTTCTTTCTGTGGAAATTTTTGATCAAATTCCTCTAACTCCTCTTTCGAATATTTAATGGATTTATTCATCAAAAACCTTCCTTTGATCGCATTGAGTGAAGCTTTTGATAACTCCAATGCCATAAATGCATCAAAGTTTTTTCCATCCTCTGTTGTGATTTCAAAATCACCTGCATTTTTAAAACCAAAGCGGCGATAATAATCTGGATTTCCATATAGTAGCATTCCACTATACCCCATTTCTTTTGCCACAACAATCAAATGATTGATCAATTGTGTTCCCCAACCTTGACTTTGCTGATTTTGACGAATTGAAACAGGTCCCACGAGCAATGCTTCATTCGTTGAACCGTTATGATCAACAATCTCAGCCCTAATTGCAATGATATGCCCAATAATCATTGTTCCCTGTAACAATACAAGATCCAATTCTTCTACATAATCCTTACTCTTACGATGATTGTGTAATATCAAATGCTCTGAACATCCTGGTTGATATAAATTCCAAAAGGTTTCTCTTGTTAAATATTCTGTTTGCTTATATTCTGATTTTTTTACTTTTCTGATATTGATATTCATGATAGAAATAATTTGTGCATGCCAAACTCCCAGCAATAAACTGAACGATTTATCATGCTTTAATATGAATGCTACGCACAAGACATAACACTCCTAATCACATAAAATGTGATTTAAGAAATTACTATTCGATTTTAGGGAAGAGTTTTCCCTCCTGAAAAAATGATGACCAATAATTATTTAGGTCATCTATTTTACAATATCCGTATGTAAAATTATCTCTACTTTATTCATAAAATTCTTTGAATATCTAGCTCTAGATATTGTGACAAAGGTACGATTTTTTTTAATACTAATTCTTTGAAATTAATTTCTCTCCTTTAGCGTTAATATAGAAAGAATAAGCCCCATATTCACTACTTAGAAGCAGTATCTGAAGGTCTTTATAATATTCATACTGAGCTATCTTTGAATCTTCTAGTATTTGATTTAAACTGAAGTCATAAATTTTAACTCCACTACCTCTTTCAAAGCATATGATCAATTCTAAATCATCTACTATTTCGATGATTTCAAACTTCGGTGATTTCTTATTCCCGTTTTTATCTAATAGATAATAGAAATAATCATCATTGAATTCATCCATTCCAATATTGAACGTTTCTCTAAACTCATCAATATCTAAAGGGTCATTAAATGCTTTGGTTACAGAATCATAAAGAAAGTATCCACAATTCATATACTCAACTGTAAACCTATCATCAAGGTATCCAACATCTCCATCACAAAGATCAGGGCTTGATACAACCAAATTAAGCTGCTTGTCATAAAACATAATCTTCTTGGCATCTAAATTTTGAATAAATAAGTATTCTCCAAGAACTTTAAGTTTTCCAATATTGTAATTTAAAGTAAAGTTAGCTTTCTCCTTAGTATTGATATTAAAGAGTTCAATAGGAGTATCACTATCTCCATATTCATCAAAAATTAACAAGTAATTTCCAAAACGTTCAAATTCTGGTAAATAATACGACTCCCAGCTTGTTTGGATTATTTCATTTAAATTGCTATCCAAAAAGATTAACGTTCGTTGAAATGCCTCCTCATACTCATCATAATTCTCTTCTTTAAGATCAGCCATGTATACATTTCCTCTGATACTAATTTTATCATAAATTGGTTCGGATAATTTTTCCATTTTACCATCAATAACCTTCATAAAACCAAACTTCTCATACGCTGAATATGGAATTGGGTTTGATAGATTTTTGATGAAATAGAAATCTTCAATATTAAGCTCTGAATGGATAGGGATTTTGAACTGCATTACAAAATTACTATCATAAATAATGGTATTGTCTTGTGTCTTTATTTTGACATTTCCATTTGGGTTAATATCATGTGATGAATTAGTATTAAAATAGTTATCCTTTTGTGATTCATCAAAAAACAAATGAATTAGTTTGTTTTCTTTCTTTAAGTAACAAGACTCCTCTCCTCCTTGATTTTTAACCCAAAAATAGTTTTTGTAATTTCTAATCTCTTTGTAAGCAGTATCTATAATTAAGTCTCCCTTTATATCTATCACTCCTTTTAGTCCACTTTGATTCCTAACTTTTATAAAATTGGAATCTTTATCAAAATCATTTAACTCAATAAAAGGGAGTAGCTTACCTTTTAGGTCATAAATTTTACCATCCCCTAAAAGTTCACCAACTAAATACTCACTTATTTTTTTGCTCATATTTTCGTCTAGCTTTATGAATTCCTTGGTTTGAAAATCATATATCACTGATTTATCGTTTTGGTATCCAACGGTAAACATTCCATCATTATTTATAAACAGTTCTGTCGAAGCTATGTTCTCCACCTTTTTAATATCTATGGTTTCCCCATTTATAAAAATAAAATAGGAATTTGAACTAGGATTTAACCCTGTGATATTCAAATGTTCAAAGGCTATAAACAGGGTATCACTTTTTTCTTCTAGGTTTACCCATTCATTATCTTCAAAAGATAGGATTTTTTTATTCTCTAATTGAATTAGGTGAAAGTAATGATTGACATCTTCCACAAAGAATATATTCTTATTCTTTGTCGGTTCCAAATTAATGTATTCAGGAGGAATTACCCAATCATTTGTTTGAACATTTTTAACTCCGAATAATTTATCTTTTTGGTATGGAAGAAGTGTTCCTTTTGTTGCTATCGTTGATATAGTTAAAACTGAGTTTTCAGTATTAGATACACATCCAATAAATAAGGTTAAGATAAGGTATAGATATATTTGAGTATTTTTCATTTATGATCAGTTCGTCGATTCTTTAAATCATTCATTTTCAACACCAAACTTAATAAAATATTTGATTTAATTTATTGTAGTGAGTGTTTCATTACAAGTTATTTCGAGTGGGTTTAGATATAGTTGAACCTCCCTTAATTACTGTTACATAGTATTTGTAGTAGTTTTTTGTAACAGGAAATATTGAGAGGTTAAATTGTGAGTTTTTCCGTTAAACTTAATTGGAGGCTCTTCTTTTTCTATTTGTTCCATTATTTTGAAATCAGATTTAAGAATCAATGTCTCAAAAGCTTCGGAACTGTATTCTCTAAATCCATATTGAGTAAAATCAAGTGTTTGTCCATTTATAAAGGGTCTGAAAGAAATAATTAGGATTCCATTTTTGATTAACACCCTATATAGTTCATTTAGTATATTTACAGGATTCTCCCAAAAATAGATTGTATTAATTGTACAAATCTTATCAAAAGATTCATTCCATACAGGTATTTGCTCTATGTTTGCTTCAAATAAGTCTACGTACCCCGTTTCAATTAAAGACCTATTATTTTTTTTTGCTTCTGTTATCATGGTTTCAGAAAGATCAATTCCTGTAAAAGATACATTAGAAGCATAATCTAGAATATCCTCAATGAATTTACCATTTCCAATTCCTATTTCTAAAACACAATCATCATCATTTATTTTTAATAATTCATAAGTAGTTTTACTTATAAACTCATTCATAATATTCATACCTAACGCAACATCAACTCCAAGTTTCCCTGATGGATTGGCTAACTGTTTCGCAACTTTTTCAAAATTCATTTAGCTATTTATTCTGGTGTTTCTGAAAATGTTAAAATAAAACCGTTTAAATCCATTAATGCGAATTCATTCGTTCCATAAAAAGTTCTATTTAAAGGTTTTACGAAATTAATGTCTTTAGGTAGTTGTTCGAGATAGTTATTGATATCTTTTACTCTTATATAAAAAGTTAAAGCACCTCCAACTTTTAAAGGTTCTATTTCTTTATACTCAGCTTTTAATGATTGCTCCTCTTGGAACATTATACCTACATTATCTAACATTACATACCCCCATTCATATTGACCTGATTCTGGATTGGTATCCACTATTGTAAATCCTAGCTTTGTCGTGTAATAATCTAAGGTTGCATTTACATCTTGAACCATTATATTTGGTGTAAGAGATTCTAATTTCGTCATATTATTGTTTTTAGTTTGAGAATAAGATTTAATAGAGTTAGTAATGAAAACTACTATCAAAAAATATTTTATAATCATTTTTGTGACAAATGTAAATGCTAAGAAAGGGTTCTGTTTTGTAAAAAAACGACAATATTATAAATCAGAAGGATTTACCCCCGACATTTTTTTTATTTCTTTAGAAAGGTGAGAATGATCAAAATAGCCATTATCAAAAGCTATGTTTAATAAACTCAAGTTTGGATTTTCAGTGATATAATCCTTGACTTTGTTAAAACGAATGATAGAATGATATTCTTTCATGGTAACTCCTACTGTTGTTTTAAAACGTCTTTCTAATTGCCTCAAACTTATACAATGACTTTTAGCAACTTTATTCAAATCTAAATCCCTATAGTTCAACTGAATAGTTTTACACACAGCATATTCCAGTTTATTTATTGTAAAACCTGACCAATTTATTTCAGCTGATAAAATTTTATTGATTAATTGAACCTTTTCCCATTGATTCTTTTTTTCAATTAATTCTTCCAAAAATGAATTGTTAAGTTTGGGAAATAAGTTTGAGGCATTTATAGTCGTGTTTTTTATTTCTGACAGCGGAATATCCGAGATAGAATTAAATTGTCCTGCTTTAAACCTAACCCCTAAAGTTTCTGAGTTTTTTCTTGATATTACGCTTTTAAACTTTGTCATCATTCCTGAAATTCTAATTTCATTTCCAGGGTTCTGATGCGTTTGTTTATCTAAATCAAAAATAATGTCAACATATCCATCTGGCAAGATTTTAGACTTTATTTCTTTGCCATTGTTTGTAGCTATCCATATAGTATCAACAATTGAATTCAAATTTTCAGATGGTTGGTATTCTTTATAACTCATTCTAATTACTTCAAACCTTGAGCATAAGTTTTATGACAAATTATTTCTTACACCAAGTAATCTACTTAAAAAAAATCTTGTTTCTGACTTCTTTATTCTCTCTTCTAATATCATTTTTTTTCATTTTACAATTCTGATATTTAAGGGAAATCAATTATAGGCTTAACTTATTATTCTTTATAGCCATGTGGAATCCCATAAAAGTATACTACATCAATATAACTACTCATTGACATTCCACCAGGGTTTAAACCTAGTTTGCCCTCTGGAACAGGTATATTTAGCTTTTTAAAATAATCCTCCCAAATTGGAAATATTTTGTTTGTCTCAGGATCTTTATATGTCATTTTTTGCAACTCAAATATTGGTTTATTATAATTGGCATATTTAAACGAATCATATATTAACTCAGAACAATAATATTTATTATTAGAAATATCAAACACTTCATCATATGAGTATCCTAATTTTGTTTTAGCAAAATCAATTGCTTTTGTAATAAGATTTTGATATTCCTGTTTAATTCTACCTACCACTACTTTGCTATTACCATTTTCATCATGTGATCTCCCAAAAAATTCATCTAATGATGTTTCTACAACTCCATCTGTAATTGCTTCTATAACCATCAAATCTCCATTTACTCCTAAAATAATCATTCCTACATGAGAGAATTTAGATCCTTTAAACCCAAATGTTACTTTTTCTATAGATTCACAAAAAGGACCACAATCGCTATCTTGGAATAAAATATCCCCTGGTTTTAATTCGAAAGCAGAGTAATCATTTTTTTTTACCTTAATAGTTGAATTAGAAGGTGTCTTTTTTGTATCCAACTCACATGAAAAATTTAGCATTAATAATGGTAAACAGAAAAACAGAATTTTATTCATTAGTCAATGATATGAGGTTATTTCAAGCATATTGTTTAGCTACTTAAACTACAAAGATACCAAGTTTTACATTCATATAGAATTATTTAATATACTAATAATTTCCTGTCTAAAATTAAAAGATTTCTGCTTCACACCAAAGATAAATCATTAGAGCATTATTGATTACTTTAGTTAATTCTGTTTCTGCTTATAAGGAATAACTAAGGTTACAACTGTTCCTTTTTCTCCATATTTCTCTCTGTTTTCGACTTTAATAGATCCAGATGAATCATATTCATTTGACATAGCTCGTAACCTTTCAGAAGTTATGGTAGTAGCTAGGGAACTCTTATTTGTTTTAGGTTGTTTATTATGGTTAATACCTATTCCTTTCCCATTATCTATAATAGTACACACTATTTTTTTGTTCTTTAGAATGATATTCAAATTAATTTTTTTATTGTCTTTTTGTTCAGAAAATGCATGTTCAACAGCATTCTCAATAAAAGGTTGTATGAGCATTGGGGGGATAAAAGTGTTCGCCTTTTCAATGTTTGACTCAATTGAAATATCATATATTAATTGAGAGCTCATATCAATGTTTTGAAGTGAGATATAGTTATCTACAGCCTCTAATTCACTTGAAAGAGAAACTCTTTTATATCTTGAGTTTTCAAGTATAATTCGTAATAATTTTGAAAACTTAGAAAGATATATAATTGATTTTTTTTCTTCTTTATCTAAAATTAACCCTTGAAGGACAGAAAGAGAGTTAAACATAAAATGTGGTGTCATCTGAGATCTTAGTAACTTTTGTTCTAATGCAATACTCTCAGCTTTGGCTTTTAGATTTCTAACTCTAAAAAGGAAGGTAATTGTTCCTAGAACGATAAGTAGAAGTAGGATGATTATAACTGCAATCAATTGGCTTCTTTGAGATTTTTCTAAATTTTTAGAGGTTGTTTCTACAGTGTTTTTAAGCTCTAGTTCTCTTATGCTTGCTGAGTCTAAAGCTATTTTATATTTATATTCCGCTTCTATTTGTGCAATTTTTTCATCGTTCTCTTTATTAAAAATGCTATCATGAAGTACTTTATATTTCTCATGGCTTTCGAGAGCTTTTAGATAATCGCCTGTTTTTTTATAAATTTTTGATAGCAAAGCATAGGCGTTTTTTTGATGCATTAAAAACCCATTTTCGTCAGATAATTGAGCCATTTTTTGTGCATTAATCAAAGCCAAATCATACTTGTCTATAGCATAATATATATCTGCCATACCATGATAAGAATACATTAGATCAAATTGATTATTTAGCAAATTTATTTTATTAGCTTCTTCAAAACATTTTAAAGCATCATCATATTTCTTTGTTTCAGAATAAGCAAATCCTAGTCCATTAAGAGCTTGAGCTAAATATATGTCGTTATCAGTTTTTCTACAAACTTCAATAGACTCTTTAAAGTAGAGAATTGCAATGTCAAATTTTTCTTTATCATAGTAAACACCAGCTATGTTGTTTTTCAATACAGGTATGTTTGCTTCGATCGTGTTTATCTTTTCTGCTTTATTATAAAAGCTAATTGCTTTATCAGGAAAGCCCTCTTGCCTGTGTATGTTCCCTATATTAATTATTGCTTGAAACATACCTATTGTATCTTTTGCACTTTGGGCTATATCTAAAGATTTATTATGGTATTCAATAGATAAGGGGTAATTACCCTGATCATAATATACAATCGCAATTGAGTTTAAAGAGTTAATCATACCTACTAAATCATTGCTTTTTTCGTAGGCTCCTAAAGCTTTTTTAAAATTGGACAAAGCCTTTTTATAAGCTCCCATATCTACATAAATATTACCAATATTTAGTAAATGACCTGGAAGATATTGTTCTTTTCCAAGTTTTTCATCTATTGCTAAAGCTTCTTTATGATAGTTTAAAGCTAGTTTTGGTTTTCCTTTGTATCCATATAGAACGCCTAGCCCTTGTTTACAACCTGATAGACGAACTGAATCGCCAGTTAAATGAAATAATTCTATTGCTTTTTCATAATTTTCTATGGCAACTTCAAAATGGCCTTGCTCAGTGTAAATAATTCCTCTTGCATAAAAACTACTAGCTTTTCCTCTTATAGATTGAATTTCGTCAGCAAGTATTTCAATTTGATTAGCATATTCTAATGCTTTTTGTGGATATTGTCTTTGTGTATAAGATACTAAGCGATACATTATATCTAAACGGACACTATCTCTATCTTTGTGCTTTCTTAAAAGAGACTCAAGACTATCAATCTTAGATGATTGTGAGATCATAGCACAACTAACCAAGAGTATGTATATACAAATAAATATTTTTCTTAAATTGATTGTCATTAATTTTAGTTTTTGTTTAATCTCTGAACACTATATGTACTTTCTAAGTTATGTAGCTAAAAAGAGATTAAAAACTTCTTTATTTCCTAGATTTTCCATCCCAGTTTTGAAATTTTCAACATTAAACAAACCTACAATAAAAATAAAGTTTGTCCTAATTTAAGTTTTTGGAGTAATCAGAGTAATAGTTATAAGTCTTTTGGATACCTTCCCTTCTTTCTTTGAGTGCCTACCTAACTAGCGTTGTAACTTTTTGTCTGTTAATTTCAATACTCTATTTAGAATTGATCACTGCTTTGTATTCAATACCAAATTCATCAGATAGCCTATTAATAGTTTTATGATCCAACTCCTTTTTTGAGTTGACTGAAGTTAATTGATCATTTTTCTCCTATAGCTTAGTGTCATAATTGAAACATTGCTACTATCAGCAATTTTAACATTGCCTCAACTCCTCTTTTAAAGAATAATGTTTCTGGTATTATATTTGATAAAGCCTAAAAAAATAAAATTATGACAACATCTATCTATAGCCTTAGTTCTATACTCCTGTTTATTCTGTTAGTAGGATGCCAACAAGAAACAAAAAAGGATAAAATAAAAGAGGCTATTACTCAAGAGTTAAACCTAAACGGGAATACTAAACTCGTAGAAGTTCTACCTGCATCTGTATTAATTAAGCCAAACCATTATTATGGGTTAACGGTTTTTGAAGGAGAAAAAGAACACTTAAATATGAAAAAAATAAAAAAATATATTGATGGTGGGTACGTGAATTATGATACATTAAATAATAGCTTAGTGTTAACTGATAAAGCCTTAGAAAACATTGAGTACAATGATTCTAGCTATGTTGAAATAGAAGGGGATGAATATAAATATTTAGAAAAGATTTTGTATGAAAAAGAAGGAGATGTAAAGTGTTCTGTTGATGGTAAGAATAGACAACTTGAGATTATTAATGCTTCTATTTTCTTTACTAAATTAGAAAAAGAAAAAACATTAATTCAAGAGTTATTCATAGATAATTTTTTTAGCTATGATACAATTGTACGTAAAGTAACGTTCTTTTATGATCAAGAAAATGAAGATATTATCACATGTATAGATAATGAAATCGATTATTTTAAGGAAGAATCAAGCCTAGATTTTCCTAGTTCAAGATTTCGATATAAAGACAATCTTACATTGAATGTAAATGCTGATAGATTTTTGAATGAGGAGTTTATATCAGTAATAGAAAAAGCATATGAGAGAACTCCTGGATATATTTCTTTGAGCACTGTTTATCATTTGGGTAGAGATCATCATATTAATACTAAAGACTTTGAGAAGGTAAAAACCTTAGAAGAAAAAGGGTTCTTATATGATAAAAGCCCAGAAGAAAAAGATGTCTACAGAGTAGGATTTTATGACTCTACAAAACAATATATTATTGGAGAAGATTTGAAAAGGTCTATTGTACAAATTAAAACACACGAGTATGCCTTCTATGAGGTTGCAGAAAGTAGTATTTTGGGAGTTTTTATAAACGCTTCACCTTATGATTTAACATTCAATATCATGCCTAAGGTAAAAAGAGTTAATCAAAATCATTTATATAATATTCTTTTAAATGAAAAAGATAACATTTATGAAACCCTAGGCGGAAATTGGTTTTATTATAATTCAAAAAAAGATTCTTTATGGAATTAACTCTTTAATGTATTAAGGTTACTACATTCATCTTGTTTTTGGTTGAATTTTGGTGTTGTTTTTGTAACCGCTAGTTAAACAATTTGAATGAAAAAAATAATACTTTTTAACTTGTTAATCAATCTATGTGTTTTTCATATAAAAGCTCAAGTTGTATATGAAACAGAATACATTGGGCTAGCTGATACTATAATTTATATTTCTGAGTATCCAGGAGAGATTGATTTATGTGTTTATCAAACACAGTATATAGGAGAAGCTATATCTAACTATGGATGTTGGTACTGGACTCAATATCCAGGAGCAGCTGATTTTTCTGTATATGTTACTCCTTATAGAGGGATGGCTGATAAAGTTATTTGTTTTACGGATTATTTCGGCTTAGCAGGAAATTCGGGAGGTTGTGTTTGTTCACAAGATCAAAGCACTCCAACTTCCATTTCAAACCTAGATAAGATAAAACTAAGTAACACATATATTATAGATAATAAAGTAGTGAGTATTAATTCTGAACAATTTCTTGGAGCCCAAATTCTAGATATGAATGGAAAAGAAGTTATTAATACCTCTCTTACATCTTTTAATATTGATAATTTGTCTAAAGGAGTTTACATTTTGAGCTTAACTTTTCAAAACGAAAATATAACAGATAAGATCATTGTAAAATAAAGCTCCACATGTGTTCAATTAACACATAAAATCTTAAAAAACTGATGCTTCATTTGGGTTTTATGGGGTTTGTTTATGGTAATAGTTATTTTTGGTGACCTCGGCAGGATTCCAAAACATCAATGTTTCTTACTAACACAAAGCAATGTACTAACAATTGTACTAATTTGTTAAACAGAAATTATTCTTTGATTTAAGTTTATCTCAACATTCTCTAGAAATGAGTTTAAACTAGATCTATTGTATATCAATTTACCATCACTTGTATATAAACTGGCCATAGTTATAGGATAATTAATAAAATAATTCTCGGTTATATATAGTAGGGTTTGGATATACAATACAAATACAGTGATTACCAGTTAACTGAGTTATAAGCTACATATACAGTTTTGTTAAATAACAACTAAAAAAATAATGTTTATAGTTTTCTAGTTTTAAATTTTATTAAATTTGTAATTAACATGGAGATTCTAATTAAAAGCAACGGTTTATCGTCAAGACTAATAATTTTTCTTGTTGTTTTTAGTGTACTACTTCCCATATTTTCTTCTTTCAATAGTATTAATACTAAACATAATATAGCATTTACTTCAAATACTAAAGAAGAATTAAAATTTTCTCAAAATTCCCTACATTCTGACAATCTATTTTCTTTATTATTTGAAGAAGAACAAGAGGAAGAAGATGATGAGGATAAACTCAGAAAATTATTGAATATCATTCATTTTGTTTTTCAATCAATTCAACAAAAAGAATCTGATAGGCCTTTTATTGGTTATCAATCTGTAAATATAAGCGTAGTAAAGTCACCTTTCTATATTAGGTATTGTGCGCTAAAAATCCCTTCATTAATTACTGTTTAAACCAACTCATTATTTAAGTAATGACTTGATAAAAAATTTACACTTAGTTAGGAAACCAGGTGTAACTCCTGTATAATATGAATTTGTTTCGGCATTTCATGATTACACATTCTTTCCCCATGAATTCATTAAACTCAGTAATAACAAAAACATTAATCATAAATTGAAAAATAATTGGAGACATATCGTTTTTCTATTTTCTCTTCAGCTAATACCACAACTATTTGGCTGGAATTCAATTCATACTCAAGAAGTAACCAAATTTTATGAAATTGACACTGATTATGAAATTGAAGATGATGACGAAATAGATTTGATTCAATCTATGGATATGAATTACATTGAACTTGAGGAAGTCGAAAATAATGAAGAAGATGATATTAATCCTGATGATTTCGATAAAGAATTAAAAGTCAAAAACAAATTCATCAATCAAGTTACTACAGATTATTACCTTAATAATTTCTCATTCAAAAAAAGAAGACTATATCTCATTAATTGTCAATTTAAAATCCCCTACTTATCCATTGTATAAAACAGTTAACTAAATAATAATTAATAAAAATAAATACAATGGACATAAATATAATTTTAGAAAATTTCATGCATCCTCCAGTACTATTCTTTTTCTTGGGGATGATAGCAGTAGCAGTTAAATCAGATTTAGAAATACCACCTCAAATTAGTAAGTTCTTAGGACTTTATCTTCTTTTTGACATTGGTTTTAAAGGAGGTGTGGAACTTTTCCATGGTGGTTTTACTACCGATGTTGTCACCGTAATGGGAGTTTGTTTAGTAGCTTCCTTTACCATTCCTTTTTTAATGTTTCCAATTTTAAGAAAAAAGCTAGATTTTCATAATGCAGGAGCAATTGCAGGGACTTATGGTTCAATCAGTGCAGTTACATTTGCTACAGCCAGTTCTTTTTTAGATTCACAGGAACTACCTTTCCACGGATACATGGTAGCTGGAATGGCTTTAATGGAGTCTCCAGCAATCATAGCAGGGTTAATTTTAATTAGAACAAGTGAACGCAAACAAAACAAAGAAGCTAAAACAAATTCCAGTTGGAAAGAAACACTTAAAGAATCAGTAACTAACGGCTCAGTTTTATTATTAGTTGGGGCATTAGTTATTGGTCTATCCACAGGAAACACAGGTGAAGAAGAATTAAAACCCTTTGTTGGTGATATATTCAAAGGAATGCTAAGTCTTTACATGCTTGACATGGGATTAATTGCTGCAAGAAGAATAAAAGAATTAAAGAAATCAGGTGTATTCTTAACTGGCTTCGCATTGCTCTTCCCTCCTATAGTTAGTTTACTAGGTATTCTGACATCAGCTTTAATAGGTCTAGGAGCAGGTGACGCCTTATTGTTAACCGTATTATTTGCAAGTGCATCTTATATAGCCGTTCCAGCAGCCATGCGTTTGGCTGTGCCTGAAGCAAATATGAGCTTATTACTACCTATGTCTTTAGGGATTACGTTTACGTTCAATATTGTTCTCGGCATACCTATGTACTTCGCTATTATTAACGCCTTGGGCATTTAAAAAAATAGAACATAATGAATAAAAATAAGTGGAACATATATCTATTTGTGTTATTCGTCATCATTATGAATAATATTGGTTATTCCCAACCTACTCAAATAGAACACAATTTTAATACTTGGTGGAGTAATAACAATAAGTACCATTTGTCAGACAAATGGTACTTTAGTTCTGAGTTACATATTAGAAGAACTAAAGGTTTGCAAAAGTGGCAACAGTTTCTATTCAGGCCAGCTATTAATTATACTTTTAATAAAACTTTAGTTACAACAACTGGATATACTTTTATTCGGTCCTATCCATATGGTGAGTATCCTGCTTCAACTATTATTCCAGAGCATAATATTTGGGAACAAGTGACTTTGAAACATCAATTAAATAAAGTAAAGTTTTCTCATAGATTTAGATTTGAACAGCGGTTTATTGGAGTTAAACAGCAGAACAGTGAGGACATCAATCATTTTAAATATGTCCAACGTGTTAGGTATCGTTTTACAACTCTATTTACTCTGATGAAAAACAGTAAACTATATGGAAAATGCTTCAATGAAATTTGGATTAATCAAGCTAATAGTTTTATACCTTTAAGTTTAAACCAAAATTGGTTATACCTTGGTATTGACTATAAGCCTTCTTCAAAAGTTAACATAGAATTTGGGGTTATGGATCAAATCATTCAGAAAAGTAATGGTTCTCATTATGAGAGTAATCCAACACTACAATGTTCTATTGGAGTCAATTTTGAAAAAAAATAGAAAGGAGACTTCTTTAATTAAAATCTAAAAACAAAGGTTATCTAAAATGATAACCTTTGTTACCCATATTTACTTTTTACTAATCCTGGAGAACCTGTAAAACAAGGAGTTTTAAACGAAAAACGCCCAATCTACAAGGGATTGAGCGTTTTACTAAGTGACCTCGGCAGGATTCCGAAATAACTATATTCATTATTAACACAAAGCAATGTACTAACAATTGTACTAATTTTTAATACTTTATTTATTGCATTCAGTATTTCTCCTTCTAATTCATATTCCTATATTGACTTGGACTCATTCCTACCTTTGCCTTAAATAGTTTATTCAATCCTTGTGGATATTCAAACCCCAATCCATAGGCAACTTCTCTAACACTTTCATTGCTTCCTAGAAGTTTTGTCTTAGCTTTCTCAATCACATAATCGTTAATATGATCCTTGGCACTTCTCCCTGTTTCTGTCTTTAAAAGATCTCCCAAATAATTGACTGATAAATTCAGTTGTTTAGCGCACATTTTAACAGTAAGAACACCATTTTGTATTGGGTTTTCAGAGTTATAGTAGCTTTTCAGAACTTTATTAAATTCTAATAAAATATCTTTATTCAAATTTGTCCTTGTAAAGAACTGTCTGTCATAAAATCGCTTGCTATACTTTAGTAACATTTCAATATTGGCTATTATCAATTCTTGACTATGCTTATCAATATTTTGATTGTATTCCTCTTGAATTTTCTCCACTAACATGTTAAGGGAATCAATCTCTCTTTCAGATAAGTGAAGAGCTTCATTTATGTCATATTCAAAAAAAGAGTAGTTTTCTATACTCTTTCCTAATTCTGCTTTTCTTATAAGATCAGAATGAAAAAGTAACGTCCAACCAGAAGTTTCCTTTACCTCTTTGGGTAGTTTTTCCATTTTGATGACTTGACCAGCCTTAATAAAAGTAAGTGATCCATCATCAAAATCGTAGGAATTTCTACCATACATCATTGTCCCTGAAAAACCTCGTTTTAAATTTACCTGATGGAAATCAAAAAGAAATTTTGCCTCTCCATAATCAAAATTTATAATACGGTCATTTAATTCAACTACCGAAACAAGTGGATGCTTTGGTTTGGGAAGCCCTAACAATTTATGGGCTTCACTTATTGATTTAAGTCTAATTATGTCTTCCATGTCTAATCTATTTAAGTTTTTCGACTCTTAATTTTATTGCCTCACTTAATCTCCCATAGGCCACTCCTACTGCTTTGGGATTCCAAAAATTAACATAAATCCCTGTATAATCCTCATGTATTATCAGTTTTGTTCCATTGACAGTAGGCTCAAGTATATACCGATGATTAAAGGTAATGATAAATGATATCCCTCCTTCTTGGTTCAAAAGTTTATTAGGAATGATCTTTTTGACATTGGAAGAAATATTACTCACATTTTTGGCATCTTGCGTGAATTGATATTTCACTTTATTACCTTCTCTTACCTCACCTTCCAACAATTTCATAACAGGATTCCATTGGTTATAACTATCTGTATTCATTAAAACTGACCATATTTCTTCAGGGGTAGCATTGACTATTATTTCATGGTGAACAGACTTATTTCCTATTAAAATTAAAACAACTATTAATAGAATTATACCTATAGCAATATACATCAGTTTTTTATTTTAAATACTTGTCAAACCAACCAACAATTGGTTCAGGAGATTTACCAATCCAATCATAAGCTGCTGCTCTTTTTTTATCTAGATCAAGCCAGATTATCTCCTTTTCTACTGTTAATTTATCATAATAATCTTTTACAAAATCAAGGTCTGTCATAGGATCATTACTATTTTGAATAACTAATGTAGGGACATTAACATCTTTTACATAAGGCATAAAACTATCTCCAGTAAGGTCTATATTTCGTTTTTCTTTACTGTATTTATCGCCTGATTTAATTAAAAATTGTGGTAACCCCATGTTAGCCACAAAACAACTATAATTTAATGGCTGCACTGAAATCATTGTTTTTATATTGAACTGCTTCATTTTTGGTTCTAATCCATAGGCAAAAACACTAATTGCCTGCCCCATACAAATAGATAGTAATCCAATATTCGCATTTTTATAATCATTGTGATTTGAAATGAAATTCAATGCTCCTACAATGTCTTTTCTTTCGTTTAACCCCCACGTGATCCAATCAGTTCTTTCGCTATTTCCGTGATTTCTCATATCATACATCAATATCGAATAACCTGCTTCGTTCAAATATTTTGCTTGCTTAAGGAATGGAATATCCTTATTCCAAAGTGATTTTTCCATAAAGTTCTTTCCTTTAACCGTAAAACCACTACGGGAGCATTGTACGCCAAAATGCGATTGGACAATAACTTTATCTGTATCACCTTTTATCAACCAACCTGAAAGTGTTACACCGTCATCGGCTTTGAAGGTTACATCTTCGTAATCTAAACCATAATTTTTAGGGGAATCAAATACTTCTGATTTCCCTGGTTTAATCATTAAGTCTGAAATTTGTTTTCCGAACATCTTAAATTGAGTTTTAATTATTGAATAGTACAAAGTTATTGGGTATTAACCTATTATACTTATCCATATTACGGTAAAGGTTATCCGTTTTACGGTTTGTCTTAGTTTTACTTTTTCTTGTACATTCAATATATCAAATACTACAAAGTAATATGGTTTACTAATAATTGTACTAATTATTATCTTCTTTTGTCTTTTTACGTCCCTTTATGTCTTCTTATGTCAATTTCAATTCAGGTCATTTATAACCTTTCTTCAATTCGAAAAGCCTTATTTTAACAGTGAAAAAGACAAATATTAAACGAAAAACGCCCAATCCATAAGGGATTGAGCGATTTTTATAAATGATTTCAATAGGACAAAGTTTAAACTTCTTACAGAAGTATTTGAGAGAAATTGAACGTGTATTTTTTAACGTTTTGACTAAACTGCGTTTCAATACAGTTTAGGTTTTGCTAGCTACTTTTATTGTTTTACTAGTTTATCACGAAATATGACATCGTTTTTGGGTGAAGTAATTTGAACGAAATAAATCCCTTTACTCAAACTTGAAATATCATGAACCTCCATATTCCCTTTAGCATGTCTCCTCATTATTTTTTTGCCAGAAACTGTCATAATTTCAATTTGATAACCATGCACAGGACAGTACACTTTTAATAGATTATTAGCTGGGTTGGGGAAAATTTTAGTATGTTCAGTGTTATTATTAAAATCGCTAACTCCTACAGTTGAACAAGGAGAACAATAAGTACCTCCGCAGTCAATACCAGTTTCGTCACCATTTTTAATATGATCCTTACATGACCAACTTTGCCTTCTTTGATTCGCCTCTTGTTCCAAATCCTCTTTTATGGCCTGTTGAGAAGGGTTAAGTCCTGTGATTATGAGATCATTTAATTCGTACTCATCATTTAATAAATCATAAAACTCCTGAGTGCCATTTATATTAGAATGTATTAACTTGTATCTATCATTTCTTATGGTGTAATGATCTAACGTGTCCTGAAGAACTTCTGAATAATTATAATCGCGCGTTTCTCCATTGGAATTGTCTAAAAGGTGCTTAAAACTTAAGCTATTGTAGATTCCTCCTGATAATTGAGCACCAGTCATCTCCATCAAAGTGGCGTATATATCTGTAATGTGAATCAAAGCATCTTCTTGCTCTCCAACCCTACTAACTCCTGCACCAGTTACTATCATTGGGACATGAATTCCTCCTTGGTAAAGAGTAGATTTACCTCTATCTGAAGGATAGTTTTGAAGAACCAAGTTAGGTGTACCGTTGTCTCCAATAAAAATAATGATTGTGTTATTAAGTTCATTTTGAGGTATATTATTTAATAGCCTATTTATTTCGAAATCCATTGCTTCGATCATTGCAACATATTTTCTTGCATTGTTTGCAGTATTTGGAATACTATACATTCCAGTTGGGGGAACATGATATGGCCCATGAGGAGCGACATGTGCAAACCAAAGAAACCAAGGCTGTGTTTGTTGATTTACCCAGTGAATAGCGGAATCTGTTAAAACGGAAGTTGCATAATCATTGTTGGTAGTGGTAGTCCCATTATGAGTATGTTCCCAAGCATAATAATTAGAGACAACGGCAGATAACAATCCAGTGTAATAATCGACACCATGATCACTAGGGTGAAACGGGTCAGCTGGTTGAGATATATGCCATTTACCAATTACTGCTCCAGAGTAGGCATTGTTAGTAGAGTCTGAAATAGCTTTAAAGATTGAATTGTGTGTCAATGCTAAATCTCCAGGAGAACCTAAAACTCCAGTTTTAACACCGTGTTTGCCACTCATGACAGTGGCTCTTGAGGGAGTACATTTTGGTGCAGACCAAACATTATTAAATTGAATTCCACTCATTCGTAAACTGTCAAGAGTGGGAGTCGTTGGAAGTAGGTTGGAATTATGATAACCATTAGAGTAGTCAATTCCTAAATCATCTGCTATAATTAGCAGAATATTTGGTGTTTGAGACAGTATTTGTGTGCTAATAGCGAATGTTCCAAATAGTATAAAAAAGTACTTCATTTATCTTATTCTAGCGGTTATTTTATTATTCTCTTTAGTTAATCTGTATGAAGTAGACTCGCCATTTAGTTTTGAAACAATGAGTCTATTCTCGAAATGGTCATCAACTTCATAGAAAAAGTCTGAACTAACACAAATTTCTGAAATAGATTCAATTGACCAATTTGCTTCGAGAACTACAACTACGTAATTTTTATTTTGATTAGTTTTGAGCAGTTCAAACTGTAATTCACCAGTTCCTTCAATGTTAAATTTTTCATTAATATATTTAGTCAGATAAAACCCTTTTTTCGAATTGAAATCGTTCCCGAATAGTTCTTGATAATAATGTTCCAACGTATGTACATCAATTTTAAATTCCATTTCAACTCTATCTTCTTGAATAGTCAATGTCTGGGTTGACATATGGCCTCCATGAGCAAAAACACTAATTTGAGAAATTAGTATTCCTATAATTAGAAATAGTTTCATTGCTTAATTATTTTTCTTGTGATTTCTGATTCTCCAACTCTTATTTGCATAAAATAACTTCCATTTGGCCAGTTAGAAACATCAAATTTTTGATTAGTTTCAAAACTTGTTTGTATCATTATTTTTCCTTGAACATTATAAATACTTATTGCATCAATTTCATTAGAATTAACTCCTTCAATGGAAATATAATTGTTTGTTGGATTTGGATATACATTTAGTTCCAGTCCTTCAAAAATTTCAATACTTACTGTTGAAGAAGAGCAATCAATTTCGGCAGTAGATTCTGGGCAAGCTGGACCAATTCTAAAGGAGTTATCAATTACGGTTCCATAGAAACATCTTGGGGCGTACGGCCAATTATCTGTTATGACGTAATAATATGTTCCCATAGGATACTCAGGTGTAACTCCGTATCTGCCATTACAGTCGTCTAATGGACCTGTAAGATTAGTAAATTCGTAATCTTCAACGTACAAACCATCATACAAACCATCTGGTTCAGTGATGCCATCTCCAGGTCGATTACCTTGCTTTAGCGTATAGCCTGAAACCACATCAATTATCGAAGATTGAGCATCATTAGGATTTGAATAAACATATTTATAATACATAGGGAAGCCATCTGCAGCATATCCGATTAAAGGAGAATGTGTTGAGCCATCAATTTGAAGGGAATCTTGAAAATAAACAGTAGGTGTTCCATGATAATGATACTCCCCATCATTATTTGAATGGGCATTATTAAAATCCATATTGAACATGGCAGTTGCTTCTACATTCCAATTTAGATTTTCTTGTTGTGTATTTGGATTCACAAACCATCTTGCTCCCCATCCAGCATAAAAAACCCCATTTAGACCTACACCAATTAAGCTGTAGTCTGTACAGCCATTAATTCCACTGGGATGATCGTATATTGAAGTAGGAACATTGCCTTTTACTGGATATTGGCATACATGATAGATAAACTCTTGGGGAGTCACAGGAGAGTTACTTGGCCAATTACCCCAAGCGTGATCTGGATAGCTATTGGTGGAAATAGTTATTACATTATTTGCTGTATCTACGCAAACAGCGTTAGTGTTTCCTGCATTGAATATTTGAGCAGTGTCGCATTGAGCATGGCTCCTAAATTCAGAAAAACTGAAAACAAGAGTTAACAGTAACGTATAGACTAGGCATTGTTTTGTTCTTGTCATTTTGTTTAATTTAAAATTGTAGCTAACTTATGGTTAAATCAAATATAAAGGTTTTGTACTTTTTAACATCTATATAAGCACGTTAATTGATTGTTTTATAAATTCATAATTCAGTAAACCCTTTCTTAATAAGTTTACTACTGTATTTCGATATATTGTTGATCGAATCCTGGAGAACCTGTAAAACAAGGAAAATTAAACGAAAAACGCCCAATCCATAAGGGATTGAGCGTTTTTACTAAGTGAACTTGACAGGACAAATGTCGAACCTTTTTGATGAAGATTTAGAGAAAATGGTTGAATTAGCAAACTATTTACTTGCGGCATAATAATTAATCATCTGAATGCTTCATCTAACTTCCAAAGCAATTCTAGAGCTTCTGTCCATCCGCTCTTAACATATAAATCAAGAATTGAAATCAACTGGTTAAGAGATTCTTCATCTCTTAGTAATTCTTTGTGGTCTGCGAAAAGCACTTCTGTAAGATTTACAACTTCTTTTATTGATGAAGGATCAAACGTGTAACCTGTTTTATATGAAAGTTCGGTAATCTTTGAAGCCATATCTAAAATGGATTGAGCTTCTTCTGGATAAAACTTAATTACACCATTTAATGTCTGCACTAAATAGTGAGCTGTATGAGCAACCATAATTCCTCCTCCAATTTCCTTTGAATTCTCAACGATATTGATCAAAATCGGTTTAATTCGATCATAAAATGCTCTCTTATTTTTTTGATTTGGTTTTAAATCATTCTTCCCTATTCTTTCATTAATATGTAATCCAAAATAAATACGCTGAATAATAAAATCAATAAGGAGCAATCGGTCTCTTTCTGGACTATCTTCTATCGAAAATTTAGAAGGGTCATCATTTTTTAACATTTTGATATTTTCAAATGTTGCATCCTTAAATAACTCTATTAGTTCCTTTCTTGTGGATTCCACTGTATAATCATTGTCGATATATTTAGGGTCGATAAAGTCAAACAACCTAAAAACAAGTGTTTGAATAAAATCGGTATTATCAAGATGATCGTATATTAACTTTTTAGCTATTGAATTTTTCTTTTTGTCTAGCAGAAATAGTAATAAGCCTGTATATGTTTTTGTAAATGAGTCTCTTTTCTTGAACTCTTTAATTCTAGATGCAGCTATTTCAATAACATTAACGACTTTTTTCTCATCATCAATGATATCCTTTCGATAAACATTATTTAAAACAGTTGCGATAGTAAAAGAATCCATTTCGTTTTGAAGGCGTTCTAATACTATTTCCCAATATTCTTCGGGTTTGGACTCCCATAAAAGAGCAATGTTCTTTAACACATTAAACCTTACAATTGGGTTTGAATCTATAACAGCCGCTTTTATATTTTCATAGATAGAATCTTCATTCTTATAAGAATACAATCCTAATAATGCATTCGAGGCCTCTATTCTTGGGGTTGGAGAATAACCAGATGACGGTGAGCTCGATTCATCAAAAGATTCATCATACTTTGATATGTATTCTAAACCAAATTGAATGGCTTCTCTAGCTTGTTGATAATCTGTTTCTTCAATTTGTGCAGCATTTCGAGTAATAACAGAGTAAAATTGAAATACCTCCTTAAATGATGAAAATTCTAACTCTTTATCATACCCACCATTTTTAGTTAATTCAAACAATTCGTTTGCAATTGGTATTAGTTCAATAAAGTCACCACGAGACGGAGAATCATTCATTCTTTGACTATTGAATGGCTGTAACTTACTTATTAAACCATAAACCTGTTTATTCTCTTCTTTCTGTAAATCAACTCCTTGATCTTTGAGCCATTTGTCTGTTGTATATGGTTCGCTCGACCAAGAAGTTTTGAAAGTAGGCTCATTTTTTACAGGAGCTGAACGCTCAACAATATTTATTGCTTCTTTACTTTTTAATAATTCCCTTGGTATACAATTTAAGAGTCTATTTACTTTATGTTCTGCGTATTTTTTTTCTTCCTCTCCTTTTACATTCAACAAATCTAATATTGTTCCTTCAAGTTTTTCGCGCTGTTCTACTCTTAACAAAGGGAAAATCTTATGAATAGAAATTCCTGTTTCATATGTAGTATCACTACTCGTTAAAATAATTGGGTTAAGTAGTAATTCATATAAATAACGATATAACAATTCAGGGTATTCATTAGCGAACTCTAACAGTTTCTTCCATATAAAGCCAACTATTGCATTAGATACATAAACCTCTATATATTGGGTTAGTTCCTCTATCTTATTTTCGTTCGCCAATAGCCTAAAGAAATCTATTATTTTCTCAATTAATTGTGCAGGTTTGTTATAAGCAAGGGAATCATGCCACATAGAAGACAAATCAGGCAAAAAATGACTTGATAAATTCTTAACTCGAACTTCAATTAGGTTTTCATTACTATCATTTACAACATGTAGCTTATCTTGCTTTACATACATGTTTACTATACTAATTCCTGTATTTATAGCAATACTTGGTGCTGCTGAGAGGAATTTTGGGAACAACTCAACTAATCTGTAATAACACATGTCAAAATCCTGTCTTCTATTGCTAACAAGATTTAAAGTGACTGTTCCCATGTTCGTTTTGTCATCACTGGTTTCGGTATGAAAGAATATTCTATGATATATTTCTGCTACAAATTCAGGAGCATCTGCAACAAAATATTCTAAATCATCGGACAAGCTTGAGAAATACCAAATTTCAAAATTTGGTTCTTTTAGTAAGTCGAGAACTTCCCGAAATAATTTGATTGATTCTTCTGGATTCGATTTAAATGTCTTTGAGACAAATTCAACGCCTCTAGTACTTCCAAGCCGGTCTAAAGATTGATTTCGCTCAGTCTGTTTTTTTTGTTCTTCTAAAATATATCCCAGAAACCTTCTGCTAATTATACCACATTTTTCAGTGTCATTAACATTTTCACTCAGAAGTACCCTTTCAAATATGAATGCGTAATCCCAAAGAAAACGAACATCTAACTGGTTAGATAAATTATACAATAGTTCAATATCTTTTTGCTCAATTTTTCTATTTGACAGAAATCGAATAGCTTGAAGTACCTGTTGAATAACATCTTGGTCACTGAGAACAGGTTCTATATCCTCTATGCTGTCGTATTCATTTGCAATAACAGAGGTCGGAATTAACCTTTTAAAAAGCAATATATTTGAATCCGGTTCCTTTCCAAGATAGTTATAGTTTTTCCAAAATGAATCTCGATGTTGATACCACAGGTTTGTGAAATAAAATATGAAACTTGGTCTTAAAAAGAATGGACGAGACTTATCTTCAATAATGAAATTAAGCAGCTCTTTAGGTTCAATTGGGAAAACTAATCTTCCCACCATATAATCAAACAATATGTTGTGTGAGAAAGCAATATTCCTCTCTCCAACACCTACTTCACTTATTAAATCATCACTCCTTAATTTTTTGAATATTTCCTCATCACTTATGAACTGTTCTTTTTTACAGCTTAGACTTTTATTCTCTACAAGCCGTTCTGCAAGGCTTTTTAAGAATGCTTCTTTCTTATATGAGTCAGCTGTGTTGGTAATTTTGCTATTCCAATACTTATTGAGTAATTCAGTTTCTGACTTAATCAGTTTGATTTCTTCAAGCTCAGATGAACTTGCATTTTCCTGTACTATTTCTAGAAGTTTAAGAAAAAAAGGAATTTTTAAAATTCTTTTTAACTCTATATCTGCTGCTTGGTATAATTTTTCAAGAGTAGGATTGTCTTTAAATACACTATCTAATTCCGAGTTTGATAAATCCGGAATTTCAAAATGTTTACAAGACACCCCATTACCATAATTCTGATTACCAAAAAGCCTTAATAATTGAGGTGATTTGGTTGCATCATAAGTCCTGACACTTACTAAAACATTCCATTTATGCAGTTTAGAAATTGCCTTTTTGATCTGAATTAATATTTCCTTTTTGAGTTTTTCATCTCTTGCGGCATCATAAGCATCAAAAATCAAAACTGCTTTTTCTCCCTCTGATAGTTTTACTTTATCCAAGTATGAAATCCAATTCCCATCTGATTCTATTTCTGATTCGATAGATGAATCTGATCCATCGAGAATAGTATCAATTGGCAAAATAACCACCGGGATATTCTTATTGGCAAGCATTTCTGCTAACTCTGCAATAGAATAGCTTTTACCAATCCCTGGTTTACCGATAATCACCCCATTACCTTCCTGCGAAAACTGGAATAATCCCTCAATAATATGTGAACGATCTATTTTCATTTTCGTTTTAGTTCTTCCGCAGTTTTTCTTGTTTTTGTAAGTAACTTAGAGTTTATGCTTTCATCTTCTTCCTTATTCTCCGATGTTTCAGGTTCTACGGTCGTAGAATCTACTTCTGCAGCCAGATGATCCGGTTGAATCGAATCAGAAAGAAAGCTGTTTTGGGATAGTCCCTCAAAAAATTTCACGATTCCTCCGTAATCTTTATCATCATTAAAGAAAACAAGTTCAACTCCTTTAGATCTCCATACTTTTTTCTTTGTTAAATAATCCTTTCTAGTCCAATCTTTTGATCCATTATTGCTCATTAATGCAAAATGATTTGTCTCTAGAGGATCAAAATCATCTTGTATATCATCAATTATTTTATTTAAGAAATCATCTCTAAGACCAAAGCCAGTAAATACTAATCGCTGACTTGCAAAAAGCATATAAATTGCTTTATAATGTAAGGTTCTAAAAGACTGTTCTTTTAATTTCGACTGTGATTCAAAATCAATAATACTAAGGTTTCCACCGATTAACTTTTCGTATAATTCCTTGGCCTCTCGTATGTCTCTACCATTATATTTCTCTACATAATCCCCGTAAGAAAGGATTGTTGATGAAGGGGTGTTGTATTTTCCGTGTAAATAAAGGTGATACCTAGAAGTCAAATCTTTATTATGTACAATTGAATTCAAAAAGTAATGCACATCAGATTTAAATTCCTCAGATACCACAACGCCATAATCCGCTGTTGGTATTTGAATTTCCTTTAGTGCAGATTCTATAACTGGATCATAGTTCGTTGTCACAAACCCTTTAAAACGAACACTTACTAACAATTTGTGAAAATCATCGTGAGTTGGATCTTTTGGTCCGAAAAAATCCTCAAACGCAGCATTGTATTCATCCAGATTAACATTACTTTTGATAATCTCCGCTGCGATAAGTAGCTCTTCATTACTTATCTTATCTTCAATAATCATCTTCAGGTCTTCTTCTGTAATTTGTTCAGCTAAATCTCGGAGAACACCTTCCCATGATGGATACTTTAACCTTACACTACTCCCTGATCCCACAAATAAAACCCCCTCTCCACTTTCAATTAGCTTAAAGAGTTTTTCCTGACTTTCTCTATTCTCGTCACAGCTTACTATGTCAAATACTTCATTCAATGTATTAAACAGATTATCTTCTTATCCATTTTGTGAAGATACAGATTAAATTCAAATAATTACCAGTATATTTGATATATTGGTAAATATTTGAAATATGTTTGAACATCATTTGAAAGTGATAAGGTCCCAATTTAATGAGGTTCCCTTCTTTACTAGAAACCAATTGCTAGAGTTATATCTGCAATATGAACCTAATTTAAACGAGAGTACCTTCACCTGGCGTATTTACAACCTAAAACAAAAAGGAATTATTCGAGAAATTCATCGTGGTGTATATTCTTTGTCGATCAAGAACGATTTTGTGCCAGACCTTAGTGACAGGCTTGTGAAATTGTCTAGGATGGTGGCTAAAGATTATGATGTGGATTACTGTATCACAACAACCGAGTGGTTCAATTATTTTTCGAGACACCAACTATTTAGATTTTATTATGTTCTCGAGGTAGAAAGGGATTTTGTTGAAAATATCTTTAATTCTTATTCTGACATTAAAAACTTAAGAGTTCTAATAGAGCCAAACAAAGAAGTAATGGATCGGTATCTTGAACTAGACAATACCATCATTATTAAATCATTGACAAGTCGATCGCCAAAACAAGAAATTGTATTGGGTAAAAAGAAAATTAATGTACCAACTATAGAAAAGCTATTGGTCGATATGTTTTGTGATGAAATCATTTACTATCCAGTCCGAGGAGGAGAAATGAAAATCATTTTTGAAAACGCAATTAGAAACTATAACATCAATTACACTCGCTTAATGAGCTATGCTAGCAGGAGAGCTCAAGAGGGTCAATTAAGAGAGTATTTGACCAGCAAATTTGATGATTTATTAAATGATATACTTTAACATGAGTGATTTAAAAGTATTACCAACTAATCCTAAATCTGACATTCTAGAGGAAGAGTCAATGCAATTCTTTAAAAGAAAAATGTCTCCTTGGGTTGTTCATGAGCTTAATGCAAAAGCTCCTTCTATTGATGCCTATGTTGAAATTACATCCAAGGACAATGAAGGAGACCATGAGTTAACCGGGAAGAGGTTTCCTGTTCAACTAAAGGCTAGAACTAGACCAAGAAAAAATGAGGAACATATTACAGTTCCGATTGAAAAGAAATATATTCTTAATTGGTTTATGTCAAATGAACCTGTGTTGTTTGTACTATATCATGTTTCAGAAAAAAGTGGGTATTATATTTTTATTGATAATGAATTCAAAGACCAACTGAATCAATACTCCCCCAAGTGGAAGTCACAAAAAACAACATCAATAAAAATTCCAATTAAGAATTTACTTGATTCCTCATCTCAAAACATCATTGAGAAATATATACTTAAAGCATCTGTTTTCTCATCTAAAGAGGTTGCTCCTGGTACTTTCTTTAAACTAAAATCTTTAACTCTTGATACAATTCAATCGTTTACAGATATTCACAAATCAACTTCAATTGGGTTTATTGATGATTATCTAGATGATCTAATTAATAATACAAAGAATGCTATTTATACTGTTGCCGTCATTGGTCCTTCGAGAAGTGGAAAGAGCACATTAATTAATGCACTAATGGCACAACCAATTTCTCCAGTAGGAAAATTACCAACCACAGGAGTTCCATTTAAAATACAACCCGGAAAAGAGAATTATTCGGAAATTCTATTTCAAGATGGAAAACAAGTGAAAGGTAAAGCTACATCAGATTATTTATCACGATACGTGTCCCAAAAAGATAACGAGGATAATCATAAAAAAGTCAAATACGTCAATGTTTTTATTGAAAGTGAACAAATGGAGCAAGGGTTAGCACTTGTAGACGTTCCAGGTTTAGATGATCCTAGTTCTACAATTAGAAACTTGGCTCTATCTGAGATAATATCTGCTGATGCTATTATTATCAAGTTGATGTTGCACCTTATAAGTATGGAAATTTTAAGCTTACAAAAGACGATATTGAACAGTTACTTGCTATTAGAAGAAAGAGTGATCGACTTTTCTTAGTTGCTAACAAAACTGATGCACTTGAAGAGGAAGAACTAAATGAAGTTAAGGATTACATTGAAAAACAACTCACGAAATATGAAATCATGGAGTTCCTTTCTCACCCACCTTTGTTCTTATCAGCAAAAAATGCTTACGAAGCTAAATCCAATAAAGAAAAAGAAAGTAGTGGAGTGAAAACCCTTGAAGATCATATCTGGACTTATTTATTAAGCAATAATAAAACGGGGCTACATAGATTAAAAGAGCTACTGGGAAATTTTCAATCCGAGTTAACGAAACTTAGGACAATTTTAAATATTCGGTTAAGTGATCAAAGTAAAAGAACTGAACTAGAAAAACTGGTTAGTGATGTAGAAATTGAGCTCAAAAAATTTACCAAATTTTCACGTGATCAAGGTTCAAATCTACTTCAATGGCTGAAGCAAGAAGTCGATCATTCTAAGTTTGATGTACTTGATGAACTTAGAACATACCTTCTATCTGCCTCAGAACAACAAATGGTTTCTAAAAAGGCATATCAAGATTATTTAGAAAAAAATGCTGTACATATTGTAACAGAGTTATATTCAAGAATAAATGATTATGTATATGACTTAGCATTAGAAGCAAATCAATGGATTCAAAGTCGTTTAGAGCAAACAGAAATACAATTTGAAGAACAAGCAAAGTCTGAAATAAATAGACATCAAGAGATTCAAAAAATTATAGCTCCAATTCAGAAGGCATTTATGAAACCATCTGTCTATTCTGCTAATAATGCTGTTGAATCAATTCTAACTGGAGTGGGAGGTGCTGTAGCCTGGTTTTTAGAGCAATTGTGGTCTCTTTTTACAAGTGTAGAGAAAAGGAAAAAAAATAGAATAGATGAAATTATGAAGCAAGCCGATAAGTCCTATACGGAATCATTCGGAATTGCTTTTGAAACATTTAGAATTCATGTTCAAAAGGAGCATAAAAACATAATTAACAAGATTCGAGACAGAAGCAATGTTTATATCAATGATTTGAAACAACAAATAGGAAAGCTTGAAAAACCTTTGAATGAGAAAGACAAGAATGTTTACCGAACCGAATTAAATCAAATTCGACATTCCTTAACAAAAATTGACACTATAAATAATCAATTAGAATCTGTGACAAAAAATGGTAATAACTGATTCTGGAACAATTAATTCATTACATCTATTTAGTCTTATCATTCTTATTCCGACTGATATTTAAATCATTATATTTTCCTGCTTCCGAATGATTGATCTGAATCTCAGCGAAGAGATATAGTTTATCTCTAATCGCTTTTATCTGTTCATCAGTATATTTCTTTCCATTCTTTTCAAGTCTTTTTCGGGAGTGTTCAATGCTTAACATAGTATTAATTTTTTGGTTTAAGAGTGGACAGGATTCGAACCTGCAATACATTGTTTTTCAAAGCAATATAAAAATAAAGAAATCGTGTAGGGTTCGACAATCAATCAATGTATTACCTTGAAAATCCTTATAATATTGACTTACAGAAGAAATGGTATAAAAAAAGACAAACTGCAACTGCAGTTTGTCTCGTTTAGTGACCTCGGCAGGATTACAAAACAGCTGTATTTCCTAAATCTGCCAAACGATGTACTAATAATTGTACTAACTTTTAAATAAAACTATTTAAGTTTTTATATTTTTTTATTTAATAGTAGGTACATCTGATACTATTTTCCATTCATTATCTTTATTTTTTACTAAAGTTATAAATGATATAATTGTAGACTTTTTACCAGTAAATGTGACTTTAGCATTTGCTGTTGTTCCATTTATTTGGAGATTCTCTATTTTGACCTCTCTCTTATCTCCCCCCCATTCTTTAGATTCTATTTTTTCAAGGTAACTTTCTTTTGAAACAATACTTACCATTTCACTTCCAAAAGCTCTATTAAGTATAATCCTATAATTTTCATCTAAATAGTTCTCAAGTTTCTTTACATTGTTTTGATCACTGGACTTTGAAAATTCGATTAATACGTTATTAATTGATTCATTTTCATTATTTTGTGCATTACATGAAAACATAATCAATGTAATACATACTGTTAAAATTTGTTTTAAGTTTTTCATTTTCGTGTTTTTAATTTTTTAATAGACTTTTTGTTTTTTTTAGTTCATTACATAGGCATATCTGTTTTGGTTAATTATTAATTTAAAACATGATACATCAACTATTGATATATCAATTATATATATAAAAAAAATTACTTCATATTATCTCTAATTTTTTTTAATAAAATACTTAATGTTTGTATTTCATCAACTGAAAGCCCTTTAATACTCAAGTTTCTATGTTCCTTTATTATATTCATATTTTTTCTAACAAACTCCTTACCTTTTATAGTAAGTTCAATATGATAAGCTCTTGCATTATGTTTAATTGAATTTCTATGTAAATAATTTTTGTCTTCCAATATATTAATAGTCCTTGTTATTGAAGCAGGATCACGCAAAGATTTTTCGGCTAATTCTTTTTGGGATAGATTCTCATTTTCAGATATTATTTTTAATATAATCCATTGCTCTATTGTTATATTTAAGCCTAAACGATTAAACTCCCTTTGAGAATACTGTTTAGAAACTTTACTAGTCCAGTCAATTTGAAAAAGTATAACATCTTCTATTTTTTTCATAGTACAAATATAATCAAATAGTTGATATATCAACTATTTGATTATTTATTTTTCATATATCTATTATAGGGCAACTAATACAACAGTATCAGCCCACCCCTTAAATAATTAAAGAATAGTTAAAGTATAATCACTTAATTTTAGAACACCATCTTCTTCTATTAACGTCCAAGTAGTTATATTACTCAAATTCATCAATCCCATACCTTTAATATCTCCCTCAAAATGAAGCACAAAAGTTACTTTAAATCCTTTTTCATTTTTTTCTACTCTTATGTTTGTTGGAGTATGCACTGAATAATTTTGACTCTCCTTTTGTGCAGTTAGAAATGCTTTAAGTCCTTCTTTATTATCCACTTTATTACCTAAAATATCAATATCCAAGGTTTTATTACTAGTTAAATTCATTAAAGACTCAGCATCTCCTGCATCAATAAAAGCAAACCATTTGTGAGTAAACGATTGAACATCTGTAAAAGAAATATTACCATTTTTAGTATTAGTTATGTTTTCTATTTTACTTTCTCCAGGAACATTTTGTAAAACCACTTTATAAGCTGTTACTTTTAACAACGTCCCACTTGGGTCTTTTTTAGTTTTAAGATTCGTCACAACTTTCATCCTACCTATAAAATCCATTTGCATCATATTATCATCAGCTGTTAAAGCATGATAAGTATGTGGACAGACTATTTCATATTGATTCTCACCAATTTTATAAACTGATATTTCATTAATATAATGAGCACTCGATTTTATTGCTGAAAAAGATTGCTCAGCATAGGTTATTAATTCTTCTATAGAATTTAGTGTAGCTTGTGGATAAACAAACTCAACTGTTTCATCTGGCAGAAATGGAGTTATTTCATCCATACTTGTCCCTTTATCAAATCTGCTATACCATGCATAAACAAATGATTTAATTTCGTTTTCCGTTTTTTTGTCTAATTGTTTTTGATTCATAATAGTTGTTTTTTCATTTTTAAATTTGGATGTTTGAGCCATACTAGTTAAGGCTATTAATAAACTTCCCATTGTCATTATTTTACTAAGCATATCTATATTTTTTTATACAATACAAAGTAAATAAGATTAAAAATGACTTGACTTGCCATATGGCAAGAAATACTACAAGCTAGAAATTGCTTTACGAATTCTACTCAAAGAAAAAGGAGTTATGCCCAAAAATGAAGCTATATATATTAGTGGCGTTCTTTTTGATATATTGGGGTAAGTATTTAAAAACTTCAAATAAGAATTTTTTGCATCAGAATTTATTAAGCTTCTTTGAAAGTTTGTTTTATTTATTAATACTTCATTTAAAATTTTTTGAAATGTGTTTTCCCATGAAGGTATTTTTTCACAAAATAATTCCCATGATTTTCTACTAATAATTATTATTTCAGATTCAGTAATAGCCTCTATTGTCCCAGAACTTGGTATGTATTCAAAAAAACTTGAAACATTACCAACAAATTCATTTTCAGACATAAAAAAAGAAGTCACCTCATTTCCATCCCCATCAAAAAAGTAATATCGAAAAACCCCAGTATTAATAAATCCTATTTCATTACAACGCTCTCCACTCTTTATAAATGTTTCATTTACTTTATAAGTTCGTTTACTAATATTTTGAGTAATAAGAGTAATCTCTTCATCAGATAATTTATAATAAGAGCTAAATAAGTCAGTTAAGTTCATTTTTTTCTGGTTATATTATTTATAAAACAATGTTATTCTTCATCATTTTTGTTTTTCAAATATATACTTACCTAAACAATAATTAAATTATAAATGAGCTATTTTTTCTTTTCTAATAAATATAATAAAAGTTGATCCAATAAAATTTTTAGTTTCACTTTAAAATAACATTTAAAAACTTGAACCTTTAAATTGGTTGTTTTAACTCTATTACTAGACCTTCTTAAAAAAACTATAAGATTTTGACATCTTATGTCCTATTATGTCTATTCTAATTAAGGTCATTTATCACCTTTCTTCAATTCGAAAAGCCTTATTTTAACAGTAAAAAAGACAAATATTAAACGAAAAACGCCCAATCTACAAGGGATTGGGCGTTTTACTAAGTGACCTCGGCAGGATTACAAAACATTAGTCTTTGCTTACTTTTTCAAACGATGTACTAACATTTGTACTAATTTTAAACTGTTATTTATCACTTCTTATTTTTTCTACATTTTTATTCATTCTGTGTCTAACTACCCTCTGATATATAAATCTTTTAAATGTGCCAAGTTTTTGTTTGTGTTTAGCATAGAATTCATCTGGTGTATCAAAAAGTCCATAATCTTGGTTTATTCCTTTGTCTTGGATAAAGGTATTATTCAAATTCCATTCTATTGGTGGGTTCTCTAAATTATCAGTAAACGCGCCATAACCACAAAACGTAGTTTTACAATCTTTGTTTTTTTCTTGTAATTTGGTCAGGTACTTTTTATCTAAAATTACTCCTTCTAAAAAATACCAGGTATTATTAACATTTACCTCTACCCAACTATGCAAGATGTTTTTAGGAGATAATTTATACCAGACTCCACTGATCGCTCCTTTTTGTAATGATTTGTCTATTGTAAAACCATGAATTCTATTAGGAATTCCAGTTGCTCGTAAAAGAGCCATAAGTAATGTTGCTTTTGTATTACATTGCCCATAACCATCTTCTAAAACTTGCGTTGCTGTAATATTATCAGAAATATTGTAACCAAATTCAATATCGTCTCTTACAAAATTGTAAATTGATTTAACCCTCTCAATAGTGTCCAATTCCATCCAATTTTTATCTTTGATTAAAGATTGAATAGAAACATCTGAATAATTTAGAATTTCTGTCTCTTTTAAATAGTTCTTCATAGGTTTTAAGTTTGTTTGTGTGTATGCTTTTAACTGTATTAACAGCATAATAATTAATAATTTTCTCATATTGCTTTTTGAAAGACAAAGTTGAGAACTTAAACAGACTTAAAATTGTATAAACTGGCTATGTTTTTTGTGTTAAAAATTTCGGTGTAACCCCAAAAGTTTCTTTAAAAGTTCGTGTATAGTGAGAACTATCAGAAAACCCATAATAATAGGCGGTTTCAGTAATAGAGTGTTTAACTAAAAAAGGAAGTGATTTAATTAATTTATTCCACAATTGGTATCTCCTAAAAGTTAGATTTGTCCTTTCCTTAAACAAATGTAAAAAACGTGTTGGCGATAAAAAGCATTGCTCTGCAACTTCTTCAAGACTTAATACTTTTTCAAAATTAGCATTCATATATTTTATAGCATTAAAAATTCTTTCATCATTCATATGATTTTCGGATTCGCAAGCACATTGATATTCCTCTAAAATCAAGTTGATTTTTTCACATAAAACATTAAAATCAATTTCGGAAGTTTCAAATTGACCTAAAGTCTCTATTATTTTATTAGATAAATTATCTTCAATTTTCACAAAGTTGGACTTTCCAAATTGTAAATGAAATTGGTGTCCTATAGGACTTAATGGGTTGACAAGAATTGTCAATTGATTTGATTTACTAACCAAACTATGTTCAACCTTTGAATTGATAAAAAAGAATTTCCCTGATACTTTTTGCTCGTTTTTTATCGAAAGTTCCATTTTAGACTTTGTTGAAACACTTATTTGTAAAGCATAATGTTTATGATAACTGTTGTCTGTAAGTCTACCAACAAACAATCCAAAATTTTTATCGAAATGAAACATTTTATTTAATTCTAAGTTTTTAATTATAAAAAACTGTTTATTAAATCAAATATATAAATTCTTTTTACCTGTAAGGCCAGTACGAGCGCATTATCTTTAATGTGCGATTAGATAATAACTTTATATCTGTTTCACCTTTAATCAATCTAAGAAGGGGACACTATCATTGACTTTAAAAGTTACATCTCTGTATTCTAAATTAGAATTTTTAGGAAAATCATATGCTTAGGATTTTCCTAGTTTAATAATTAAATCTGATGTATCTCTTAAAACAGTTAGACAAATTTTCATTATACACTTTGGACATATGGTTTACTAATAATTGTACTAATTATAGTCTTCTTATATCTTTTTACGTCCTATTATGTCTTCTTATGTCCATTTCAATTCAGGTCATTTATCCCCCTTCTTCAACTCGAAAAGCCTTATTTTAACAGTAAAAAAGACAAATATTAAACGAAAAACGCCCAATCTACAAGGGATTGAGCGTTTTACTAAGTGACCCAAAACGGTAAGAAATCAAACCAAATTTTGAAGCATGTTATCTATAGTCAAGAAATGATCGGATAAACAATAATCCTTTATTTAAGCATTCACTTAAATAAGTTGTCTATATTTGTATTTAAGCGTTCACTTAAATAATAAATTATGAAAACTGAGCAAAACTGTATTCGTGGCTGTGCTAATGTTAACTTGATAAATAGAGGTATAGAAAAATTGGAAGAAATTTCTAATGAAATCAACCAAGCTTCTCAAATAATGAATTTGGCAGGTAACGACACTAGACTAAAAATTCTTTATCTGGTTATGACTGAGGATAAGATTTGCGTTTGTGATTTAAGCGATATTCTGGGTATATCAATTTCAGCAATTTCTCAGCAACTAAGAAAACTCAAAGAATCAAATCTATTGAGAAGTGAAAAAATAGGTCAAACGATTTATTATCATATAAATACTGAAGCAGCAGATATTATTGAACATATTTTTAGGCTTCTCAATACATCAATACTTAAAAAAACTGCTTAATATGGCTAAAGAGAATTCAAAAAAAGCAATTGTCACAGGAGTTATAGCAGCTCTAGCAGCTTCCTCATGTTGTATTCCACCTATTATTGCAGCAGTTGCAGGAATTGGAGGTGCTTCTTCTAGTTTATCTTGGATGGAACCATTACGACCTTACTTAATAGGACTCGCCATCATTGCAATCAGTTATGCTTGGTATGTCCACTTAAAACCGAAAAAAGCAGATGATTGTGGATGCGCAATTGAAAAACCAAAATTCTATCAAAAGAGAAGTTTCTTAATAGGAATGACATTATTCGCAATTATATCTATAACAATTCCATACTATTCTCATTTGTTATTTCCAGACAATACAAAAGAAGTCGTGGTTGATGATGTTTCAAGAATTGATAAAATTGAAATTCAAATTGAAGGAATGACCTGTGATGCTTGTCAAAATCATGTTGATTTTGCCGTAAATGAATTAAACGGCATTGTTAGCGTAAACACTTCCTTTGAAAATCATAATACAATAATTGAATTTGATACGACTCAAATTTCATTAATAGAAATAAATCAAGCAATTAGCAGAACAGGATATAAACCGCTAAAAAACAATTAAAATGAAAGTTATACTAGAATCTACTTTGACGTGTCCAAAATGTAAACATCAAAAAACTGAAACAATGCCTACTGACGCTTGTTCATGGTTTTATCAATGTGAGAATTGTAATGAACTGCTTAAACCTTTAGAAGGAGATTGTTGTGTTTATTGTTCTTATGGTTCTGTACCATGTCCTCCTATTCAGGAGAATGGTAGTTGCGGTGAAAGCTGTTGTTAAAAACCAGACAGGATTCAAACCTCCAAAATTCGCTACACGCCTTTAATTAAAAGGGAAATAGAGTTAACTTGAAATTCTAAGATAAAATAATAATCAATTAAAAAAGGCTTGATATCGTAATGATATCAAGCCTTTTAGCTTTAATCGTGACCCAAAACGGTAAGAAATCAAACCAAATTTTGAAGCACGTTATATATAGTCAGGAGATTATTGGATAGTCTTTAATTACTTGGAAATTTTCAAAATTCTGAAAGCACCTTGAATAACTAATACAAATACAACACTTCCTATAATTAGATCAGGCTTACTTGAATTTAACCAATGTACTAATACACCTGCTACAATAATGCCCACGTTGATAATAATATCATTGGAGGTAAAAATCAAACTCGCTTTCATGTGCGCCTCATTCTTAGTGTTTGATTTCTGCATTAGGAATAAACAAATTCCATTTGCGATTAGTGCGAGTATTGAAACTATTATCATTGTCGAAAATTCAGGAAGTTGCTCTTCTGTGAAAAATCTTCTTAAAACTTCCCAAAAACCAATAAAAGCAAGCGTTATTTGAAAAAATCCTGCAAGTTTAGCTATTTTCTTTTTTCTCATTAACGAACCTCCTACAGCGAATAGACTAATTCCATAAACAAAAGAGTCTGCCAACATATCTAAACTATCTGCCACAAGTCCCATTGATTCTGAAATCAACCCTGTAGCCATTTCAAGCATGAAAAAAATAAAATTAATTGCCAGAACAGTCCAAAGTAGATTTTTCTGATTTGTGTTTTCTTTAAATTCAGTTTGATCAGTTTCTTCTGTTGATATTTTTTTACTACCCAAGCCTAATTCAGCGATAGCTTTTTCTATTTGATCTGATACACCATGATGGTAAATTGCCAATTTTCGATTTGAAATATCAAAATCAAGATTAATAATACAAGAAATGCCATCTAATTTCATTCGAATTAGATTTTCTTCTGAGGGGCAATCCATCTTGGTTATTTCAAAAATAGTTTTTTTCATTAGTCGTCATCATCATCAGCATTTCCAAACGGCTTAATCAAAATCCCTGCGCTTATTATTATGCCATCAGTAGGCGCATATATTTCGGGGAAATTAGGGTTAGAATTTGGAGGCAACACTAGAGGACTATATCTAGATTGTCGTCTATCTGTAAAGTTTTCAAAGTTGGTAAAAATACTGCCCCACTTAAAGTTTCGCATTAACATCAATCCCATCGTAAGAAAATCATTTGATTTCGTTCCATCGCTCAAGTTTTGTTTGCCTGTATAATATGTTTCATATCCAATACGCCATTTCTCACTTTCATACATTAAAACAGTTCCAGCATTATGTTTTGCAGTCAAAGGTTTTTGTGGATTATTTGGCAAGTAATTAAGTGTAGCATCTATATAGGCGTAATTTAATATCCATCTAAAGTCTTTATACTTGAATTTAATATTAGTTTCAGCCCCTTTACTCATTATTACATCAGAGGCATTGTTATATTGAAAATATCCATTAGGTACATTGTTAAGCAATAATCCATTGCTTATTGAGGTTAAATAAAATAATTGATTAATAGAGAAAGAAATTTTTTCTCCAATTATAGTTTTATAATTAAAATCTATATTTCCTCCATATGACTTTTCAGCTGCTAAAATTACTTTGTCTATTGGAAGAATGTTTCGATAATGAAGAAGTTCTGCATCTTCTGTAAATAAATCAGGAATTTTATATCCAAACCCTCCACCTAAACGGCTAGTGAACTTTTTTGAAGGCTTCCATAATAGAGACAATTTAGGCAAAGGGAAAATCCCCCAATCTTGTGAATAATCTAATCTGACTCCCGATTCAACTGCCCACTTTTCAGAAATATCAAAAATATTATTGATAAAAACACCTGTTGTTATATCATTTTGGTCTCGTTGCAAAGTATCTGAAATTTCATCAAATACGTTTGTATATAAATTTGCTCCAAAAATCCATTCTGATTTTTCTTTTTTTGACTGAAAATTAATTTCAGAAAACGTATTTAATTGATTTCCGTTAAAGATATAGTTCGGAATTTCTTGTTTTCTCGAAAAATAGGACACGCTATTTTTAATTGTTAACTTATTCTCATTAGTAAATTTGGTCTCATAAACAGCTTGTGTATTTGCTCTTTTAGATTCGTTTGATTCTGAATATTGATTTACAAAATTTTGACCTTCAGAAATAACTACCATGTCTCCTCCAATTCTTGAATCGTACGTACCGTTAACACCAAACCAAAATGTTGTTCTATCAGATGGATAATAGAATATTTTAGGATTGATAGAAATTGTATTAGTCAACGCTAAATTGCTAAAACCATCATTATCTGGGTCGTAAGGTTTTTGATAGTTTCCAGAAGCGTAAAACGTATATCCTATTTTTTCATGTTTTTTGCTGTAAAACAAATTAGCCGTACTACCCAATGCATGAGTCTGAGTAAGCATAATATCTAAGGATGGTTCTTCTTCTGGAGTTTTAGACACCATATTCACTAACCCGGCAATTGCTCCACCTCCATAAAGCGTGGAAGAACTTCCTTTAATAATACCGAATTGTTTTAAATCTAAAGGAGGTATTTGCATTACACTTAATCCGCCTGAAAAGCCTCCGTACAAAGGAAAACCATCTTTTAATAACTGTGTATATCTTCCATCTAACCCCTGTATCCTTACATTCGTATTACCACTGTTTATTGATGTTTGCTGCATTTGAATACCTGTACTCTCTCTCAACACCATGGATATGTTTGCAGCATTCATTACAGATTTTTCACCTAATTCTTCACCTCCGATATATTCAATTCTAGTTGGAATATTCTCTATTGTTCTCGTACTTCTTCCAACGGTAACTGTTACACCTTCTAATTCAAATTGACTTTCAGATAGGTAAAAAACTATATCATTTTGTTGAAGAGGGAATACTAAAGCTGTATCAATTTGTTCATACCCAACAAAAGAAACTCTAAATTCTTGTAGCCCATCAGGAATATTTTTTATTTCAACTTTACCGTTAATATCAGAAATTGCGCCTTTTTCAAGAGATTCAAAATAAACAGTTACTCCTATTATTGATTCTTTACTTTCTTTATCTAAAACACTTAATCTAAGTGTATTTGTTTGTCCAAGCGCAATGTTTAACATTAAAAAGCTTGCTGTGATTAATATATACCTAGTCATAATAATTTATTTATTACAAAGCTAGATATAACCCTGTGCAAATGGTTTGCAAACTTATTTTTGACAGTCTGCACACATTCCTTTGACAACCATATTCGCTTCAGACATTGTATAGTTATTGGGAAGTTTTACAGAAGGAATACTTTGTTCAGTTAAGCAGATTGTTTTTTTACAATTTAAACAATGAAAATGATAGTGTAAATCCTCCTTGGCACAAATACATCCTTCAATACATTTGGCATATTTAATAGTTCCAGTGCCATCATCTATTGTGTGAAGAATATTATGTTCAACGAATTTTTTTAATGTCCGATAAAGTGTTGACATATCAGAATTATCAAAGTGTGATTCAATTTGTCGCAATGAAATGGCTGTGTTAATTGATTCAAAATATTCCAGTACGAGCAATCGCATAGCCGTTGGTTTAACGTCCTTAGCTATTAATTTTTGTTCTATTTTTTTATTGTACATTATATATTTTCAGCTAAAAACAAAGATAGTTATCAATTTTATAATTTGTTGCCTTGAGACAAATCACTGTTGAAATGGAATCAAAATAATTAAAATCATAGCTCTTTATTGAATCAATGCAATTTTTTGAGTAATTTTGCGTATATAGTAAAATGAATACTAAATTTTCATATAGAGCACTTGCTATGTTTATGGCTTTTTTGATGTTTTCTTCATCAATAGGCTTTTCTATGGATATTCATTTTTGTGGTAACGAGCTGAAGAGTTATAGTTTTTTTGGAGAAGCTGAAGCTTGTGAAATGATGCAATCTAAGAAAGAAAAGGAAACTCATACCTGTTGTGAAGCACCGAAAAAAGAAATTAAGACTTGTCATAATAGAGAAATAGCAAGTGGTAAATGCTGTCATAATGAAACTTTTCTGTTGGATAACGGAGGAGATTTAGAATCTACTGACTTTTCTTTAGAACAATTTCAGCAAGTATTAGTTGCAATAATAATGTTTGCGCCTAATTTTGACATTTTCAAAACTTCGAACAGTGTTTCTAACTTTGCGCATTATCACTCTCCTCCAATCATAAAGGATGTTTCCATCCTACACCAAGTTTTCCGTATTTGATACTATTTTTTTGATGATTTCCTTTAGCACTTTGTGCTAAGGGCTAAATAGCGTTTATCAAAAAAATAATTTAAGATGTTAAATAATATTATCAAGTTTTTCCTTGATAACAAACTGGTTGCATGGCTAATGCTAGGTTTGTTTGTCATTTGGGGATTAGTAACAGCACCGTTTAATATTGAATCGGATTGGTTGCCAAGAGATCCCGTAGCAGTTGATGCTATTCCAGATATTGGAGAAAATCAACAAATTGTATTTACTAAATGGATGGGGCGTTCTCCGCAAGATGTTGAGGATCAAATTACTTATCCACTTACTTCATCTTTACTTGGTATACCCGGGGTAAAAAGTGTTAGAAGTAATTCTATGTTTGGCTTTTCTAGTATTTACTTAATCTTTGAAGAAGACATAGAATTTTACTGGAGCAGAAGCAGAATATTAGAAAAATTAAACTCGCTACCTGCAAATCTTTTACCAGATGGTGTGCAACCAACTCTTGGTCCAGATGCTACAGCTCTTGGACAAATTTATTGGTACACTCTTGAAGGAAGAGATAAGGACGGTAATGTAACTGGTGGTTGGGACTTACATGAATTACGGACAGTTCAAGATTTTTATGTCAAAAATGCTCTTCAATCTTCTGGCGGAGTGTCTGAAGTAGCATCTATTGGAGGGTTTGTTAAGGAATATCAGATAGATGTTAACCCTGATAAAATGAAGGCTTATGGAATTACTCTAAATCAAGTAATGAAAGCTACCAAAGAAAGCAATCTTGACATAGGTGCTCAAACTTTGGAAATTAATCTGGCAGAATATTTCGTTCGAGGTTTAGGCTATGTTAAGTCTATTCAAGATATAGAACAAAGTGTTGTTAAAGTTAATGACAATATTCCAATTAGAATTAGTGATATAGCTGTTGTCCATCTTGGTCCAGCGACAAGAAGAGGAATTCTTGATAAAGGAGGTTCGCCAGCTGTCGGAGGAGTTGTAGTAGCCAGATACGGTTCCAATCCTTTGGAAATAATTAACAACGTTAAGGCAAAAATTGAAGAGATTAAAGGTGGATTGCCAAGTAAAACTTTAGCAGATGGTACTGTATCGCAAATTACTATAGTACCATTTTATGACAGGACACAATTAATAAACGAAACCATTGGGACACTTGAGGAGGCACTGACTTTAGAAGTTTTAATAACAATAATAGTAGTTATTCTAATGCTTCTTAACTTAAAGTCCTCACTACTTATTTCAGCATCCTTGCCAGTAGCTGTATTCATGTGTTTTATTGCCATGCGTTACTTTGGTATTGATGCAAATATTGTCGCTCTATCTGGAATTGCAATTGCTGTGGGGACAATGGTAGATATGGGTATTGTATTAACAGAAAGTATGATTACCCAAATGAAAATTGCTCCGCCAGAACAACCCTTACAAAAGACGATATATATAGCAACTGTTGATGTTGCTTCTGCTGTTATTACTGCTGTTGCTACAACAATTGTAAGTTTCCTACCAGTATTTACTATGCAAGCATCAGAAGGAAAACTATTTAGACCTTTGGCTTATACGAAGTCATTTGCGTTGATAGCCTCAATTATTTTAGCAATTACAGTAATTCCTGCGCTAGCAGTTCAATTGTTCAAATTTAAAAGTAAAGGAAAAACATCAAGTTACTTTAGTAATGGAGGGTTGGTACTTCTTTCCGTAATACTCTTATTCACATCGTATACTTTCTTTGGTTTCTTCGGTTTAACAGTTGGATTAGGTGGACTAATTAACACTTACTATAAAGAAAACAAATCAGAAAAATGGATTGTTCGGTTTGATTACGTTAGAAATATTATATATGCACTACTCGTAGCTTGGTTATTAGCAAAAACTTGGATGCCCTTAGGAGTTTTAAAAAGTGAGTTTACAAACTTTATTTTTGTAATCTTAATTATAGGACTACTCATAAGTTTTTTTTACGTTATTATTCACTTCTACGAAAAAATACTGAGGTTTTTAATCTCAATCAAATACGTATTTATTGGTCTATTAATAACACTTTTAATAGGCGGATATTCTGTTTTTAAAAATACAGGTCAAGAATTTATGCCATCTCTAAATGAAGGTTCATTTCTATTAATGCCAACATCTATGCCTCATTCTGGGATGGAAATAAATGAAGCCAATTTAAGATTGTTGGATATGTCCGTTTCTTCTATCCCAGAAGTAGAAATGGTAGTTGGAAAAGCAGGTAGAATCGAAAGTTCTTTAGATCCTGCTCCTATGAGTATGTATGAGAATATAATCTCTTATAAATCGGAATACAAACTTGACAAAGATGGACATAGGGTTCGTTTTAAAGTGGATGAGGATGGAGTCTTTATAATGGATGATATGGGTAATTTGATTCCTGATGATGATGGTAATTATTTCCGACAATGGCGTGACCATATTAAATCTCCAGATGATATTTGGGCTGAAATAGTAGATGCAACAAAAATTCCTGGATTGACATCAGCACCGAAGTTGCAACCTATAGAAACTCGCTTGGTAATGCTTCAAACTGGAATGAGAGCGCCCATGGGAATCAAAGTCAAAGGTTCAGACTTAAAAACTATTGAGGCTTTTGGTTTAGAACTAGAAATGTTTTTAAAAGAAGTAAAAGGAGTTAAATCTTCAGCAGTTTTTGCTGAAAGGATAGTTGGTAAACCTTATTTAATGATAGACATTAAAAGAGATATCATTAGTAAATATGGACTATCTATAATAGATGTTCAAAATCAAATTCAAACAGCAATAGGAGGTATGGTAATGACTTCTACTGTTGAGGGGAGAGAACGTTACGGAATAAGGCTTCGTTATCCTTCTGAATTGAGGAATGATCCTGAAAAAATTAAATCAATTTATGTTGCTGCGCCAAATGGAACTCAAGTTCTCCTAGGTGACTTGGTTGATATAAAATATGAACAAGGTCCACAGTCAATCAAAAGTGAAGATGGGTTTTTAGTCGGATATGTTCTTTTTGACAAAGAAGATGGCTTTTCAGAAGTAGAGTTAGTAAAAGACGCTCAAGCTTATTTTGATTCAAAAATTGATGAAGGTGTCTTGAAAGTTCCTAATGGTATTACCTTTAAATTTGCAGGTAATTATGAACAACAAGTAAGAGCTAATAAAAGACTGGGCATTGTGATACCAATAGCTTTAGTGTTAATTTTTCTAATTCTTTATTTCCAGTTTAAATCGGTAGTTACTTCTCTTTTTGTTTTCTCTGGTGTTTTTGTTGCTTTTTCAGGAGGGTTCATTATGATTTGGTTATATGGTCAAGATTGGTTTATGAATTTTGATCTATTTGGAACGAATATGCGAGATTTATTCCAAATGCAATCAATCAATTTAAGCGTTGCTGTTTGGGTTGGTTTTTTAGCTCTTTTCGGTATTGCTACTGATGATGGTGTTCTTGTCGCTACTTTCCTAAAGGATAGTTTTAAATCGAACAAACCAAATTCTATTGAAGAAATAAAAGATGCTGTAGTGGAAGGAGGATTGCGGAGAGTTAAGCCAGCCATGATGACAACTGCCACCACTATTTTGGCTCTTTTGCCTATTCTTACCTCCACTGGTAAAGGATCGGATATTATGTTGCCAATGGCAATTCCTTCATTCGGGGGAATGGTATTAAATATTATAACCATGTTTACTGTGCCAGTACTTTACTTCGTTTGGCAAGAAGGACGGTTTAAGTGGGGATCGTATATGTCAAAAAAAGAAGTAATTAAAATCAAATAAGATGAAAACAATAAAATACATATTTTTATTCTGCATTATTCTAGTATTTAGGTTTGAGCCTTTAAATGCTCAATCATTAGACTCACTATTACAATTGGTTGTAGAAAATAACACTCAATTAAAGTCTATTGAATTAGAATATGAATCAGTAATGGAAAAGAAAAATCAGGTAAACCAATTACCCAATCCTCAATTGGGAGTTGGCGTTCCTGCTCTTAGACCTGAAACAAGATTAGGACCACAAATGATGATGGTTAGTGCTTCCCAAATATTTCCTTGGTTTGGTACTTTAAAGTCAAAAGAGGAAGTCGTTATTTCCATGTCTAAAGCTAAGTATGAACAAATAGCAATTGTGAAATTAGATTTGTTTTACCAAGTAAAAAGTGCCTACTACCAATTATACTTTTTAGACCAGAAACAATCTGTTTTAAGGAGTAACATCAAGTTATATGAATCTTTGGAAGCTATTTCATTAGCAAATGTAGAAAGTGGACAAGCAACTTTATCAGATGTTTTAAGGGTTCAAACAAAACTTCAATCATTGAGACAACAACTCTTAATGATTGATAATCAAAAATTTGTGTTTGAATCTAAAATTAATGAATTAACTAAACAGCCCACAAGCACAAAAATAGAATTAGTAGATAGTTTGGTTCTTCCTGTTTTAGAATATGATTTAGCTTCTTTCAAAAATAAAATTGAAAACAATCATCCACTAATAACACAAGTTAATTATCAAATAGAGCAGTCTAATAATTCAATTGCTGTAAACAGTAATATGAACAAACCTACTCTTGGACTAGGGTTAGATTACAGTTTTGTGGGACAAAGAACGGATGCAAATCCTATGAATAATGGCAGAGATATTCTTGTTCCAAAAGTAATGTTGTCAATCCCTATTTACAGGAAATCGTACCAAGCAAAAATCGAAGAAGAGAAACTAATTCAGCAATCATTAGAAGTTAAAAAGGAAACAATTACAGATAAAATGATAAGTCTACTAATTAATTATAAAGCTGATTATGACAATGGATTACTAGAAAATAGTTTATATCAAAATCAATCAAGTACCATGCAAATGGCTTATGATGTTCTGTTATCAGAATATAGTTCTAGTGGTAAAGGCTTTGAAGAATTATTAATGGTGCAGAATCAACTATTAGATTTTGATTTAGGGATATATAAAGCAGAATTAAAAGCTAATATCGCTCAGGCTAATATAGAGCGAATCACTAAATTTTAAGCCCATAATGGGCATTAATATTAATGTAAAAAGATAAAGAAATGAAACATACATATAAAATAACAGGGATGACCTGTAATGGCTGTAAAGCATCAATCGAAAAATACATTAGTTCAATAGATAATGTTCTAGCTGTTGATGTAAACTTAGAAGAAGGAGAAGCAGTAATATCAATGAGCCAACATATTCCTTTATCAATTTTAAAAAATTCTTTACCTGAAAAATATAGTATTGAAGAAAAGACGAGCGATACCATATTGTCTGAATTTGAAATAGAGGCTGAAAAATCTAAACTACAACAATTAAAACCTTTATTAATAATATTATTATACATAACCATTTCTAGTAATTTAATTCATCATAAAAACTGGATGCTAGAGGAAGTCATGTTAGATTTTATGGGATTATTCTATATCGTATTTAGCTTCTTTAAAATGTTGGATTTAAAAGGCTTTCCTGATTCATTTAGAATGTATGATCCTTTAGCAAAAAAAGTTCCTATTTATGCTGTTATTTATCCTTTCATTGAGACTGCTTTAGGTATTATGTTCTTACTGAGATTTGAAATTAAAATTGCATTAGTAGCCACCTTAATTATTCTTGGTATAACTACAATTGGAGTTACAAAAACATTATTAGACAAGAAATCTATCAGGTGTGCGTGTTTAGGTACAGCCTTAAAATTACCTATGACAGAAGCTACTTTTATTGAAAATGCTATAATGATTGTAATGGCATTAACTATGTTAATCGTTTAAAAAAGACACAATGAAAAAATATATAATTTACACAGGAATATTAATTGCAGGATTAGCTCTAGGTTGGTTAATTTTTGGTAATTCCCCAAAAGATTCGACTGTCTCTGAAAAGAATCCGTCAGAATCAAAAACTGAGGAAATTTGGACTTGCTCTATGCATCCTCAAATTCGTCAGCCTGAACCTGGAGATTGCCCCATTTGTGGTATGGATTTAATTCCTTTAGATGCTAACAATAATTCAAACCCATTAGTATTCGAAATGACAGATGATGCTGTTAAAATTGCAAACATTCAAACAACCTTAGTTGGTTCTGGAAGTGTTGATGCAAAAGGATTAAAACTTTCTGGAAAAATTAAAGCAGATGAAACAAATTCAGCAAGTATTGTTTCTCATATTTCGGGTAGAATCGAAAAGCTTTTTGTAAGTTACACTGGAGAAAAAGTAAATAAAGGGCAAAAGATAGCCTCAATCTACTCTCCGAAATTGATAACAGCTCAAAAAGAATTGTTAGAAGCCAATAAAGTAAAAGATGCTAACCCAAAATTATATGAAGCTGCTGTCAACAAACTAAAGTTTTGGAAAATTACAGAGGAACAAATTGAGTCAATTATAACTTCTAAAGAAGTGATTGAATCCTTTAATATTTACGCAGGGTTTTCTGGAGTAGTTCTAAATAAAAAAGTTTCTGTTGGAGATTATTTAAATGAAGGAGAAGTATTATTTGATATCCAAAACTTAAATCAACTTTGGGCAATTTTTGATATTTACGAAACGGATTTATCAAGTATTGAATTAGGAAATGAAATAAACTTTACTACTCCTGCAATTTCGAATAAAACATTCACGTCTAGCATAGTTTTTATAGATCCCGTTATTAATCCAACAACCCGAACAGCTACTATTAGGACTACTATAAACAATCAAAATCAATTACTAAAGCCTGAAATGTTTTTGGAAGGAATTATCACTAATAATAGTAAAGCCAGTGATGTAGTATTAGTTCCGAAATCTGCGGTTTTATGGACAGGTGAACGGTCTGTTGTTTATGTGAAATTACCTGATTTAGAGATGCCGTCTTTTGAATTTAGAGAAGTAACATTAGGAGAGTCGGCTGGAAACAGTTACATAGTTCTAGATGGCGTAAGTAACGGAGATGAGGTTGTTACTAACGGATCATTTGTGATAGATGCTTCAGCTCAATTAAATAATCAATCTAGCATGATGAATCGATCATTATTATCCGATAATACAAGCGCCCTTCCTGATTTCACGAATACAACTCCAATAAAGTTTAAAGATCAATTAAATGATATTTTAAGTAATTACCTATCATTGAAGAATTCCTTAGTGAATGATGATGCCATAACCTCAGTAACCAATGCCGAATTAATGATGACATCTATTGAAAAAGCAGAAATGGATCTGCTAACGGTTGATGCCCACATGATTTGGATGCAACAATCAGAGTCTTTGACAACACTAGCAAAAGAAATTGCATTAGAAAAATCAATTAAGGAACAACGAAAAACATTTTTGGAGTTGTCTTCTGTCATAATCGATTTAACTAAGATTTACGGTGTTAATGACCAAACATATTATGTGCAGTTTTGCCCGATGGCTTTTGAAGACGGAGGCTTTTGGTTAAGTTCTGAGAGTAAAATCCTTAATCCATATTTTGGAAAACAAATGCTAGACTGTGGCTCAATGGAAGTCAAGATAGACAAAGATTTTAAAAATAAAAAAGTAGTAACCCCAATAAATAACAGTCCTTTGAGTGGACACAATCATTAAAACATGAAAAAAATAATTTATACTTCACTTTTTGCAGTACTAATATCTTCTTGTGAAGATTCTAGTGAAAAAAGTATGGAAGCCAAAATGCCAGAATTAAATGAATTGAACCTGTCAGGACATATTGAAAAAGATATTGACTGGATATATTTAGAACAGTTTAACGGTGAGAAATGGACTAAGACAGATTCATCAAAAGTAAAGAACGGAGATTTTAATTTTCATAAATCTTTTAATGCTCCAGAAATGATTCATCTAAGTTATAATGAAGATAGGGACATCCTCTTTTTTGCAGAGAATGGAGAAGTACCAATTACAATTAATGAGGATGACAGTTTAGAAAAGGCTTCAGGGTCGAAAAATCACGATGAATGGACATTAATTCAAAACCAATTAAGTCGTTATGAATATAAAATGGATTCACTATATGAGTTGTATTATGTATTTAAGGAAAAGCAAGACACAATAAAACTAAACAACATTGAACTCTTATATGATGAAACTGAAGAAAATAAATCAGAGTACATTTTAGATTATATTAAATCAAATCCAAAATCATACGTTAGTGCCTATTTATTTGGTTCAAATTATTACTATTCCAATGATGAAGAAGAGCTAAATTCTCTTTTAGCTCAATTTAATGAAAATGGCATTGAATCGAATCACTTAACTTTAATTACCAATAGGCTGAAGGATTTAGAGAAAACTGCGATTGGTTCAGCAATTACGGAGTTCTCATTACCAGATATTAATGGGAACAATGTAAATATAAATAATTTTAAAGGTCAATATGTTTTAATAGATTTTTGGGCTTCATGGTGCGGACCATGCAGGCAAGAAAATCCAAATGTGGTTAAAGCTTTTGAAAACTATAAGACCAATAATTTCACAGTCTTAGGTATTTCTTTAGATAAGGATAAAGAAAAGTGGCTAAAAGCCATAGCAAAAGACAAACTAGATTGGACACATGTAAGTGACTTGAAAGGATGGGACAATTCTGTAGCGAAACAGTTTGGTGTAAAAAGCATTCCATTCTCTATTCTAATCGATCCTACAGGAAAAATAATAGCCAAAGATTTAAGAGGAGAGAAATTAATTGAATTTTTAAATAATAATCTAAAATAAAACAAATGAAAAAATCAATGTTTAAAATAGTAATGCCAGTATTTTTTGGAGTATCAATGCTGACGAGCTGTGGAAATGCACAAGAATCAAATGATTCGCTAACTAAAGCAGAGTTTAAAGTATATGGAAACTGTGGTATGTGTGAAAAAACGATTGAAGGATCTTTAAATGGTCAAGATGGTATTGGAAATGCTGATTGGGATAAAGAGACTAAAATGATTACTGTTACTTATGATTCAGAAAAAATGAATGAAGATAAAATCAAATCTAAAATAGCAGGAGCTGGTTATGATACGGATTCTCATAGAGCAGATGAATCTGTATATTCGGAATTACCAGGGTGTTGTCAATATGATAGACCTGAGTAAATATCATAATAATCTAGTCTTGTAAAACCAAGACTAGATTATTTAATTTACTACCAATTCATTCTCTGTAATCTTATTGCATTTAATATTG